>DATGKF010000137.1:0-88361 GCA_035294785.1 Caulobacteraceae bacterium | reverse complement strand
CGACGTGCCGAAGCCGATCGCACCGGCCTCCATCGCCTCCTTGGCGAGCGCGGCCATGGCGGCGATGTCGCTCTCGGTGGCCGGCTCGCGGTCGACGCCGCGCTGGCCCATCACATAGACGCGCAACGCGGCGTGCGGCAGCTGGCTGCCGATGTCGACGTCGAATCGCCGCTCGGCCAGCGTGTTGAGATAGTCGGGATAGCTCTCCCAGTTCCACGGCAGGCCCTCGGTGAGCACCGGGAAGGGGATGTCCTCGACGCCCTCCATCAGCCGCACCAGCCGGTCGTGGTCGTCGGGCCGGCAGGGCGCGAAGCCCACGCCGCAATTGCCCATCACCACCGTGGTGACCCCGTGCCAGGACGAGGGCTGCATGCGCGATTCCCAGGTCGCCTGGCCGTCGTAGTGGGTGTGGATGTCGACGAAGCCCGGCGCGACCAGCTTGCCGCGCGCGTCGATCTCCTCGGCGCCGGCGCCGCTGACCTGACCGACGGCGGCGATCCGGCCGTCTTTGATGGCGACGTCAGCTTCCCGCGGCGCCGAGCCGTGGCCGTCGTGCGCCAGGCCGCCCCGGACGACGAGATCGTAGGCCTTGTCCATGGTCGTTTCCTCTTTCGTTCCGCCCCATTGAGCGCGTTTGGGCGGCCGGCGGTCAAGTCTTTCGGCGTGCGGCAAGCTTAGGCGCTTTCAGGAAAACGCCGCGCGCGGCGACCCCGCGGACGGCCGGTGATCCGACCTTTTCGCGCCAGCGTAACGGAACGCACACCCTGATCTGCCAAGCTTGTACAAATGAACCGGTCCGCGAACCTCTCGGTCCTCATCCTCGCTCTCGGCGCCCTGCTCGGGGTCACGCTGGGCCTGCTGCTGCCCGCGCCGAACCTGCGCGCCGGCCACAGCGGCCACCTGATCACGCCGGGCGAGGCCGCCCGCTAGGCGACTTTCGGTTAAGCTCCGGCGCACATGAGTCGCGCGCCGCTCCTCGTCTACGAATTCTTCGCCGGCGGCGGCATGGCTCGCCTCGGGTTGGGCTGGGCCTGCACCTTCGCCAATGACGTCGATCCCCTCAAAGCCCGGACCTATCGCGCCAATTTCGGCGACGCGCATCTCGTTGAGCGGGACGTTTGGGCGGTCGAAGCGTCCGATCTCCCCGGACGCGCCGACCTCGCCTGGGCCTCGAGCCCGTGCCAGGACCTCAGCCTGGCCGGCGAGCGCGCCGGGTTGGCGGGCCGGCGATCCTCGGCGTTCTGGGGCTTCTGGCGGCTGATCGAGGCGCTGAACGCCGAAGGCCGCGCCCCGCGCGCGATCGTGCTCGAGAATGTCGCCGGACTCCTGACCTCGAAGGGCGGCGCGGACGTGGCGGCGATCGGCGCGGCTTTTGCGCGAGCCGGCTACCTGTTTGGCGCGGTCGAGATCGACGCCGCGGCCTTCCTCCCGCAATCGCGGCCGCGCGCCTTCCTGATCGCCGCCCGCGCCGCCCCGCCGGCTATCACGGGGACGGCCGCAAGCACAACACCGGCCGTCCGCCGCGCGGCCGAGCGCCTGCCCGAGGCGCTGAAGCGCCGGTGGGTCTGGTGGCGGCTCGACGCGCCGCCGGCCCGCAACACGGCGCTCGCCGACCGGCTCGAGCCCGACGGGCTTGTTCGCTGGCGCACGCCGGCCGAGACGAAGGCGCTGCTCGCCCAGCTCGGCCCGCTGCACCGGGCGCGCCTGGATGCGGCCGTGGCCGGCGGCGGTCGTGTGGTCGGCGCCGTCTATCGCCGCGTGCGTGTCGAGGATGGCCATCGCCGTCAGCGGGCGGAGCTCCGCCTCGACGGTCTGGCCGGGTGCCTCAGAACGCCGGGCGGCGGCTCGTCCCGACAGCTTTTGATTGTCGCCGATCGCGGCCGCGTCCGCAGCCGCTGGCTCACCGCCCGAGAAGGCGCGCGGCTGATGGGTCTGCCCGAGTCCTACCAGCTGCCCGCCGGTGAGACCGCCGCCTGGCGCGTGATCGGCGACGGCGTCGCGGTCCCGGTCGTGCGGCATCTCGCCGAGCAGCTGCTGGAGCCGCTGCTGGCCGCGGCGCCCGTCATCGCGGCTGAATAGCCGGCCACGATTTCTCGCGGACAAGTCTCGTCGCGCGGGCCTAATGTGGCGCGCGAAACACCTCTCCGAGACGAACGCCATGGCCGCCACGACCGTCCCCTCCAAGCCCTACGACGGCGCCCGCTTCAAGCGCGCCGGGCGCGGCAAGATCTACGACTCGATCATCGACACCGTCGGCGACACGCCGCTGGTGCGGCTGCCCAGGCTCACCGCCGAGCTGAAGCCCAAGGGCGAGGTGCTCGCCAAGCTGGAGTTCTTCAATCCGCTGGCCAGCGTGAAGGATCGCATCGGCGCCTCGATGATCGAGGCGATGGAGGCCAACGGCATCCTCAAGCCCGGGGCGCCGATCATTGAGCCCACCAGCGGCAACACCGGCATCGCGCTGGCCTTCGTGGCCGCGGCCAAGGGCTATCCGATCATCCTCGTCATGCCCGACTCCATGTCGATGGAGCGGCGCAAGATGCTGATCCTGCTCGGCGCGCGGCTGGAGCTCACGCCGGCGGAGAGGGGCATGCGGGGCGCCGTCGCCCGCGCCCAGGAGCTGCTCGCCGAGATTCCCGGGTCCGTGATGCCGCAACAGTTCGAGAATCCGGCCAACCCGCTCGTGCACCGCGTCTCCACCGCCGAGGAGATCTGGAACGACACCGGCGGCAAGGTGGACGCGGTCGTCTCCGGCGTCGGCACCGCCGGCACCATCACCGGCGTCGGTCAGGTGCTCAAGGCGCGCAAGCCCAGCCTGCAGATGATCGCGTTGGAGCCGGACGTCTCGGCGGTGCTGTCGGGCCGCCAGCCGACCGGCCAGAACAAGATCCAGGGCATCGGCGCCGGCTTCGTCCCCGGCGTGCTCGACCGCGGCGTGATCGACCGGGTCATGACCGTGACCAACGAGGAGAGCTTCGAGATGGCCCGCCGCGCCGCCCGGGTCGAAGGCCTGCCCGGCGGCATCTCCTCCGGCGCGGCGCTCTCGGCGGCGTTCCGCCTGGCGGCGGAGGACGAATACGCCGGCAAGCTGATCGTGACGATCATCCCCAGCTTCGCCGAGCGCTACCTTTCGACCGCCCTCTTCGACGGGCTCTGAGCACCGGCATGACCGACGTCTTCACCGCCGCCGAGCGCTCGGCGGTGATGCGGCGGGTCAAGGCGCGCGACACGACGCCCGAGCGCGTCGTGCGACGGATGCTGTGGCGGCTCGGCGCCCGCTACCGCCTGGACCGCAAGGACTTGCCTGGCCGGCCGGACATCGTGCTTGCGGGGCGCAGGCTCGCCATCTTCGTGCACGGCTGCTTCTGGCACGGGCACGACTGCGCTCGCGGCGCTCGCGTGCCGAAAGCCAACCGCCCCTATTGGACCGCCAAGATCGCCCGCAACCGCGCCCGCGACGTGGAGACCCGCGCGCAGCTGCAGGCGGCTGGCTGGCGCGTCGAGGTTGTGTGGGAGTGCGAGCTGAAGGACGCGGCGACCGTGGAGCAACGCCTGCAAGACATGCTCCTTCCTCGCCCCCGCTAAGGCGGGGAGAGGGCCCTAAAACGCCTCTGCGCGCAGGCTCATCATGCTGGCGGCGCCGGCCTTGATCTTGGTCAGGTGGGCGACGGCGTCCGGCAGCAGGCGGTCGAGGAAGTAGCGGCCGGTCAGGAGCTTGTCCGCGTAGAAGGGATCGGCGTCGCCGGCGTCGATCTTCGCCTGCGCGGCCTCCGCCATCAACGCCCACATGTAGGCGAGCGCGGCCAGGCCGAAGAGGTTGAGATAGTCGGTCGACGCGGCGCCCGCCTCTTCGGGGTTCTGCACCCCGTTCTGCATCAGCCAGAAGGTCGCCTCCTGCAGCTTGGCCTTGGCGTCGGCCAGCCCGTCGATGAACGGCTTGAGCTTCGCCTGCCCGTCGCGCTCGCCGACGTAGGCGTCGATCTCGGCGAAGAAGCCCATCACGCCGCGCCCGCCGTTGGCGGCGAGCTTGCGGCCGACCAGATCCAGCGCCTGGATCCCGTTCGCGCCCTCGTAGATCATGCTGATCCGGCAGTCGCGCAGGTACTGGCTGGCCGGAAAGTGTTCGGTGAAGCCGGACCCGCCGTGCACCTGCATGGCGTCGGAGCAGGCGCGGAAGCCGCGATCTGTCATGAACGCCTTCGCCACAGGCGTCATCAGCGCCATGTAATCGGCCGCCTTTTCGCGCACCGCCGGATCGGGGCTCTCGTGCTCGAGGTCGCCGTGCAGGCCGACCCAGAGCAGGAAGGCGCGGCCGCCTTCGAGCACGGCGCGGCTGTCCATCAGAAGACGACGCACGTCCGGGTGCACGATGATCGGGTCCGCCGGCCCGTCGGGGTTCTTCGGGCCGGAGAGCGCGCGACCCTGCAGCCGCTCGTGGGCGAAGTCGCGCGCCGCCTGGTAGGCCGCGTCGCCCTGCGCCAGCCCCTGGACGCCGACGCCCAGCCGCTCCTCGTTCATCATCACGAACATCAGGCGAAGGCCGGCGTTCTCCTCGCCGATCAGCCAGCCTTGCGCGTCCTCGTAGGACATCACGCAGGTGGCGCTGCCGTGGATGCCCATCTTCTCTTCGAGGCCTGCGCATTTGACGCCCTCGTTGCGGGCGCCGACGCCGCCATCGGCGGTGGGGAAGAACTTGGGGGTGATGAAGAGCGAGATGCCGCGCACGCCGGCCGGCGCGCCTTCGATGCGCGCGAGCACCAGATGGATGATGTTTTCGGTCAGGTCGTGCTCGCCGGAGGAGATCCAGATCTTCTGGCCGCTGATGCGGTAGCTGCCGTCGGCCTGCGGGACGGCCTTGGTGCGCAGGAGGCCCAGGTCGGTGCCGCACTGGGGCTCGGTCAGGTTCATCGTCCCGCCCCATTGGCCGCTGGCCAGCTTGGGAAGGTAGGTCGTCTTCTGTTCGTCAGTCCCGCCGGCGCGGATGGCGGAATAGGCTCCGTGGGTGAGGCCGGCGTACATTGAAAAGGCCATGTTGGCCGCAGACGACATCTCGGAAAACGCCAGGCTGACCACGTGCGGCAGGTCCTGGCCGCCGTACTCCGCCTCTGACGCCAACGACGGCCAGCCCTGCTCCACCATCGCGGCGTAGGCCTCTTTGAAGCCCTGCGGGGTCGTGACGGTGTTGTCGGGCGACCAGCGGCAACCCTCGACGTCGCCGACCTTGTTCAGCGGGGCCAGCACCTCCTCGCAGAAGCGCGCGGCTTCGGTGAGGATCTGCTCGACCGTGTCGGTGGAGGCGTCGGCGAAGCCCGGCAGGTTCGCGTAGTTGTCGAGCTTCAGCACCTCCCGAAGCACGAACATCTGGTCGCGAACGGGCGCGCGGTAGCTCATCGGCGTTGATCCGTCAGGCGGCGAAGATTCCGCGGCGGACTATTTCGCGAATTCGTGCACGCCGTCCAGGCGCGCGCGCAGCGCCTGGTCATAGTTCACCGCTTGCGGAAGCATGTCCGGCGCCGTCTTCGCCAGCCGCGCTTCGAGGTGCTTGCAGGCGTCGCGCAGGCTTTCGATCGCGTGATCGATGTCCTCGCGCTGCGCCTCGAGCGTGACGATGCGCTCGGAGAACTTCTTCAGCATCTTGGCCGATTGGGCGACGCCACCGTCCTCGACCCGGTAAAGCTCGAGGATCTCGCGGATTTCCGCGAGGCTGAGCCCGACGCGTTTGCCGCGCAGGATCAGCGTGAGGCGAGCGCGGTCGCGGTAGTTGTAGACGCGGTTCAGGCCCTCGCGCGCCGGCGAGAGCAGGCCCTTGTCCTCGTAGAACCGAAGGGCGCGGGGCGTGACTTTGAATTCGATGCAGAGCTGGCGAATGGTGTACGTGCGCTCGGGGCGCCTGAGATCGGCCATGGCGAAATCTCCCGTTTGCCCGGCCTTCTAGGTCACGTTGACGTAAACGTCAAGCTTGAGTGATCGGCCGTCAGTTAGCCCGCCGCCAGGTCTTCCCCGGCCAGGGCGCGCTCGATCAGGCCGATGGTGCGCGAGAGGCCGAAGATGGCGGCGAAGGAGCCGAAACGCGGGCCTTGCGTCTCGCCCAGCAGCACCTCGTAGAGCGCGCCGAACCAGTCGCGCAGCGGCTCGAAGCCGGCCGCCTTGCCGGCCGCGTAGACCTCGTTCTGGATCAGCTCGCCGTCCTCGCAATCGATCGGCAGCGACTTCAGCCGCTGCACCAGGTCGGCGAACGCGGCGCGCTCGCGCTCGTCCGGCGGCCGGAAGCGCTTCGCCGGCTTCACGAAGCCCTCGTAGTACTCGATAGCGTAACCGCAGAGGCGGTCGAGCAGCGGCTCGGTGGCGGGGCTGGCGCCCGGCAGGTGGCGGCTCAAGAACCCCCAGAGGATGCTCTTGCTCGAGGCGTTCGCCGCCGAGGTCAGGTTCAAGAGCAGGGTGAACGAGACCGGCGAGCCGCGCTCCGGCGGGTTTCCGCGGTGAACGAACCAGACGGGGTTGTCGACCGGATTGGCGCTGTTGGCGCGGCGATTGTAGGCGTCCAGCTGTTGCAGGTACTCGTCCGTCGCGCGGGGGATCACGTCGAAGTAGAGCCGCTTGGCCGAGCGGGGCGAGGGAAACATGTAATAGGAGAGGCTCTCGGGCGCGCCGTAGCGCAGCCACTCCTCCATCGTCAGCCCGTTGCCCTTCGTCTTCGAAATGCGCGCGCCCTGGTCGTCGAGGAAGAGCTCGAAGTGGAAGCCGTCGGGCGGCTCCCCGCCCAGCACCTTGCAGATGCGGTTGGAGACCCTGACCGAGTCGATCAGGTCCTTGCCGCTCATCTCGAAGTCGACGCCGAGCGCGGTCCAGCGGAGCGCCCAGTCGGGCCGCCACTGCATCTTCACATGCCCGCCGGTGACCGGAACCTCGGCGGTGTCGCCGTCCTCATCCTGAAAGACAATCGTGCCGCGATCCACATGCCGCTCCAGCGTCGGGACCTGAAGGACGCGGCCGGTGGTCGGGCTGATGGGGAAGAAGGGCGAATAGCTCGCGCGCCGTTCGGGCCCGAGCGTCGGCAGCATGATCGCCTGAATGGCGTCGAACCGCTCCAGCGCAACGCGCAGCGTGGCGTCGTAGAGGCCAGATTTGTAGGCGTGGCTTGCCGAGAGGAACTCGTACTCGAACCCGGCCTCGTCGAGGAAGGCGCAGAGGCGTGCGTTGTTGTGAGCCGCGAAGCTTTCGTGGGTCTCGAAGGGGTCGCGCACGACGCTCAAAGGCTTGCCGAGGTCCTCGGCCAGCATGGCCTGGTTGGGCAGGTTGGGCGCGATGCGGCGCATGCCGTCCATGTCGTCCGAGACGACGATCAGGCGCGTCGGGATGGCTTCCCCCGTCAGGGCGCGGAACGCCTGGCGCACCATCGCCGGCCGCGAGGCCTCGGCGAAGGTGCCGAGGTGCGGCGGGCCGGTGGGGCCGTAGCCGCACTCGAACACCACCGCCCGCGCCAGCGCCGGGCAGGCCGCGACGGCCTCGTCCGCCTTGCCGGCATCGATCAGGCTGGCGGCCAGATCGCGCTCCTCATCGGTCAGGCGCAGCCTGAGGATGCGGCCGATCAGCACCCGCGCCTGCTCGAACGGCCAGGACTTCGCGTCGCGCGCGTGGTGGAAAAGGGCGTTCGTCATGGAGCGGGCGGGTTAGAGGCCGAGACGGCGAACGTCAACCAAACTGGCCCGCGCTACGTAGTAAGCTTTGAGCGTCGCCTTGAACTGGCCGCGCCGCCAACCCACGATAGGCATCATGAACAAGCTTCTCTCGATCCTCGCCGCCGTCGCTTTCAGCCTCGCGGCCCCTGCCGCCTTCGCCGCCACCGAAACCGCCATCTTCGCCGGCGGCTGCTTCTGGTCGATGCAGCACGACATGGAGCACATCCCCGGCGTGGTCTCGACCGAGGTCGGCTACACCGGCGGCCACGTCTCGCACCCGACCTACGAGGACGTCAGCACCGAAACGACCGGGCACCTGGAGTCGATCAAGATCACTTTCGATCCGGCCAAGATCACCTACGAGCAATTGGTGATGCGCTACTGGCACCTGATCGACCCCACCGACAACGGCGGGGCGTTCTGTGACCGCGGTTCGTCGTACCACAGCGCCATCTTCGTCTCGACGCCCGAGCAGCGTCGGATCGCCGAGGCGTCGAAGGCCTATCTGGAGCAGGGCCCGCTCAAGGGGCGCATCGTCACCCCCATACGCGACGCCCAGACCTTCTGGCCGGCCGAGGACTACCATCAGCACTACGCGGACAAGAACCCGGTCGAGTACGGCATCTACCGCACCGGCTGCGGCAAGGACCGGGTGGAGCGCGCCCTCTGGGGCCAGCTCGCCTTCCGCTGACGCCAGCCCTCCCTCTTCGGGGGCCGATTGGGTAAGAGAGCGCCCATGGTCGCCCCCGTTCCCGCAGAGTGGTCGCCGCATCGGGCGATGTGGCTGGGCTTTCCGAGCCACGCGGAGCTTTGGGAGGACGACCTCGAGCCGGCGCAGGCGGAGACCGCGGCGCTCGCCCGCGCGCTCGCGGGGCCGGGGAAGGAGCGCGTCCGGCTCCTCGTGCGCGGCGATGCGGCGGAGGCGGCCGCCCGGCGGCTCACCGACGGCGCGGTCGAGATCGTGCGCGGCCTTTTCGGCGACATCTGGTTGCGCGACACCGGCCCGATCTTTGTCGAGCGCGACGGCGCCATCGCCGCCCAGGCCTTCCGCTTCAACGGGTGGGGCGGAAAGTACGTGCTGGAGGATGACGATGACGTGGCCGGCCAACTGGCCGCGGCGGCGGGCGCGCCGCTGGTGGCGGACGACGTCGTGCTGGAGGGCGGGGCGATCGACCACGATGGCCGCGGCGCCGCGCTCACCACGCGCCAATGCCTGCTCAACCCGAACCGCAATCCCGGCTGGACCGAAGCCGACGCCGAGGCCGCTTTGTCGCGCAGCCTGGGGGTCCGCACGGTGCTGTGGCTGGGCGATGGGCTCTTGAACGACCACACCGACGGCCACGTGGACAACCTGGCTCGCTTCGTCGCGCCGGGCGTCGTCGCCTGCCCGGTGGCCTGGGGCGCGGGCGACCCCAACGCGGCCGTCTACGACGAGGCGGCGCGACAGCTGGGCGCCATGCACGACGCCCGCGGCGCCCCGCTCACGGTGGTTCGCATCGCTTCGCCCGGGCGGGTCGAGAGCGCTGACGGGTCGATCGCGCCCGCCTCGCACATGAACTTCATCATCGCCAACGGCGCCGTGGTGGCGCCGGTCTACGACGACCAGCGGGCGGCGGCCTTCGCGCTGGATGCGCTGAGGAGCCTCTTCCCCGAGCGCGTCGTGATCGGGCTGCCGTCGACGGCCCTGCTCACCGGCGGCGGCTCGTTCCACTGCATCAGCAAGGAGGAGCCGGCGTGAGCCGCACGCTGACGCTGGCCGTGCTGCAAAGCGGCTTCGGCGCGAACCTCGACACCAACATCGCGCGGGTGGCCGAGCTCGTGCGGGCGGCGGCGGCGGCCGGCGCGCAGGTGATCCTGCCGCCGGAGCTCTTCCAAGGCCCCTACTTCTGCGTGGCGCAGGACGAGCGCTGGTTCGCCACAGCCCACCCCTGGCGCGAGCATCCTTGCGTGGCCGCGCTCAGCGCGCTGGCGGCCGAACTCGGCGTCGCCATCCCCGTCTCCATCTTCGAGCGCGAGGGGCCGCACTACTTCAACAGCCTCGTCATGCTCGACGCCGACGGGCGCCCGCTTGGGCTCTACCGCAAGAGCCATATCCCCGACGGGCCCGGCTACCAGGAGAAGTACTACTTTCGGCCCGGCGACACCGGGTTCAAGGTCTGGGACAGCCGGTATGGCCGCCTGGGCGTCGGCGTCTGCTGGGACCAGTGGTACCCCGAAGCCGCCCGGGCGATGACGCTGATGGGCGCCGAGGCCCTGCTATACCCCACCGCGATCGGTTCGGAGCCGCACGATCCGAGCCTCGATACGGCCGCGCCCTGGCGGCGCGCCATGCAGGGGCATGCGGTCTCCAACGTCATCCCGGTCGCCGGCGCCAACCGCACCGGCTTCGAGGCCTGGGACGGCTACCCCGGCGGCGGACAGCGCTTCTATGGATCGAGCTTCATCTGCGATCACCGCGGCGACCTCGTCGCCGACCTGGGCCGCGACGAGGAGGGCTTCGGGCTCGCCACCGTCGATCTCGACTTCCTCGCCGCCCACCGCGCCGCCTGGGGCTTCTTCCGCGACCGGCGGCCCGACCTTTACGGCGCGCTGACCGAGCCCCGACCGGCGTGATCGAGACCGCGCGCCTTACGTTGCGGCCCTGGCGGGACGCCGACCGCGACGCCTTCCTCGGCTTCGCCACCGATCCGGCGGTCGGCGACTGGCTGGGCGGCGCGCGCAGCCATGACGAAGCGCTCGCCGACTTCGATCGCATGCGCGCCGTCTGGGACGCGAACGGCGCGGGGTGGCTGGCGATCGCGAAGACGGACGACGATGGCGTGGTCGGCCGCGTCTGCTGCCGCCGCCAGCCGCCGGAGTGGGCGCATCCCATGGCCGAGGTGGTCGAGGTCGGCTGGGCGCTGGCGCGGAACGCCTGGGGCCACGGCTACGCCAGCGAGGCGGCGGCGGCCATCCTGCCCTGGGGCTTTGCGCGCTTCGACGATCCCGCGATCTACGCCTGGACCGCGCGAACCAACGCCCGCTCGCAAGCGGTGATGAAGCGCATCGGCATGACGCCGGCGCGAGAACACGACTTCGACCACCCCAACCTGGCCGCCGACCATCCACTCCGTCCGCACGTCGTCTACGCGATCGCGCGCTGAACGGCGTCAGTAGGGCGGGTTGGCGGCGGCCTGGTCGGCGTCGAGGCAGCCTTCGGGCCCGACGTGCGGGGTTTCGCGGTCGCTCCTCACTTCCTCGCGCGCCTTCTCGAGGTCGGCGCGGAAGTCCGGGCTCGCGTGCAAGGCGGCGACCAGCACCGAGCCGTTGGTGCGCCCCTCCTCGACGTCGCTCAGATAGTGGACGCCACAGACAATGCGGCTCTCGCCGATGGCGCGGGCCCGCATCATGATCTCGGTCGCCCGATCCGGCGCGAGCTCGGCCAGGATCAGCCCCCAAGCCCAGCTGAGCGTCGCGTGTCCAGATGGATAGGACGCGCTCTTGGTCAGCGCGTCGGTCTTGTCGATGCAGGTCGCCGCGTCCGGCCGGCTGAGGTACGGCCGGGGGCGATCGTAGTGATCTTTCGGCGGATCGATCACACCGCGCGCATCGATGGCGACGCGGTCGAACAACCGCGACAGCACAGGCGCATTCGCCGAATCGAGTTCGACGCCGAGCGCGCAAGCGAACAGCGTCGGCCCGGGGCGCAGGTCCGCATCACGCGTCGCCAGATCCCAGCGCGGCGTGCCTTTGAGCGCCCGTGTAACCTCGAAGATCGATCGGTCGTCCGCCCCGCGTCCCGAGGCGGGAGGCGGCGGCGGCGGCATGATGCGGAGGGTCGAAGGAGTGGTGTCAGGCGTCAGATAGCCGGTCTGCCCCTCGGGCGCCTGGGCGAGGGCGAAGGAGGCGAGCATGACGCCGGCGGCGATCGCCGGCGGCAGAAAACGGCGAAGCATGCGGCGACCTCCCGGGCGAACCGCCGCATGCTAGGGGCCGGTTTTGTCAGCTTTGCGACGTTCAGCCGAGGACCGTTTTGCCGTTCTTGATGCAGGTGACGCCGCGCTCCTTGATCCGCGCCTCGAACGAAATGACGTCGCCGTCCTTCCAGAAATCCAGCGTGATCGTCTCTCCCGGAAACACCGGCGCGGAGAACCGCGCCGCATGGCTCTTGATCGCCGCCGGATCGTAGTCGGCGTAGGTCGCGAGCACGCCGCGGCAGGTGATGCCGTAGGTGCATAGGCCGTGCAGGATGGGCCTGGGGAAGCCGGCGCGCCTGGCGAACTCCGGATCGGCGTGCAGCGGGTTGTAGTCGCCAGAGAGCCGATAGATCAGCGCCTGGTCCGGGCGCGTCGTGATATCGATCGAGCGGTCGGGGCTGCGCGTCGGCACCGCGTGCGGCTCGGGCTGGCCCTCGGAGGGACCGCCGAAGCCGCCGTCGCCGCGGGCGAACAGCGCCGAGTGGATGGTGACGATCGGATCGCCCGCTTCGTCGGTAATGATGGTCTCGTTCATCACCACCGCGCCTCTGTCCTTGCCCTTGTCGAAGACCCCCAGCACCCGGCCTTTGCTCTTCACCTTGGCGGCGGCTGGGATCGGCTTGTGGAAGGTGATGTTGCGCTCGCCGTCGACGATCAGCACCGGGTTGAGCTGCATGCGCGCTTCGGGCCCGGTCGAGCTTGTCGGCCGCGCGCGGATGACGGAGGCGAAGCTTGGCAGGGCCTTCAGGTTCTTTTCGAACACGAACGCCAGCTCGCGCTCGTCCATCGGGTCGGCGCCCATGCCGACGCCGAGCGCATAGAGGATGGTCTCCGAATTGGTCCACGCGCCCTCGCCCTCGGTCCGGCGTTCAAGCACCTGCGGATAGTCGATCGGCATCGGTCTCTCCCTCTGTTCGCTGCCGGCCATTGAAGGCGATCGAAGGCCGCCGGCGCAAGGCCGGACGGTCGCATTGCGGGGCGGGGGCCGATCCGCTAGACACCGCCGACCTCAAGCGCACACACGTGCAAGCCTCCCGCAGAAAGACCGTCATGGCCGCGAACGACGAAGGATTTCAAGGCAGTCCGATCTCCGGCGAGGTGTTGTTCTACCAGCAGCCGGAGCCGCTCGACGCCGAGCGTCACAAGGAGCTGGGCATGAAGAGCAGCGACCGTCCGTTCGCCTTCGCCAACAAGCAGCACTTCGTGCCGCTGCACGTGACGGAGTTCGGGCCGGCTGCGGTCAACTACCCGATCATCTTCGCCGGCGCCGAGCGGTTGCCGCTGGCGATCATGGGCCTGACGGCGGGCGAGAATCTCTACATCAGCGAGGAGGGCGTCTTCCGCCCTGGCGCCTACATCCCCGCCTTCATTCGCCGCTACCCGTTCGTGGGCGCGATGGACGATGCGAACAAGCGCTCGGTCGTCTGTATCGACCGCAAGGCGCCCCAGTGGGTAAGCCGCGCCGAGGCGGATGTGATGCTGTTCGAAGATGGCCAGCCGAGCCAGTTCACGAAGAACTGCATCGAGTTCTGCAGCCAGTTCGACACGGACCGCGCCCAGACCGCATTCTTCATCAAACTCTTGATCGACAACGACCTGTTCGAGCCGCGCGAAGCGACCTACGCCACCTTCAACGCCGACGGGACGCCCGGCGAGCCGCAGAAGGTGTCTGACTTCTTCGCCGTCTCCGACGCCAAGCTGAAGGCGCTCGCGCCCGAGACGCTGGTCGAGTTGCGGGACAACGGCGCGTTGCAACAGATCTTCACCCACATCGCTTCGCTGTACGGCTGGGAGAAGATCATCGCCGAGTCGGTTCAGCGCCGCCTGGGCGCCGACCCCGCCGTCGTCGGCCGCGCCTAGCTCGCCTCGTCGTCGCGGCAGGCGAAGACGCTGCGCGTGAGGCACGAGAAGACCAACCGCCCGGCGCTGTCGAGCAGGTCGTGCTGGGCGAAGACGATGCCCTTGCCGGCGCCGACCGGGTCCTTGCCCATCACCGTCATTCGTCCGCGCAGCGTCTCGCCCGCCGGCGGGTTGCGCGCCCAGCGCAGCGCGTCGACGGCCAGCCGCTTGGTCTGCGGCCAGTCGGCCGAGGCGCGCTCATCCAGGCTCGACCAGGCGGCGTAAATGAGGGCGTCGCTCGCGCCTTCGCTCAGGTCGCGGTCGGGCGCGAACGCCGCGTTGAAGCGCTCGAGCATGGATTCGGTCACCTCGATCGCGCCCAGCGACACGACGAGACCGAGCGCGATGTCCTCAAAATGCGCCGGCATCCCCGGACCCCCTCACAAGCTTGTCGCAACGAATGCGGCGCTATAGCTCTCGCACCGTGAATCGAACCTTCGTCAAGCGTCTTGCCGTCGCGGCCGCGTTTCTGTTCACGGTCGCCGCAGGGGGCATCGGCCCAGCCATGGCCGCGCCGGTCCGCGCCAGCCATCTGAGCGCCGAGCTGGTCGCCGACCACGCCGCCATCACGCCGGGCGGGACGATCGAGCTGGCGTTGCGCCAACAGATCGACGACGGCTGGCACACCTACTGGCGCGATCCCGGCGACTCCGGCCAGGCGACGAGCCTGGACTGGACGCTGCCGGCGGGCTGGAGCGCCGGCGGCCTCGTCTGGGCGCCGCCGCGCCAGCTGCCGACCGGCCCCCTGATGGACTACGGGTACACCGGCGAGGTGCTGCTGCCGCTGACGCTGGCCGCGCCCAAGGACGCCCGGCCCGGCCAGACGGTGACGCTCAAGGCGCACGCGCAGTTTCTGGTCTGCAAGGACGTCTGCGTGCCCGCCGACGCCCAGCTCTCGCTCGATCTACCGGTCGTTGCCGCCAACCCGCCCGCGAGCGGGTTCTGGGGCCAGCGGATCGCCGCCGCGCTCGCCGCCGCGCCCAAAGCGTCGCCCGCCCTTGCCGCCGCGATGACGGTCAGCGGCGACGTCGTCAGGCTGAGCATCGCCGGCGCGCCGCTCAAGGGCGTGGATGTGCGGGACGCCTACTTCTACGCCTATGACGGCGAGGCGGTGGACGCGGCCAAGCCGCAGGTCATCGATCGCGGCCCGAACGGGCTGACGCTGACCATCGCCCAGGGCTCGGCGTTCAAGACCGGCACGCCGCCCACCAAACTCGGCGGCGTCCTTTCCGTCGGCGACCGGGTGTTCGAGGTTGCGGCGCCGGCCGGGCCGCCGGTCCCGGGCGCAGGCGGGCTCGGCCCGCCGAGCGCGCCCGCCGACCTCGCCACGATCGCGCTCACCCTGGCGGCGGCCTTCCTGGGCGGCCTGATCCTGAACCTCATGCCCTGCGTGTTCCCGGTGCTGGCGATGAAGGCCGGCGCGCTGGTCGGCCACGCCCATGAGCCGCGGCGGGCGCGCCGCCAGGCGCTGGCCTATCTCGCCGGCGTACTCGCCGCCTTTCTGGCGCTCGGCGGCGGCCTCATCGCGGCGCGAGCGGCGGGCGACGCGGTCGGCTGGGGCTTCCAACTGCAGTCGCCGGGCGTGGTCGCCGCACTGGCGCTGGTCATGCTGGCCGTCGCCCTCGACCTCTCGGGCGTGTTCGAGGTGGGCGCGAGCCTGCAGGCCGCCGCCGGCCAGGCGGGACCGGCCGAGCGCGGCGATGGCGTTCTGCGCGCCGGCCTGACCGGCCTTCTCGCCGTCGCCGTCGCCGCGCCTTGCACCGCGCCGTTCATGGCCGGCGCGATCGGTTTTGCGCTCACCCAGCCGGCCGCGCTGGCGCTCGCCGTCTTTTTCGCGCTTGGCCTCGGCATGGCGGCGCCGTTCGTGGCGCTGGGCTGGGCGCCGGGCCTGCTTCGCCTCCTGCCGCGCCCTGGCGCCTGGATGGACGGGCTGAAGAAGGCGCTGGCCTTTCCGATGTACGGCGCGGCGGCCTGGCTCGCCTGGGTCTACGCCGAGAGCGCCGGCGCCGACCGGCTGGCCAACCTCCTGGCCGCGATCGTGTTGGTTGCTCTGGCGGCTTGGCTGTTCGGCGCGAGCCAGCGCGCCGCGGCGCACGGCCGGCGGACCCTCCCGGCGCGGGCGGGCGCGGTGGCGGCGCTGGCCCTCGGGCTGGCCGCGGTGTTCTGGCCGGCCGCCGCCCAGGTCGCGCCCGAGCCCTTCTCGCCGGAGCGGCTGGCGGCCCTGCGCGCCGAGCACAAGCCGGTGTTCGTCAACTTCACCGCCGCCTGGTGCGTGACCTGCCAGGTCAACGACCGCGTGGCGCTCTCCGGCGCGCAGGTGGCCGACGCCTTTTCCAAGGATGGGGTCGTCTACCTCAAGGGCGACTGGACCAACCGCAACGCCACCATCGAACAGGCGCTGGCCGAACACGGCCGGGCCGGCGTCCCGCTCTATCTGATGTTTCCGGCAAGCGGCGGCGAGCCCGAGGTGCTGCCGCAGATCCTGACCGAGGGCGGGGTGGTCGACGCCGCGAAGCGCGCGGCCGCGGGCTAGGCCGCCGGCTGCGGCGGGGCGGTGATCACTTCGACGTTGTCGTTGAGCAGGTAGTCCATGTCGCGCAGGGCGACGTCCTCGTCATGGCCGCTCTTCGCCGCTTGAACCGCCGCGAGCTTGGCGGGCAGATCCTGGGCGATGCCGTGCAGGATGCACTTCAGGTCGTCCTTCACCCCGCGGGCGACCAGCACCTCGTGGCCCTTCTCGTCCTGGGCGGCGAGTTGGGTCACCTGATCGGTGAAGGCGGCGAAGCCGGGCAGAGGTTTGGCGTCGCTCGCGCCGGCCAGGCCTTCGCGGTATGCGGCGACCTCGGCCTTCAGCGCGCCGGCGCGCTTGACGATGTCGACGAACAGCGGCTCGCCGGCCACCGACACAGGCGCCTCGGCCACGGCCGGGACCGCGTGCAGCGTATCGGCCGGGCCTGCCTGGGCGAAGAGGAAGAAGGCGGCGGCGGCCGCGGCGGCGTCGCAGGACATGGCGGGATTCCCTTGAAGGCCGGCGGGCCCGGCGCATCCGCCTGACTGTCGCGCTGGACGGTAAACAACGCGCTACCGTGCGCGCCCGCTGCGCCGCTTCCTTGCCCGCGCGACCCCGATCCTTTAAGGCGGCCAGCCCATGACCGAGCGACCGGAAGCCCGGAGCCCGAAAGGGTTCGTCGACAAACGCGCCGCGGACATCGCCGCCGAGCGGACGATCGTCGACGCCGTCTCGGCGGTCTACGAGCGCTACGGGTTCGAGCCGCTGGCCACGAGCGCGTTCGAGTACGTCGACGTGCTGGGCAAGTTCCTGCCCGACGAGGACCGCCCGAACGAGGGGGTCTTTGCGCTCAAGGACGACGACGAACAGTGGATCGCGCTGCGCTACGACCTCACGGCGCCGCTCGCCCGCTTCGTCGCCGAGAACGCCCAGACCATCCCCCGTCCCTTTCGCCGCTACGCCGTGGGCGCCGTCTGGCGCAACGAGAAACCCGGCCCCGGCCGCAATCGCGAGTTCGTCCAGTGCGACGCCGACACGGTGGGCTCGGCCCGCCCCGAGGCCGACGCCGAGATGATCGCCATGATGGCCGAGGGGCTGGAGGCCGCTGGCGTTCCGGCCGGCCAGGCGCTGGTGAAGATCAACAGCCGCAAGCTGTTGAACGGGCTCTTGAGCTCGGCCGGCGTGGCCGACGAGCGCCAGCGGCTGCGCGTGCTGCGCGCCGTCGACAAGCTCGATCGGCTGGGCGCGGGCGGCGTCGCCCAACTGCTCGGTTCCGGGCGCAAGGACGAGTCCGGCGATTTCACCAAGGGCGCCGGTCTGAGCGCGCCGGCGAGCGAGCGGGTGCTCGCCTTCGTCGGCGCCGGCGCGGGCGGCCGGCGCGAGACGCTGGACCGTCTCGCCAACGTCATCGGCGGCTCGGCCGAGGGCGACGCGGGCCTGGCCGATCTCGACCGCATTCATCAGGCGCTGACCGGCCTCGGGTTCGACGAGAGCCGCGCGGTGTTCGATCCCTCTGTCGTGCGCGGGCTCGAGTACTACACCGGCGCGGTGTTCGAGGCCGAACTCCTGACGCCCACGCTCGACGAGCGCGGCCAGCCGGTGCGCTTCGGTTCGGTCGGCGGCGGCGGCCGTTACGATGACCTCATCGCCCGCTTCACCGGGGAGACCGTGCCGGCTACGGGCGGCTCGTTCGGCGTGACGCGGCTGGCCGCGGCGCTCAAGGCCGCCGGTCGCGCCGAAGCGCTTCGCCCGCGCGGGCCGGTGGTGGTGATCGCCTTTGAGGCCGAGGCGATGGACGACTATTTCGCCATGGCGCGCGAGCTGCGCTCCGCCGGGCTCGCCGCCGAGGTCTATCTGGGCGAGAGCGGCATGCGGGCGCAGATGCGCTATGCCGACCGCCGGCTCTCCCCGGCCGCGGTGATCGTCGGCGGCGACGAGCGCGCGGCCGGCCAGGTGACGATCAAGGATCTCGATCTCGGCCGCGAGCTTGCAGCCGGCGTCGCCGACAACAAGACCTGGCGAGACGAGCGTCCGGGCCAGATCACCGTGCCGCGCGCCGACCTGGTCGCCGCCGTGCGCCGAATCGTGGACGCCGGGCGATGAAGGTCGAGGGCCCGATCCCGGCTGACGTGCTGAACGCGATCCGCGCCCCGTTCGCCGGCGCGCGCGCCACGGCGACCGACGCGCCGATCCTCCTGCCGCTCGGGCCGCTGCTCGACCTGGCCGGCGAGGCGATGCGCGGGCGGCTGTTCATCGTTCAAGGCGACGGCGAGGACGCGTGTCTGCGCCCGGACTTCACCATCGCCATCGCCCACGCCCACATCGGCGCGCGCGGCGCCGCTGCGCGGCTCGCCTACGAGGGCAAGGCGTTCCGCGTCGCCCCCCGCGGAACCGGCCGGGCGGAAGAGTTCCTGCAGATCGGGCTCGAGGTGTTCGGCGAGGGACGCGGGGCCGGGGCGGACGCCGAAGTGGCGGCGCTGGCCTGGCGCGCGGCCGCGGCGGGCGGGCGCGGCGACCTGAGCATGATTCTCGGCGACATCGCGCTTTTCGGCGCGCTCATCGACGCCATGGGTCTCGCGCCGGCGTTGGCGGCGCGGCTGAAGCGAGCCTTCGCCCGCGGCGGCGCGCTCGCCCCGGAGATCGCCCGCGCGCAATCGGGCGCGCCGACCGCACGGCAGGGCGACCGCGTCGCGGCGCTGCTCGCTGGACTGCCCGAGCCCGAGGCGGTGGCGGCGCTCGAGGACCTCTGGGGAATCGCCGGCATCCAGCCGGTCGGCGGCCGTTCGGCGCTCGAGATCGCCCATCGACTGGTCCAGCGGGGCGAGGCCGCCCGCGGGCCCCGGCTTTCGCCGGCCGAGGCTGGGCTGATCCACGACTTCGTCGCCCTCGACGGTCCGCCGGGCCCAACGCTGGACGCCGCCGCGGCGCTGGCGAAGCGAGGGCGGCTCGCGCTCGATGCGCCCCTCGACGACTGGGCGCAGCGGCTGGCGGCGTTCAAGGCCGCCGGCGGGCCCGACTCCGGCGTGCGCCTCAGCGCCGGCTTTGGCCGTCGCGCCTTCAACTACTACGACGGCTTCCTGTTCGAGATTCGAAGCGCGGCGCTCGACGACGAGGCGCCGGTCGCCGCCGGCGGCCGCTACGATGGGCTGCTGGCCAGCCTCGGCGGCGGCGCGGCCGGCGCGGTCGGTTGCGCGATCCGTCCCGGGCGCGCCTGGGCCGGGGGCGCGGCATGAGCGCCGCGCCGCTGACCATCGGCCTCTTTTCCAAGGGGCGGCTGAAGGAGCAGGCCGAAGCCTGGCTGGCCGATTGCGGCCTTGCGCTTGAAACCGAAGGCGGCGAGCGCGGCTATGTGGCCTCGATCCAGGCGCTGCCGGAAGCGCGCGTTCTCCTGCTTTCCTCCGCCGACATCGCGGTCGGCCTCGACTCGGGCGAGCTGCACATGGGCGTGTGCGGCGAGGATTTGCTGCGCGAGCGCGAGGCCGTCGACGCGCATGTGCTGCTGCTCAGGGCGCTGGGCTTCGGCCACGCCGACCTGGTGGTCGCCGCGCCGGCCAGCTGGATCGACGTCGACACGATGGCCGACCTCGAGGAGGTGGCGGCGGCCTTCGTCGCCCGCACCGGCCGGCGCATGCGGGTGGCGACCAAGTACATGAGCCAGACCCGCGCCTTTTTCGCCGACCACGGCGTCGTGGACTACCGCATCGTGGAATCGAGCGGCGCGACCGAGGGCGCGCCGTCGGCTGGCCAGGCGGAGCTGATCGTCGACATCACGACCACCGGCGCAACGCTGGCCGCGAACGGCCTGAAGGTGCTCGAGGACGGGCTCATCCTCGAGAGCCAGGCGCAGCTTTGCGCCAGCCTTGCGGCGGACTGGACGCCGGCGCAGCTGGCGGTGGCCACGCGGCTGATCGACGTCGTCGAAGCGCGCGCCCGCGCGCTCGGCGCGGCGCTGGTGTCCTGGCCGCCGGAGCAGGCGGAGGCCGCCGACGCGGCGACCGAGTCCTTCCTTGCGCTCGGGGCCAGCCGCCGCGCCCAGGGGCTGCTCGCGCCGGCCGGCGACCTCTTCGCCGTCGCCGCCGCTTTGGCCCGGGCCGGCGTCGGACCGGTTTCGATCGTCCGCCCCGACTTCGCCTTCGAGCCCCGCTCGGCCACCGCGGCGCGCCTCTCCGACCGACTGAAACTGGACGATCACGCCGCGAGGGATTGACAGGATTGCGGACAGCCCGTCTCATTATCGGGCGACGGATCGAACCGGCCCAACCCCAAGAGCCGGGCGGTCCCGGCGTTTCGGGGAGGAAACGCCCGCATTCGACGTCAAGTTGAGCGAGCCCGCCGCGCTATTCCCCCGCGGCGGGCTCTGCGTCGCTACCAGATGCGCACGCGATGGTCGGGCGCCAGATACATGGGATCTGAAGATTTGACGTCGAACGCCGCGTACCAGGCGTCGACGTTGCGCACCACCCCATCCACCCGGAACCTGGCCGGGGAGTGGGGGTCGGACACCACCAGCTGGCGTTCGTAATCGTCCCGCTCCTTGTCGCGCCAGGCCTGGGCGTAGCCGAGGAAAAAGCGCTGGTCGCCGGTCAGGCCGCCAATCACCGGCGCCGGCCGGCCGTGCAGCGAGGCGTGATAGGCGTCGAGCGCAATGAGCACGCCGCCCAGATCGGCGATGTTCTCGCCCATGGTGAGCTCGCCCTTGACGTGGGCGCCAGGGACCGGCTCGAAGGCGTCGTACTGTTCTCCCAGGCGCTTGGCGCGCGCCTCGAACTGCTCGCCGTCAGCGGCGGTCCACCAGCTCGTCAGCCGTCCCTCGCCATCGTATTTGCGGCCCTGATCGTCGAAGCCATGGGTCATCTCGTGGCCGATGACCGCGCCGATGCCGCCGTAGTTGATCGCTGCGTCGGCGTGCGGGTCGAAAAAAGGCGGCTGCAGGATGGCGGCGGGGAAGACCACTTCGTTGTTGGTCGGGTTGTAGTAGGCGTTCACCGTCTGCGGGGTCATGACCCACTCGGCCTTGTCGACTGGCCCGTCCAGCCTGTGGACCTGTCGCTCCCATTCGAAAGCCGCCGAGCGACGAGCGTCGCCGTAGAGGTCGTCGGGGCTGAGGCTCAGCGCCGAATAATCGCGCCACTTGAGCGGGTATCCGATCTTGATGGTCAGCATGGAGAGCTTGGTCAGCGCCTTGGCCTTCGTCTCCGGGCTCATCCAAGCGACGTGCTCGATGCGGTTCTTCAGCGCGTCGCGCAGGTTGAACACCAACTGGCGCACCTCGGCCTTCGCCTGCGGGGTGAAGTATTTCGCCACGTAGAGGCGCCCGACCGACTCGCCCACAGTCCGGTCGACGAAGGCGACGCCACGCTTCCAGCGCGGCTGAAGCTGCGGTTGGCCGGCCAGCGTCTTGTTGCGGAAGTCAAAGCGCGCCTCGACGTACGGTTGCGCGAGGAACGGCGAGGCGTTGTCGACCACGTGAAAGGCCTGCCAGGCCTTCAGTGTCGTAAGCGGCGTCTCGGCGAAGATGGCCGCGACCTTCGGCATGGCGGTGTCTGTCCGGACGACGACGTCGCGCCGCGCGCCGAGCTCGGCGCTGGCGAGGAACCGGTGGAACTCGAATCCCGGCGCGTCGCGCTGCACCTCGTCGACGCTCATCAGGTGGTAGGTTTTGTCCGGATCGCGCCGCTCGGCGCGCGTCCAGGTGACCTCGGCGATCTTGCTCTCGAAGGCGACGATGGCGTCGGCGTCGGCGTCCGGGTCGGGCCATCCGGCCAGGGTGAGCAGGCTTGCGATATAGGCCCGATAGGCCGCCTTCTGCGCGGCGAACGCGGGCTTGAGGTAGTAGTCGCGATCGGGCAGGCCGAGGCCGCCGGTCGACACGTAGACGGCGTAGCGGGTCGGCGCCTTGGAATCGGTCCCGATGCTCACGTTGAACACGCCGTCTTGGAAGCCCGCGTTCTCTGTCCCCATCAGCGCGGCGACATCCTCGCGAGAGGTTTCGTTGCGGATTGCGTCCAGGTCAGCGGCCAAAGGGGCGGCGCCCAGGGCGTTGACCCGTCGTTCGTCCATGAAGGCCTTGTAGGCGGCGCTGATCCTGGTCGCATCGACGTCGTGCACGCGCCCGGCGGCGGCGCTCTCGATCAGAAGGTGGGCGCGCGTCTCGGAAAGCACCGCCAGCTTGTCGTCGACGCCGTAGCTCGGGCGGTCGGAGGGAATCTCCGTCTGCGCGACCCAGTCGCCGTTGGCGTAGCGGAAGAAATCCTGGCCGGGCGGGACCGAGGGGTCTCGGCCGGCGGCGTCGAAGCCCCAGGCGCCATAGTGCGGCGCCGCGGTGGTCGATCCGGCGTCGCCGCCTGGCGTGGGCTGCGGAATGACCGAAGCGGATTGAGCGGCAGGCTCAGCGCCCGGCCAGGCGAGAGCGGCGGCGGCGAGCGCGGCCGGCCACAGGGAAGGCGTTTTCATGCGGGTTTCGAACACTCGAAGAAGGGCGACCGCGCGGGGGGAGGCGAGCGGCCGGGAACGACGGCGGCTCTAGCGCGAAATGGCGGCTGCCGCCAACCGTTGGTGTAGAGTCGAGCGCATGAGCGGCGCCGAGGTCCTGGTCGTGATGGGCGTCTCCGGCGTCGGCAAGACGACCGTCGGCGAGCGGCTGGCCGCACGGCTGGGCTGGACCTTCCTCGACGCCGACGATCTGCACCCGCCGGCGAACGTCGCAAAGATGCGAGGCGGCCATCCCCTGAACGACGCGGACCGCGGGCCATGGCTGGACGCCGTCGGGCGGTGGATCGACGCGCGGGCGGCTGAGCGCCGTCCGGCGGTGGTCGCCTGCTCGGCTCTGAAACGCGCCTATCGCGATCGCCTTCGGGCGGGCCGCCCTATGGTGCGGATCGTTTACCTGGAGGCGGCGAAGGCCGCGATCGCGGAACGACTGGCCGGCCGCAAGGGCCACTACTGGCCGGCCTCGCTGCTCCCGAGCCAGTTCGCCGACCTCGAGCCGCCGGCGGCCGAAGAGGACGCCATCGTCGTCGACGCCGACCAGGGGCTCGACGCGGTCGTCGCCGAGATCGCCGCGAAGGTCGCTTGACGGGCGCGGCGCGCGCCGCCAACACGGCCGCCCCATGGCCGCGCTCTACCCCGAGGTCGAACCTTACGCGAGCGGGCGGCTCGCTGTCGGCGACGGCCAGCGCATCTATTGGGAAGCGTGCGGAAACCCGGCAGGGCGACCGGCCCTGGTGCTGCACGGCGGACCCGGTTCCGGATGCGCGCCGGGCATGCGGCGGCTGTTCGACCCTGGGGCCTACCGCGTCATCCTCTTCGACCAGCGCGGATCTGGCCGCAGCCTGCCGCATGCGTCCGATCCGGCGGTCGATCTCGGCGTCAACACCACCCATCACCTGCTCGAGGACATCGAGCGGCTGCGCATCCATCTCGGCATCGAGCGCTGGGTGATCTTCGGCGGGTCCTGGGGATCGACGCTGGCGCTGGCCTACGCCGAGCGGCGCCCGGAGCGCACGGCGGCGCTGGTGCTGGCCTACGTGGGCCTCAGCCGGCCGGCCGACACCCACTGGCTCTACCACGGCGTCGGCCGCTATTTTCCGGAGGCCTGGGCCCGTTTCCGCGCCGGCGCCGGCGTGGGCGACGCGGATGCGAACCTTGTCGAAGCCTACGCGCGTCTGCTCGCTTCGCCCGATCCGGACGTGCGCGCGAGGGCGGCGAGCGACTGGTGCGACTGGGAAATGGCGGTCATCTCGCTCGACCCGAAGCTGCCGCGCCCGACCCGTTACGCCGATCCGGCGTTCCGCTACGTGTTCGCCCGCGTCGTCACCCACTATTTCCGCCACGCGGTCTGGCTGGGCGAAGACGAACTGCTGACCAACGCGCACCGGCTCGTGGGCATCCCCGGCGTGATGGTGCATGGCCGGCTCGACCTGGGCTCGCCGCTCGCCGGCGCCTGGGCGTTGCAGCAGGTCTGGCCCGGAAGCCGGCTGGTGGTGGTGGAAAACGCCGGCCACGAATCGACGACCCCCGGCATGAACGAGGGCGTCGTCGCCGCGCTGGATCGCTTCGCCCGCGGCTAGCGCGCCATCTCGGCCCGCGCCATTTCGCCGATGCGCAAACCGACCCGCGCGTCCGCCTCCTGCCCATCTTCGAGGCTCCAGGCCGCGCCGAGCACGGCGTAGGTGAAGACCCAGGCGAGCAGGCGCCGGGGTTCGAGGCGGGCGGCTTCGGCGACGATGCGCGCCCGACGCGCGAGCCGGCCGGGGGTGAGGGCCGTGTCGGCGTCGGGATTGCGGAAAAGGTTGGCGTAGTCGAAGCCGCACTCGCCCAGCACGCCCTTGGGGTCGATCACCAGCCAGCCGCGCTCGCCGCCATCGAGGACGTTTTCATGGTGCAGATCGCCATGCAGCACCGCGATGTCCTGTTGCGCGTCCAGCATCGGTTCGGCCACGGCCCAGGCCTCCGCCCAGAGCCCGCCCAACCGCGCGGCCGCGGCCGGCAGCGCGCGATACCAGCGTCTGAGCGGGACGAGGCTCGCCGGCGGCGGCGCGGCTCTTGGCGCATGCAGGCTGACGGCCGTTTCGCAGATGATCCTGGTGGCTGCATCGTCCGCGCCGCCTCGCGCCATTTCGGCCAGGCTGCGCGGACCGTCCAGCCGTTCGAGGACCAGCGCGGAGCCCTCGATCGCAAGGACGCGCGCGGCGCCCAGGCCCGCCCACCAGGCCATCAGCTTGCCGCCGGCCTCTTCCTCGGAGCCGGCTTCGGCGACCTTCAGCATGGCCGGCTCGCCCTCGAAGCGCACTGGCATGAGCCGGCTGCCGATCCGCGTGACGAAGGGCGCGCCGTCAGGCGTCAGGCGCCAGCGCGTCAGCCAGGGCTCGTAGGCCGCGTCGGTCACCCGGCGGCCGAGAGCACGACCGCCCCAGCGGCGATCATCGCGGCGGCGCTGGCGCGCGGCCAGGTGACGCGCTCCTTCAGGAACACCGCGCCGATCAAAGCGGCGAACAGGATTGACGTTTCCCTGAGCGCCGAGACCTGGCCCATGGGCGCGAGCGTCAGCGCCCAGATCACCACGCCATAGGCCAGGAGCCCGAGCACGCCGCCGACCAGCGCCTTCTGCGTCGCGGCCTCGCGTGGCGCAATGCGCAGGCGGTGGAAGCGGATCAGGTAGATCGCGACCATGCCGGAGCCCTGCAGCAGAAAGAGCCAGACGGTGTACGACAGCGCGCGCCCGGCCAGCCGCGCGCCCATGCCGTCGGTCACCGTGTAGGCCGCGATGAAGACGCCGGCGATGACCGCGAGCAGCGTCGTGGAGACGTGCGGCCGCCCGCGTTCGAACGCCAAGGCCGCGATGCCGAGCGAGACCAGCGCGACGCCGCCCAGGGCGACCAGACTTGGCCGCTCGCCGGCCACGATCGCCGCGCCCAGAGTCACCAACAGCGGCGAGGCGCCGCGGGCCACGGGGTAAACCTGCGCCAGACCGCCGTCGCGGTAGGCGCGGACGAGGAAAAGGCAGTAGGCGACCTGCAGGCTCGAGGAGAGGGCGATGCACGCCCAGCTCGCCGGCGCGGGCGGCGGGACCAGGAACAGAAACGGCAGCGCGGCCGCGGCGGAAACGGCGCACATGACGGTCATCGACCACAGCCGGTCCTCGCCGCCGCGCAGGATGGCGTTCCAGCTCGCGTGCATGACGGCCGCGCCGAGCACCAGGGCGATGACGAAGAGGCTCATGGCTGCGCTCGTAAGCCGCGCCGTTCGTGGGGTAAACATGGCGACCGCCGCCAGCCGCGATCCCCCCGCCCGTGTGGCTTTGCGGCCAGCTGAAAGGACCTTGGCACATGGCCGAAACCCACTCGCGGCCGATCGAGGGCGGCCGCGCCGTCTGGCTGACCGAACGGCTCTGGCGCGAGTCAGCGCACCTGCCGGTGATCGAGGTCGACCTCGCCGACATCGCCGAGTTCGATCAGGACTGCTGGTTCGGCGAGCGGCATGCCCCCACCTGCCGCGCCGTCGCCGAGCACGCGCGCAAGATCGCCGAGGCCGACCTCGCCTATCCGGTCATCCTTTCGGCCGACGGCGGGTTGATGGACGGCGGCCACCGCATCGCCAAGGCATGGCTCGCGGGCCGCAAGACCATCAAGGCGGTGCGCTTCGCGATCGATCCCCCTCCGGACCAGATCGTACGGAGCTGACCTCTCAGCGCTTCTTCTTGTTCCCGCCCTGCGCCAGGGTTTTCGGCAGCGTGTCCAGCGTCAGATAGCCCAGGTGCTTCACGTCCAGCCGATCGAAGCGCCGGTCGGCCGCCTTGAGGAACTCAGCCAGGGTGATGTGGTTGTCCGAGGCGAGGTCGGCGGCGGCGACGGGCTCCGGCGTCGGCTCCAAGCTGTAGGGCGCCGCGCCGGAGAAGACGGAAGCGGCCGATGCGTTCGCGACGTTCAGGCGCTGGGGGTCGCGGCGGTCGCGCGCGCGATCATCGCTGTCTGGCGGGGCGGCCGGATCGCGGACGAAGTAGGCGCCGAGGATCTCGGGGGCGACCTTCTGCTCGTAGTCGGCCAGCTCGAAGCCGTCGATGACCCCGTCGTGGTTCTCGTCCAGCACCTTGAAGAAGGCCTCGAAGTCGGCGCGGAACTCAGCGCGATCGATCTTGCCGTCATGGTCCGTGTCCACCTGCGCGAACCAGGCCGCGACCGGATAGGGCTCGCCGGGCCGGGCGCGGAAGGGCTGGCCGGCGGGACTGATGAAGAGCCCTCCCCCCAGCGCCGGTGGAGCGGGTTGGCCGCCGGCGGCGATCGGCAGCGCGAGCGCCAGGGCGAGAAGCGCCCAGAGCCCGCTTTCTTTTCCGACCATCCAAACTCTCCGCCTCGGCCTGCGCGCCGTCACACGCCATTGTTTCACGGCGATTTCACGGCGCTTGTAGCGGTGAGCCGCCGCCAGTAGGAAGCCGGCAAAACAAGATTAGCGAGGAGCGAGCGCCATGAGTGAAGCGATTCTGGAGCCGGAGCTGGCCATCGTCGACCCGCACCATCACCTGTGGGATCGCACGCCGTTCCTGCCGCCGGCGAACGAGCAAGCGCCGGTGCGCCACGGGTTCGAGAACGTCATGCGGCTCGCGCCCCGCTACCTGATCGACGAACTGGTGGCCGACATGAAGCGCGGCCACAACGTGGTCGCCACCGTCTTCGTCCAGTGCGGCTCGATGTATCGGGTCGACGGGCCGGCCCATCTGCGCGTGATCGGCGAGACCGAGTTCGTCAACGGCGCGGCGGCGATGAGCGCCAGCGGCCTCTACGGCGACATTCGCGCCTGCGCCGGCATCGTCAGCCACGTCGACCTGACGCAGGACGTCAAACTCATCGACGAGGCTCTGCAGGCGCATGTGGCGGTGGGCGGCGGGCGCTTCCGCGGCATCCGCCACTCGGCCTCCTACGACGCCGACCCGAACGTGCTCGGTCCGTTGTCGCGGCAGACGCCGGGGCTCTACCCTTCGGCCGACTTCCGGCGCGGCTTCGCGGCGTTCGCCAAGCACCGGCTTTCGTTCGACGCCTGGCTCCTCGAGCCACAGCTGGGCGAATTCCTCGACCTCGTTCGCGCCTTCCCCGACACCCAGTTCATCCTCGACCACGTGGGCACGCCGCTCGGCATCGGCGCCTATGCCGGCAAGCGCGAAGATCGCTTCGCTGGGTGGGCGGCGAAGATGCGCGAGATCGGCGCTTGCGAGAACGTCGCGGTCAAGCTGGGCGGACTCGCCATGCCCTTTCCGGGCTTCGACTCCTTCATGCAGAGCCGCCCCTCGAGCGTGCTGGCCGAAGAGTGGCGGCCCTACATCGAGACCTGCATCGAGGCGTTCACGCCCAAGCGGGCGATGTTCGAGAGCAACTTCCCCGTCGACCTCTGCAGCTGCACCTACGACGTGCTCTGGAACGCCTTCAAGATCATCGCCAAGGACGCCTCGGCAGACGAGAAGGCCGAGCTCTTCGCGGGCGCCGCCAAGCGCGCCTACCGGCTGAACCTCTAGGCAAAGGAAACCCCCGGCCGTTTCCGACCGGGGGCTCCAACGTCCAAGAGCAGTGTGGGGCTGGCCTTAAAAATCCATGTCGCCCATGCCGCCCATGCCGCCGCCGGGCATGCCGCCCGCGCCGCCGCCGTTCTTCTTCGGCGCCTCGACCACCGCCGCTTCGGTTGTGATCAGGAGGCCCGCGACCGAGGCCGCGTCCTGCAGCGCCGTGCGCACCACCTTCGCCGGGTCGATGATGCCGGCCTTGATCAGGTCGACATACTCTTCCGTCTGGGCGTTGAAGCCGAAGGTCGCGGACTTGTTCTCCAGCACCTTGCCGACCACGATCGAGCCCTCGACGCCGGCGTTTTCGGCGATCTGACGGATCGGCGACTGCAGCGCGCGCTGGACGATGGCGACGCCGGCCGTCTGGTCGTCGTTGTCGCCCTTGAGGCCCTCCAGCACCAGCGAAGCCTTGAGCAGGGCCACGCCGCCCCCGGCGACGATGCCTTCCTCGACCGCCGCGCGGGTGGCGTTCAGCGCGTCGTCGACGCGGTCCTTCTTTTCCTTCACCTCGACTTCGGTCGAGCCGCCGACGCGGACCACCGCCACCCCGCCCGCCAGCTTGGCCAGACGTTCCTGCAGCTTTTCCTTGTCGTAGTCGGAGGTGGTGTCCTCGATCTGCTTCTTGATCTGGCCGATGCGGCCTTCGATGTCGCCCTTGTCGCCGGAGCCGTCGACGATGGTGGTGTCATCCTTGGTGATCGAGACCTTCTTGGCCTTGCCCAGCATGTCGAGCGTGACGTTCTCGAGCTTGATCCCGAGGTCCTCGCTGATCAGCTGGCCGCCGGTCAGGATGGCGATGTCCTCGAGCATCGCCTTGCGGCGATCGCCGAAGCCCGGCGCCTTTACGGCCGCGACCCGAAGGCCGCCGCGCAGCTTGTTGACCACCAGGGTGGCCAGGGCCTCGCCTTCGATGTCTTCGGCCACGATCAGCAGCGGACGGCCGGACTGGACCACCGCTTCCAGCACCGGCAGCAAGGCCTGGAGCGACGACAGCTTCTTCTCGAACAGAAGGATGAGCGGCTCTTCGAGCACCGCCTCCATCTTGTCGGCGTTGGTGATGAAGTAGGGAGAGAGATAGCCGCGGTCGAACTGCATGCCTTCGACGACGTCGAGTTCGGTCTCCATGCTCTTGGCTTCTTCGACCGTGATCACGCCCTCGTTGCCGACCTTGTCCATCGCCTTGGCGATCATGTCGCCGACGGCCTGGTCGCCGTTGGCGGAGTTGGCGCCCACCTGGGCGATCTCCGCGTTGGTGGTGACCTTCTTGGACGTCTTCTTGATCTCGTCGACGACCTTGACCACCGCCTTGTCGACGCCGCGCTTCAGATCCATCGGGTTCATGCCGGCGGCGACGTACTTCAGGCCCTCGACCACGATGGCCTGGGCGAGCACCGTGGCGGTCGTGGTCCCGTCCCCAGCCTTTTCGTTGGTCTTCGAGGCGACTTCGCGGATCAGCTGGGCGCCGAGGTTCTCGAACTTGTCGGAGAGCTCGATTTCCTTGGCGACGGTGACGCCGTCCTTGGTCGAGCGAGGCGCGCCGAACGACTTCTCGATCACGACGTTGCGGCCCTTCGGCCCCAGCGTGACGCGGACGGCGTTGGCCAGGATGTTGACGCCGCGCAGCATCCGGTCGCGCGCGTCGGTGGAGAAGTAAACGTCTTTGGCAGCCATGTTTCAGCTCTTTCGAATGGGGGGAATGGAAGGACGGCGGCTTATTTCGTGAGCACGCCCAGGACGTCGCTCTCCTTCATGATCAGGAGATCCTCGCCGTCGATCTTGACCTCGGTGCCCGACCACTTGCCGAACAGGATGCGGTCGCCCGTCTTCACGTCGAGGGGCTGGAGCTTGCCGTTTTCGTCGCGGGCGCCGGGGCCCACGGCGATGACCTTGCCTTCCTGCGGCTTTTCCTTGGCGGTGTCGGGGATGATGATCCCGCCCTTGGTCTTTTCTTCTTCCTCGACGCGCTGGATGAGCACGCGATCGCCAAGCGGACGAAACGCCATGTATTCTCTCCTCCCTTTCCGGGACTGAAGTGTTGAAGCCTGACGCCCCCGGAGCATGCGGCCGTTAGCAGCCGCAGCCCATGAGTGCTAACGGCGGCGATTTATGGGCGAGCCGAGCCGGAGTCAAGGCGGCGGCGCCTGAAAAGGCCGACTTCAGAGCGGCGCGTAGGTAATAGCTTCGAGGCCTCCGGCGCGCGTCAGGACGACCGCTGAGGCGAGCGGGCCGGCCGGCGCGCCTTTGGCCAGCGGGTCATAGCCGGCCGGTCCCGGCGTGCGCCCGTGCGCGGTGTCGATGAAGGCGAACACGACCTGGCTCCCGTTGTCGCGGCTGGCCAAGGGCGGCAGGCCGACCCAGTCCTTCACCGCCCCGCGCACGGCGGCGAAGTCGCCAACGTTCGTCTCCGCGACCGTGCACGACCGCTGTGCGCGGCCTTTCGCCTCGATCGAGCCGGCGAGCAGCAGCCACACGTGGCCGGCCGGAGTCCAAGTGCGGGCCTTCAGGTTCGACGCGGTAACACCCGGGACCATCGCCGCGACCACGGCGAGCGGAATCTTCGGCGTCGTCCAGCCGGCCGCCTCGGCGCGGGCGGCGGCCTGATCGGCGTCGCCGTGCGTGTCGCCGCAAAGGCGGATGAAGGCGTCGGCCAGCTCCGGCGCCGGCGCGGCGCCCATCAGGGCGACGGCGGCCAGAATGGCGGCGGGGCGGCGCATGGCGGCCATCCTAGCACCGACGCACGTGTGGCGCCGCCGTCTTGCCTGCGAACGCTGCACGCCCGAAGATGGCCGGCCCCCTCAAGCCGTGCAGGCCAAACCCAGTGACCGTAGCCGCCCTGCCTCGCCGCACCCTTCTCCAGCGTCTGCGGACGTCGGCCACGAACGCCCAGCGCGGCTTCGAGCGTTGGCTGGGGCGCATGTCCCCGGTCGGCGGGGCCGAGATTCTCTCGAACGAGGCCTTTCCCTGGGCCGCGGAGCTGGAGGCGAACTGGCGGTCGATCCGCGCCGAACTCGACCGCATCATGCCGCAGCACGCCGACCTGCCGAACATGCAGGAGATCTCGCCGACCCAGTACGGCATCACCAGCGAGCGGGTCTGGAAGGTGTTCGCCTTCTGCGCCTACGGCGCGCGATCCGAACGGAACTGCAGCGTCTGCCCGGAAACGGCGCGCCTGCTCGCGCGCATTCCGAACCTGGAGCTCGCCTTCTTTTCCGTGCTCGAGCCCGGCGCGCACCTCACGGCGCATCGCGGCTCCTACAAGGGCCTCGTCCGCGCCCACCTCGGACTGATCGTACCCGAGCCGCGCGAGGCCCTGCGCATGCAGGTCGGCGGCGCGATGGTGCATTGGGAAGAGGGCCGCTGTGTGATCTTCGACGACACCTACCGTCACGAGGTGTGGAACGACACAGACGGCGTCCGCGTGGTGCTTCTCATCGACGTGCACCGGCCGTTCCCGCTCCCACTGGCGCTGGTCAACAGGGCGATCCTGGGCGTGGCGCGGCTCACCCCCTTCGTCACCGGCGCGGTCAAGCGCATGCGGGTTTGGGAGCGGGACCACTACGGCGAGAGCGCCCGCGCGGGCGACGCCGGCTAGCGCGCAGCGGCGCGGCGACGCAGCGTCGAGCGGATGAAGTCGGCCGGCGGATCGGCCTCGGCCAGGACCGAATCCTTGATCGCCCGCGGCTCGCCGAAGAGGTTGCCCTGGCCGTAGGCGATATTCAGCTCCAGCACGTCGACGACCTGGCGTTCGGTCTCCACCTTCTCGGCGATCAGTTCGACGCCGTAGCGGCGGGTGAGGTCGGCGAGGTCGGCGGCGTTCAGGTCCTTCAGCGACTTCAGCGTCAGCCGCCCGTCCAGTTCGATCAGCTGATTTAACAGCACGTCGGCCGTGACCTTGACGAACTTGACGTCGGCGCGCGCCAGATCAGGGAAGTTGAGGTCCAGGTCGCTGACCTTGTCGAGCGAGAAGCGGAAGCCGAGATCGGCCAGCTTGGCCATGTTGCGCGCCTCGGTCGCGCCGCGGCGGTCGAAGGCCGGCTGGCCGAGTTCGAAGATCAGGCTTCCGGCCATGTCGCGGTTCTCGGCGAGGAACTCGAGGAACTGCGGGAAGAAGGTCTCGTCGGCCAGCGAACCCAGGGCGACATTGCAGAAGATGCCCACCTTGCGGTCGCTCTTGGCCAAGCGCCGGACGATCTGAACGCAGCGGAAGAGCAACAGGTTGTCGATGACCGAGACCAGGCCTTCCGGCTCGGCGACGCTCAGATACTCCGCCGGCATCATCACGCGACCGGACGCGTCGCGAAGGCGCGAGAAGCTCTCGTAGAACACCGTCCGCCGCTGAGGCAGGCTGACGACCGGTTGCAGGTAGAGATCGACGCGGTTGTCTGAGAGCGCCTCGCGCACGGTCTCCAGCAGCGCGATCTGCTGGCTGTGATGGCGGGCGTAGGCCGGGGGCGGCTCGTGCGCTTGCGCGCGCGCCATGCGGTCTTCGAGCCCGTCGCGCATGCGCCGCACGAGGTCCTCCAGGACGTGCACCTCGCTGGTCAGCTCCTCGCTGCGCCGCTCGGCATCCTCCTGGACGCTCTCGGCGAAGCCGGCCATGCGGTCGTAGAGACCCTCCATCTGGTCGGCGAGGATGCGGTTGGCGTCACGCAGAGCGTCGATGTCGCGCCTCAGCGCCCGCTCGCCCAGGCCGCGGCCGAGCATGGCGTGCAGCGCGACGGCGAAGCCAAGGCCGCCGAACAGGGTGGCGATGCCGGCGCCCGCTCCGCCGCCGCCTCGCCAGACCAGCAGCGCCACCGTCAGCGCCAGACAGAGGTAAGCGCCCCCCAGAAGCGCGTTCGTAACGTTGCGCATCGTCCCGCCGTTTCGAATCAGCACGGAGTATCGACCGGACGCCAAAGCAAAGTCGAAGGAATTGCGCGGGTGCGCGGTTTAGCCCTGGTGGAAAAGGGCCGAGACCGACTCGCCGTTGTGGATGCGCCGGATGGCCTCGGCGAAGGCCGGCGCGACCGACAGCACCGTCAGCTTGGGCGGCCACTCAGCCTCCGGAATCGGCACTGTGTTGGTGCAGATGATGGCCTCGATATCGTCGCGCGCCTGCAGCCGCGCGAGCGCGCCGGCGGCGAAGAGGCCGTGGGTGCACACGACCCGCACCCGCCCGACGTTGCGGGGCGCGAGGTGGTCCAGGAGTTCGGTGATGCTGGTGCCGCGGGCGATCTCATCGTCCAGCACGATGATGTCGCGGCCCTCGACGTCGCCGATGATGGCGCTGATGACCACGCGCTCGTCGCTGATCCGCTGCTTGGCCGCCAGCGCCACCCCGACGCCGAGCATGCGCGCGAAGGCGGCCGCTTCCTTGGCGTTGCCGAGATCCGGCGAGACGACAACGGTGTTCGTCAGGTTCTCGCCGGCGAAATGTTCGGCCAGCAGCGAAAGCGCGTGCAGGTGATCGACCGGCACGCTGAAGAAGGCGTGCACCTGCGGTGCGTGCAAGGTCATCGCCAGCACCCGGTCGGCGCCGGCCGTGGCGATCAGGTCGGCGACCAGCCGCCCGCCGATTGAGATGCGCGGCCGGTCCTTCTTGTCAGAGCGGCCATAGGCGTAGTGCGGCATGACCACGGTGCGCCGGGCGGCGCTGGCTCCACGGGCGGCGTCGAGCATGAGAAGCAGCTCGACCAGGTTCTCCTGCACGGGCGCGCACAGCGGCTGGACGATGAAGACGTCGCGCTCGCGACAGTTGTCCATCAGCTGCACTTCAAGGCAGTCGCTGGCGAAGCGCTCGATCCGCGTCGGGCTCAGCGGAATCTGCAGCAGCGCGCAGATTTCGGCCGCGAGTTCGGGGTGGGCGCTGCCGCTGAAAACGGCGATGTCGCTCAAGACCGGCTCCGGTTCGGGCGCTTGGATGTCGGCGGCGAGCGCCTTATCGCCATGCGCCCCGAGTCGGGCAAGGGGCGGCGCGCTCCGGCGGTCAGCGCGTCGGCGTCGGCGGCTCGCTGCGATAGTCATAGAAGCCCCGGCCGCTCTTGCGGCCCAGCCATCCGGCCTCGACGTACTTCACCAGCAGCGGACAGGGCCGGTACTTTGAGTCGGCCAGGCCTTCGTAGAGCACGTTCATGATCGACAGCACCGTATCGAGGCCGATGAAGTCGCCCAGCTGCAAGGGGCCCATGGGATGGTTGGCGCCCAGGTGCATGGCGGTGTCGATCGCCTCCACCGTGCCCACGCCCTCATAGAGCGTGTAGATCGCCTCGTTGATCATCGGCACCAGCACGCGGTTGACGATGAAGGCGGGGAAATCCTCGGCGTTGGCGGTCGTCTTGCCCAGCGACTTGGCGAAGTTGACGGCCGCCTCGTAGGTGGCGACGTCCGTAGCGATGCCGCGGATGATCTCGACCAGGTTCATCAGCGGAACCGGGTTCATGAAGTGCAGGCCGATGAAGCGCTCCGGCCGGTCGGTCGCCGAGGCGAGCCGGGTGATCGAGATCGATGAGGTGTTGGAGGCGAGCAGCGTGCGCTCGCCCAGGTGCGGCGCGAGGGCGGCGAAGATCGACTTCTTGATCGCCTCGTCCTCGGTGGCCGCCTCGATGACGAGGTCCGTCTGGCCGACCTGCTCCAGGCGCTCCTCGGCCTTGATGCGGCCGAGGCCCTCGCGCATCGCCGCATCGTCGATCAGCCCACGTGCGACCTGGCGCGACATGTTGTGTTCGATGACGCCGAGGCCGGCGTCGATGCGGGCGCGGCTGACGTCGTGCAGCTCGACCGCGTAGCCGGCCAGCGCGCAGACATGGGCGATGCCCGTGCCCATCTGCCCCGCGCCGATCACGCCGATCGTCTTGATGTCCGCCATGGTCCTCGAAGTCCGCGAAAGGGCTGAGTTTCTAACACGCCCCCCGCCGACGCCAAGCTTTTTGCTGCATCGCAGCGAAACGGCGGCAAGATGAATTCGATGTCATGTTTCGCACGGTACCTTGCATCACCAGCTACCTTGCGTCATTGATCTGAGCCGGGGCCAGGGAGATCGCATTGCCCGAGAGCATCGACATCCAGTTGAAGAAGGGCGTCCTGGACCTCTGCGTGCTGGCCCTGCTCTCGCGCGCCGACGCCTACGGCTACGAGATCGCCAGCCGCCTGGCCGAAACGATCGGCATGGCCGAGGGCACCGTCTATCCCTTGATGCGCCGCATGCAGGCCGAGGGGCTGGTCGAGACCTACCTGGTCGAGTCGGCCCAGGGGCCGTCGCGCAAATACTACCGCCTGACCGCCGCCGGCCGGCGCAGCTTCGTTGCGCAACGCGACGCCTGGCGCACCTTCGCCGCCGCCGTCGAGCAGACCCTGGGAGATCCCGAATGACCAAGGAGGCGTTCCTCGTCCGGCTGCACGACGGCCTGCGCGGCCTTCCGCCCGTGACTGCGGCCGAGATCATCGCCGACTACGAGGCCCACTTCGCCGAAGGCGCCGCCGCCGGGCGAACGCCGGAGGCCGTGGCCGCCGCGCTTGGCGATCCGGACCGGCTGGCCCGCGAACTGCGCGCGGAAGCGGGGCTGAAGCGCTGGGAGACCGAACGCAACCCGTCGTCCGCGGTGGCCGCCGTCTTCGCGGTGCTGGGCCTGGGCGCGCTCGACCTTCTCGTGCTTCTGCCGGTGCTGCTCGGCGTGGGCGGCGTCATCTTCGGGCTCATCGTCGCCTGCATCGGCGTCTTCATCGCCGGCGGCATCGTCTTCGCCACAGGCCCGTTTGGCGACGCGCCGGGCGACATCGCCGCCGCCTTCCTGACCGGGCTTGGGATGATGTCGGGGGCGGCGTCGGGCGGCGCAATCCTGACCCTGATCTGCATCGGCGTGACCAACGCGCTCGTCGCGTACGGTCGGCTTCACTACCGGCTGCTCAAGCCGGCCATCCACCAAACGCCTGACGGAGGGCGACACCCATGACCAGGACGCTTCTCGCCATCGCCGGGCTCGGCCTCATCGTTTGTATCGCCTGCTTCGCCGGCGCGGCGGCTGTGAGCGGACACATGAGCTGGAGCCACACGTGGCGCGTCAGGAACGGCTCGTTCATCGTCGGTCACAACTTCACGCCCGACAGCCAGAGCGAAACGCGCGAGATCGCCTGGTCCGGCGGCGACAGCCTGGACGTCGACGTCGACGCCGACGTCTCGTTCACCCAGTCGCCCGGTCCGGCCAAGCTCGTCATCAGCGGATCGAAGGCCGCGGTCGACGCCATTCGTCTCAGCGGGTCGCGGCTGGAGTCGGATGACGACGGGGGCCGCGTCAAGGTCACCCTGACCGCGCCGGACGTCCGCCGCTTTTCGCTCAGCGGCGACGGCTCGATCGCCATCGCAAAGTACGATCAGGACAGCCTCGATCTCGACCTCAGCGGTTCGGGCCACATCGACGCCGCCGGCAAGGCGCGCTCAGTCAAGCTGGACATCTCCGGCGACGGCGACGCCGACCTCGGCCAGCTGGCGGCGCAGGACGCCAAGGTGAGCATCGAAGGCTCGGGGCGCACGACGCTCGCGCCGACCCAGTCAGCCGACCTCGACATCTCGGGCGACGGCAGGATCGAGCTTCTGACGCATCCGGCCAACGTTCGCAGCGACGTCAGCGGCTCGGGGCGAATCGTTCAGGGCGCGCCGGCCGCAGCCGACTCCTCGCGGCCTACCCCAGCGCGGCCATGAGGTCGGGCACGGCGGTCTTGTAGTCCGACACCAGCCCGTAATCGGCCACCTGGAAGATCGGCGCGTCGGGATCCTTGTTGATCGCCACGATCACCTTGGAGTCCTTCATGCCGGCCAGGTGCTGGATGGCGCCGGAAATGCCGATGGCGATGTAGAGTTGCGGCGCCACCACCTTGCCGGTCTGGCCGACCTGGTAGTCGTTCGGGGCGTAGCCGGCGTCGACAGCCGCGCGGCTCGCGCCGACCGCGGCGCCGAGCTTGTCGGCCAGCGGTTCGATCACCCGCTGGAACTCCTCCGCCGAACCCATGGCGCGGCCGCCGGAGACGACGATCTTGGCCCCGGCCAGTTCGGGCCGGTCGGATTTCACGATCTCCTCGGAAACGAAGCGGGTTTTCGAACCGGCCTCGCCGGCCGCGACCTTCTCAATGGGCGCGCTTCCGCCGTCCCCGGCCGCCTTGAAGGCGGTGCCGCGCACGGTGATCACCTTCTTGGCGTCGGACGACTGGATCGTTTCCAGCGCGTTGCCGGCATAGATGGGACGCACGAAGGTGTCGCCGCTCACGACCTGGATGATTTCGGAGATCGGCGCGACGTCTAGCTTGGCCGCGACACGCGGGGCGAAGTTCTTGCCGACCGAGGTCGCCGGGATGAGCACGGCGTCGTAGCCGCCCATCAGGCCGAGCACGGTTTCGGCCATGGCTTCGGCGACGAAGTGGCCCAGCGTCTCGCTTTCAGCGACCAGCACCTTGCGCACGCCCTCGATCTTGGCGGCGTCGGCGGCGATGGCGTCGACCTTGGCGCCCATGACCAGCACGTCGACATCGCCCGAGAGCGCCTTGGCGGCGGTGACGGTCTTGTTGGTGTTGTCCTTCAGCGACTGATTGTCGTTGTCGGCGACGACGAGCACGGCCATCAGATCACCCCCGCTTCGGTCTTCAGCTTCGAAACCAGCTCCTGGGCGGTCTCGACCTTCACGCCGGCGACGCGCTTCGGCGGCTCGGTCACCTTCAGCACCTTCAGGTGGCCGGCGAGATCGACCCCGTAGTCGGCGACTGGCGTCACGGTCAGCTCTTTCTTCTTCGCCTTCATGATGTTGGGCAGCGAGGCGTAGCGCGGCTCGTTCAGCCGCAGGTCCGCGGTCACCACCGCCGGCAGGTCGAGCTCCAGCGTCTGCAGCCCGCCGTCGACCTCGCGCGTCACCTTCACCTTGCCGCCGTCGACCTCGACCTTCGAAGCGAACGTCGCCTGCGGCCAGTCGAGCAGCGCCGACAGCATCTGGCCGACGGCGTTGTTGTCGCCGTCGATCGCCTGCTTGCCCATCAGGATCAGGTCGGGCTTCTCCGCCTCGACCACCTTCTTGAGCAGCTTGGCCACTTCGAGCGGTTCGACATCGACAGCGCTCTCGATCAGAAGGCCGCGGTCAGCGCCGATGGCGAGCGCGGTGCGGATGGTCTCCTGCGCCTGTGTCGGCCCGATGGAGACGGCGACCACCTCGTCGGCGACGCCCTTTTCCTTCAGCCGCACCGCCTCCTCGACGGCGATCTCGCAGAAGGGGTTCATCGACATCTTTTTGTTGGCGAGGTCGACGCCGGTCTGATCGGGTTTGACCGTGGCCTTGACGTTGTAGTCGATCACCCGTTTGACCGGGACTAGCACCTTCATCTGCTTTCAGCGCCTTCGCGGGTTTGAGCGCAAGCGGGCGCGCGCGAAGGCTCTTTCGAGCTCCGGCGCCGCGCCTGCGAAGAGGGCGGCAAACTGACAACGAGGCTACCGGCTGTCAACGGACGCGCCGGCGCCGCTTGCCGGCGGAGGCTGTCGGAGCGAAAAGGGCGCCATGCGCCGCTCCTTCACCGGTCCGCTGCAGATCGGGTTCGTGATCCTGATCCTCGCCAGCTGCGTCGGCCTGCTCTTCCTGCAGGCGCCGCCCGAGCGCACCGTTGCGCAGGACGCGCGCGCCCGCTGCGAAGCCAACGGCGACTGGTGGGACGATCAGGACAAGGTGTGCGCCGTTCCGGTGCCGCTCGCCACCATCACCGGCCGGCCGAGCGGGGCGTCGCGCTAGCTCGCTCGCGTCGCGCCGGGCGTCCAAAGCACGTCGTCCGCGCCCTTGCCGTTCGTATGTCGGGCGGCGACGAACAACAGGTCGGAGAGCCGGTTCAGGTACTTCAGCGCCGCCGGACTGGCGCTCTCCCCCGCCGCCTCCGTCAGCGCCAGCGCCCGCCGCTCGGCGCGGCGGCAGACCGTGCGGGCGACATGCAGGGCCGCCGCCGCCGGCGAGCCGCCGGGCAGGACGAAGGACGTGAGCGGAGAAAGCTCGCCGTTCAGTTGGTCGATCTCGCGCTCGAGCCGCGTCACCTGGCTGTCGAGAATGCGCAGATCCGTCTTGCCGCGTTCGGGTGTCGCGAGGTCGGCGCCGAGGTCGAAGAGGTCGTTCTGCACCCGCGCCAGCATGGCGTCGAGCACCGGCGCGGCGGCCAGCGTCGTCCGCGCCCAGCCGATCTGCGCGTTCAGTTCGTCGACCGCGCCATAGGCCTCGACCCGGGGATGGGTCTTGGACACCGGCGCACCGCTGGCCAGGCGGGTTTTCCCCTTGTCGCCCGTGCGCGTGTAGATGCGGTTGAGCGTGACCATCGCGGCGTTAGTGGTGCGTGCGCCAGAGGACGGCAGCCACCAGCACCAGGATGGCGACGAACTGCAGCAGCACCCGTAGCCGCATCAGCCGGTTCGAGTAGGAGCGGCCGAAGTCGCCGCCACGGAACAGGGCGTAGATGCCGACGCAGAGCGTGATGAAGACGGCCGCCAGCGCGGCGGGGACGAGCCAGGAAAAGAGATCCATTGCCGATGGAGCTTAACGCCCGTCCGGCGCGAACGCCATGCACGCTGGCTTGCGCCCGCGCGCTGCGCGGGTTAGGTGAACAAGTTCGACCAGTGCGTTTCTTCGCGTCCCGGCCCGAATGTGCGCCCTCCGAGTCGCCTTCATCCTGAATCATGGCGCGACCACGCGTCGCAGACCCCCCTTCCGTCCCTCAATTTGACGAAAAATGTCACATCCTGAAACCGCCGCTACACAGTTCATTGAACACGTTCAGCGAGACAAGACCCCGCCCGCGTCGGCCAACGACGCCCGGCCGGCGCCTGCGGCCCCCAAACAGCCGCTGACGCGTCGGGCGCTGGCCAAGCAGCGAACGCGCCGCCAGCTGCTGGACGCGGCCAAGCGGCTGTTCAACGAGCGCGGCTACGAAGCCGCGACGGTGCGCGAGATCGCCGCCGCGGCTGGGCTCTCGACCGGGGCCGTCTTCGCCAGCTTCGTCGACAAGGCAGACCTCTTCGGCGCCGTCATCCTGGACGACTATGAACTCCTGGCCGCGCATCTGCGCGTTTGCGGGCGCGGCGGGGCGACGACCGAAGAGGCGCTGATCGATCTTTTCGCCGCCATCTACGCTTTCCAGCGCGATCACCTGCCGCTGGTGCGGGCCGCGATCGGCCACTCGTGGCTCGGACAGCCGGAGGCCGAGCGACGCGTCCGCGCGGGCGTCAAGCGCATCCTGGCCCAGGTCGACGAGGTCGTGCGGCGCGGTGTCGAGCGCGGCGAGCTTTCCCGCGCCCTCGACGTGCGGCTCACCATCGAGATGATCTGGGAAAGCTTCATCGCCAACTACCGCCACGCCATTTTCGAAGACTGGAACGAAGCGGCGCTCCAGGCCCGGCTGGCCGCGCAGGTGCGCATTCTGCTGGCCGGCTGGCGCGCGGCCGCCTGACGGTTGGCGCGGACGGGGGGCGGCTTGGCCACGGGGGCGCGGCAGGAGCGTAAGCTCGCGACACGCGCGCGGGTGCTCGCCGCCGCGCGCGATCTCTTCGACGAGGTCGGGTTCGAGGACACCACGATCCGCATGGTCGCCAAGAGGGCGGGCGTCTCGGTCGGCAGCGTCTTCACCACCTTCTCAGGCAAGGCCGAACTCCTGAGCCAGGTCATGGCCGACCGGGTCGAGGCGCTGCAGGCCGAACTCGACCGCGTCATCCCCCATCTGCACGGGCCGACCGTCGATCGGCTGCGCTCGATCATGGCCGTGCACTACGGCTTCGAGACGAGGCGCCTTCGCCTGTTCGTGGCTTATGTGGCGGCCTCGTTCAGCTGGCCGCTCGGCGGAGCGATGACGCCGATCGGAGTCAACCGTCGCTTCCGCGGCGCTCTGGCCGACGTGCTGACGGGCGGGATCGCGCGCGGCGAGGTGCGCGGCGACCTTGATCTCGAACTCTTCGTCGACGCCCTCCTGGCCGCCTACGTGTGGAACTACCGACGCCCGGCGCAGGACGGCGCGGATGCGCAGGCGCTGATCGCGGCGATGGACCGGCAGATCGGGCTTTTGTTCGACGGCGCCGCCGCCAGGGTGTAGCCGGCTCTCGAAAAACGGGAGCGCCGCGATGTCCCTGGTCGAAGTTCGCCGCGAGGCGCAAGCCGCCGTCGTCCGCTATGCCAACCCGCCGCTGGGCACGATGACGGCCGCCGGCGCACAGGAGATGTACGACGCCGTGCGCGCCGCCGCCGAGGACCCGGCCGTGCGGGCGATCATCATCACCGGCGGTCTGCCTGACATCTTCATCCGCCACTACGACGTCGGCGAACTCACGGTGCTCGGAGAGCGGCTGGCCAGCGCCCCGCCGCCGGCGCAGCCGCCCGGCGCGAACCGCCCCGCCGGCGGCTTCCTCGGTCTGACCGATCTCGTCGCCGCGGCGCCCAAGCCGGTGATCGCCGCCATCAACGGCCTTTGCATGGGCGGCGGCTTCGAGCTCAGCCTCGCCTGCGATATCCGGATCGCCGGGCGGAGCGTCACCGCGATCGGCCTGCCGGAGACGCGGGTGGGCATCTTCCCCGGCGGCGGCGGAACCCAGCGCCTGCCGCGCGTGATCGGCGAGGCCAGGGCGCTGGAGATGATTCTCCGCGGCCGTGTGGTGACCGGCGAAGCCGCCGCCGCCATCGGGCTGGTGCACGAGGCGGCCGACGATCCGCTCGCCCGCGCGCTCGAAATCGCCGCCGAGTTCGCCGCCCGTCCGCCAGAGGGCCTGGCTTACGCCAAGCGCCTCACCCGCGCCGCTTTGGACCGCCCCCTGGTCGAGGGCCTGGCCGACGAGCGGACGAGCTTCGCCGAGGTCGTCCGCCTGCCTTCGGCGATCGAGGCGATGCGGGCGTCCCTGGCTGGGGCGCCTTTGGGAACGCGCGAGCCGTCCTGACGCGCGGTTTCGCCCAGCCCGGCTTGCGCCCGGTCGCGCCCGCCGGCGCCGCGACCGGCGCGGCCGCCTGCTCGACCACCTCAGCCGCCTCGCCCGGCTTCAGGGCCCCTAGGTCGTGCGGGCCATACGCGGTGCGGATCAGCCGGCTCACGGTCAGCCCCAGCGCCCCAAGCACCTTGCGCACCTCCCGGTTCTTGCCCTCCGCCAGGGTGAGCTGCACCCAGCGGTTTACGCCGTCGCCGCGCTTTTCCTCCAGGCGGGCTTGGATCGGTCCGTAGCGGACGCCCTCGACGGTGATCCCGTCGCGCAGCGCGTCGAGGTCGGCCTGGCTGACCAGGCCGCGAACGCGGGCGCGATAGCGGCGCTGAAGGCCGCTCGCGGGAAGCTCGTAGCGCCGCGCCAACTCGCCGTCGTTGGTGAGCAGCAAAAGCCCCTCGGAGTTGAGGTCGAGGCGGCCGATCGAGATCACGCGCGGCAGGCCGGCGGGCAGGTGCTCGAACACCGTCGGCCGCCCTTTCGGATCGTGGTGCGTGGTCACCAGCCCGACCGGCTTGTGATAGCGCCACAGCCGGGGCCGCTCGGCGGCCGCCACCGGCGTCCCGTCCACCTCCAGCACGTCGCCCGGCCCCACCTTGATCGCCGGCGTCGCCAGCACCTCGCCGTTCAGAGTCACGCGGCCGGCGGCGATCAGCCGCTCCACCTCCCGGCGCGAGGCGACGCCCGCGCGCGCCAGCACCTTGGCGACGCGCTCGCCTTGACGCTCGTCCGCGCGGCCTGTTGGGTCCTCAGTCATGAGCGGCCATGATCTTGCGACCATGCGCGTCGCGCTCGCCGAGGCGCAAGCCGCCGCCGCGGCCGGCGAGACGCCGGTGGGCGCGGTTGTGTTCGATCCCCGCGCCGGTGCGATCGTCGCCAGCGCCCACAACACCCCGATCGGCCTCTCCGACCCCACCGCTCACGCCGAAATCCTGGCGCTCAGGGCCGCGGCGGCCGCGGTCGGCAACTATCGCCTTGCCGGCCTCGAACTCTTCGTCACTCTCGAGCCCTGCGCCATGTGCGCCGGCGCCATCAGCCACGCCCGCATCGCGCGCCTGGTGTTCGCCGCCAGCGACGAAAAGGGCGGCGGCGTCCTCCACGGCGCCAGGGTCTTCGACCACCCCACCTGTCACTGGCGCCCGGTGGTCGACCGCGGCCCCCTGGCGGATGAGAGCGCGGCGCTGCTGAAGGCGTTCTTCCAAGCGCGGCGAACATGACTTGATATACATAAATTATGGATATACTTTTATGTCCCGACGACGGAGGGTACCGACGGTATGAGCCGATACGAACCTTTGACCCGATATCTCGAGGGCCGCCGATCCAACGAAGCGCCCCTGAGCTTTCGCGAGGTCGAGGCCATTCTGCATCGCAACCTTCCGGCGTCGGCTCGACGACACCAGCCATGGTGGTCGAACACCACGACGCACAGCCACGCCGATGCCTGGATGCGAGCCGGCTGGAAGACAAGCCGCGTCGACCTCGCGGGCGAGCGTCTGGTCTTTGTCAGGAGCGACAAGGCTGGAGCGCGTGCTCAGCCCGCCGAGGCGCGCGGACCAGACCGGCCAGCGGTCGCTGAGTTCGTCATCAGGCTGGATCGACTGCCGAATGCGGCGCGGACGCTGCTGGAGCGCCACGCCAGCGAACACGGCTGCTCGCTCGCGCGGGCGACGGCCGACATTCTGAGCCAAGCGGACGTCGATCGTCGCCGCCGGCTGCTCGATCTCTTCCCGTTGACCGGCCGGCCCTCGAGCGTCGACAGCGTCGATCTGATCCGCGAAGACCGCGATGCCCGCTGAGTTGATCGTCGATGCGTCGGTCGCGGCCAAGTTCTACTTCCACGAGGAGGGGTCGCGGGAGGCCCAGGCCATCCTGACATCGGGCTTGGTGCTTGCCGCACCGGACCTCCTTTGGATCGAACTGGCCAGCGTGGCCGCCAAGCGAACGCGCCGGGGGCTGTCGACACGGGAGCACGGCCGCGACGCCGTCGCGTCGTTGGGCGATCTGATCGACGAATTCGTGCCCGCGACGGGCCTGGCCGCCCCTGCGTTCGCGCTTGCCGCCGATGCCGGCTATTCCGCCTACGATGCGACCTATCTCGCTCTGGCGCGGCAGCGCGGCCTGCGGTTGCTCACGGCGGACCAGCGGCTGATCCGGCAGGCCGAGGCCGCCGGCATGCGAGACCTGGTGCAAAGCCTCTAGCCGGCCGGGGCTTGCTGGCGCGAGGCGGCCGCCAGATGATGGCCGAAACGCTCGAAGAGGAGGACGCCTGAGATGGGACTCTTGGATGGGAAGGTCGCGATCGTCACCGGCGGCGGAAATGGGCTGGGCGAGGCCTATTGCAAGCTGTTCGCCAAGGAGGGCGCGCGCGTCGTCGTCAACGACCTCGGCGGGGCGCGCGACGGGACCGGCGGCAGTCTTTCCGCCGCGCAGGCGGTGGTCGACGCGATCAAGGCCGACGGCGGCGAGGCGGTGGCCAACGGCGACAGCGTCGCGACGGTCGCCGGCGGCAAGGCCATCTTCCAGACGGCCATGGATGCGTTCGGCCGCGTCGACATCCTGGTCAACAACGCCGGCATCCTGCGCGACAAGACCTTCGCCAACACCTCGGAGGCCGATTGGGATGCGGTGATGGCGGTGCACCTGAAGGGCGCCTACTGCGTGACGATGCCGGTGTGGACCTGGATGAAGGACAATGGCGTCAAGGGCGTCATCGTCATGACCTCCTCGGGCTCGGGCTTGTTCGGCAATTTCGGCCAGTCTAACTACGGCGCCGCCAAGGCCGGCCTCTACGGCTTCATGCGCGTGCTTTCGATCGAGGGGCGCAAGTACGGCATCCGCCTTTGGGCGCTGGCGCCCGGCGCCTACACCCGCATGACCGCCGACCTGCCGGGACGCAAGGACCGCGAGCCGGATCCGATGAGCCTGCCCGAGCGCATCGCGCCCGGCGTGCTCTACATGGTCTCCGACCTCTCGGGCGACCAGACCGGCAAGGTGCTCGGCGTCTCCTCGCGGGGCGTGCGCGAAATCAAGGTGATGCAGGCGAAAGGCTTCAGTCCGACCGCGCCTTGGACCGCCCAGGACGTCGCCGCCCACGCCGCCGACGTCTTCTTCCCGGAGGAGGCGCCGCGCGTTCCAGCCTGACCGCGGCGCGGCCTGGCGCGAAAGCCGTTCAACTCCATAGCCTTAATTCGCGGACGGACGCGAACGCCGCGCCATTCGGCCCGCCCCTTGCAGCGACGCCGGCGGTTCCCATATCGGCGTCAATGCGCGAGTGTGGCCGGGTTTCGCACGGCCTCGCGTTCGAACTCGGAGACGAACCCCGGAGGGGACGGACCAGGATGCGGCGCTCATCTCGAGGCCGTGGCGTCCGTCCGCCGTAGAGAAGGAGCGTTTGAGCCTCGTCATGAGCAAGATTATCGGCATCGACCTCGGCACGACCAATTCGTGCGTCGCCATCATGGACGGCAAACAGCCGAAAGTGATCGAGAACGCCGAGGGCGTCCGCACCACGCCGTCGGTGGTGGCCATCCAGGATGATGGCGAGCGGTTGATCGGTCAGCCCGCCAAACGGCAGGCGGTCACCAACCCCACCAACACCTTCTTCGCCATCAAGCGGCTGATCGGACGCAAGTTCGACGACCCGGTCGTGGCCAAGGACAAGGGCATGGTGCCCTACGAGATCGTCAAAGGGCCGAACGGCGACGCCTGGGTGCGCGCCCACGGCAAGGACTATTCGCCGCAGCAGATCTCCGCCTTCATCCTGCAGAAGATCAAGGAAGACGCCGAAGCCCATCTCGGCGAGAAGGTCGAGAAGGCGGTCATCACCGTCCCGGCCTACTTCAACGACGCCCAGCGGCAGGCGACCAAGGACGCCGGCCGCATCGCCGGCCTCGATGTGCTGCGCATCATCAACGAGCCGACCGCTGCGGCGCTCGCCTACGGGCTCGAGAAGAACGAGGGCAAGAAGATCGCCGTTTACGACCTCGGCGGCGGCACCTTCGACATCTCCATCCTGGAAATCGGCGACGGCGTCTTCGAGGTGAAGGCGACCAATGGCGACACCTTCCTCGGCGGCGAGGATTTCGACCTTCGGATCGTCGACTACCTGGCCGATGAGTTCAAAAAGGAGACGAGCGTCGATCTCCGCAACGACAAGCTCGCCCTGCAGCGGCTGAAGGAAGAGGCGGAAAAGGCCAAGAAGGAGCTGTCGTCGACGGCTCAATATGAGGTGAACCTGCCCTTCATCTCCATGAACGCCCAGGGCCCGCTGCACCTCAACATCAAGCTCTCCAGAGCCAAGCTCGAAGCGCTGGTCGAGGATCTGGTCACCAAGACCATCGGCCCCTGCGACCAGGCGCTGAAGGACGCTGGCCTGAAGAAGACCGACATCGACGAGGTCGTCCTGGTCGGCGGCATGACCCGCATGCCCAAGGTGGTCGACGCGGTGAAGGAGTTCTTCGGCCGCGAGCCGCACAAGGGCGTCAACCCCGACGAGGTGGTGGCGCTGGGCGCCGCGGTGCAGGCCGGCGTGCTGCAGGGCGACGTCAAGGACGTCCTCTTGCTCGACGTGACGCCGTTGACGTTGGGCATCGAGACGCTGGGCGGGGTGTTCACGGCCCTGATCGAGCGCAACACCACCATCCCCACCAAGCGCAGCCAGACCTTCTCCACCGCAGACGACAACCAGTCGGCCGTGACCATCCGCGTCTTCCAGGGCGAACGCCCGATGGCGCAGGACAACAAGCTCTTGGGTCAGTTTGACCTGGTCGGCATCCCGCCGGCCCCGCGCGGCATGCCGCAGATCGAGGTCACCTTCGACATCGACGCCAATGGCATCGTCAACGTGTCGGCCAAGGACAAGGCCACCAACAAGGAGCAGTCGATCCGCATCCAGGCGACCGGCGGCCTCTCGGAGGAGGACATCCAGCGCATGGTCGCCGAGGCCGAGGCGCACAAGGCGGACGACGAGAAGCGCAAGGCCGAAGTCGAGGCGCGCAACCACGCCGACGCGGCCGTCCACACGACGGAAAAGGCGCTGGCCGAGCACGGCGACAAGATCGACGCCGCGGACAAGACAGCGATCGAGACGGCGATCGCCGAACTCAAGTCGGCGCTGGAGGGCGCGGACGCTGAAGCGATCTCGGCCAAGACCCAGGCTCTGCTGCAGGTCTCGATGAAGCTGGGCGAGGCCATGTACAAGGCCCAGGCCGGCGAAACCGAGGGCGCCGCGGAAGAGCCGAAGGCGGACGACGGCGTCGTCGACGCCGAATTCGAGGACGTGGACGACGAGCAGAAGGCGTGAGCGCCATTGCGGAAATCGCCGATTTCGCCCACATCGGTAGCGGGCGGTCGGGACGTCGAGCTTTGAGAACCAGGTCGGGGACGTGATGCTCTGATGCAGCGCGACTACTACGAGGTTCTTGGGGTCGAGCGCAGCTGCGCCGACGGCGACCTGAAGGTCGCCTTCCGCAAGCTGGCGATGGAGCACCATCCCGACCGCAACGGCGGTTGCGAGGAAGCCGCCGGACGCTTCAAGGAGATCAACGAGGCCTACTCCGTCCTCAGCGATCCGCAAAAGCGCGCCGCCTACGATCGCTTCGGCCACGCCGGAGTGAACGGGCAGGGCGGCCAGCCCGGCTTCACCGACGTCCAGGACATCTTCAACGAGGTGTTCGGCCAGGCGTTCGGCGACATCTTCGGCGGCGCGCGCGGTCGCCAGAGCGGCCCGCGCCGCGGCCAGGATCTGCGCTACGACCTGGAGGTCAGCCTCGAGCAGGCCTACGCCGGGTCGGAGGCCGAGATCGTCATCCCGGCCGCGATGGTCTGCGAGGCCTGCACCGGCACGGGCGCCAAGCCCGGGACGACGCCCACCGCCTGCGCGACCTGCAGCGGCGCGGGTCGCGTCCGCTCCAGCCAGGGCTTCTTCTCGATCGAGCGCACCTGTCCGCGCTGCGGCGGCTCCGGCCGGCTCATCCTCGACCCCTGCCGCGAGTGCCACGGCCATGGCCAGGTGCGGCGCGAGCGGACGCTTTCCGTGCGCATCCCAGCCGGCATCAACGACGGCGCCCAGATCCGCCTGGCCGGCGAGGGCGACAGCGGCGCGCACGGCGGCCCGCGCGGGGATCTCTACATCTTCGTTTCTGTCCGCCCGCACGAGCTCTTCGAGCGCGATGGGCTGGACCTCTTGTGCAGCGTGCCCGTGCCGATGTTCACCGCCGTGCTCGGCGGCGAGATCGAAGCGCCCTGCCTGCTCGGCGGCGAGAATTGCGACGGCAAGTGCCGGATTCCGGTCAAGGTGCCGGAAGGCGCGCAATACGGGCGCACCGTGCGGCTGAAAGGCCGCGGCATGCCGTCGTTGCGCTCGCGCGAGCGCGGCGACCTGGTCGTCGAGCTGCTCGTCGAGACGCCCACCAAGCTCAGCGGCAAGCAGAAGGAGCTGATGCGCGAATTCGCCGGCCTCTGCGGCGAGCAACAGCACCCGCAATCCAGCGGCTTCTTCCGCAAGGCCCACCGCTTCTGGGACGGGATCACCAAGGCCGGCAGCAAGGTGGCCTGAAGGCCGCGTTCAGGCGGTCGCGAGCCAGGCCTTGAGGTCGTTCCAGCGGTAGCGGACCGAGGCCACGACAGCGCCGCCCACGTATTCGTTGCCGACGTCGTCGCGCCGCCCGCCCAGCCGCTCGTAGAAGCCGCGCGCGTTCAGGTTGTCGCGCAGCACCCACAGGACCAGCGCCTCGGCCCCGCGCGCCGCCATCACCCGCGCGGCGGCGGTGAAGAGCTCGCGTCCCAGGCCGCGCCCCTGCGCCCGCTTCAGCACATAGAGGGTGGTGATCTCCGCCACCGCCAGGCCGCGCACCCGCCGGGCGCGCTCGGCCGACACATAGCCGGCCAAGCCGTCGCGCGCTTCGGCCGCCAGCGTCACCTCGCGCGGCGTGATCAGGCGCTGCTTCCAGCGGTGCTCGTGCAGCGCCGGCGACATCCGGTCCAGGTAGGCGGCGGGCAGAATGCCGGCATAGGTCTCGCGCCAGCTTTCGACATGCAGGCGGGCGAGCGCCGCCGCGTCGGCAGGACCGGCGGGGGCGATCGCATAGTCGAGTTCGATCTGCATGACGCTAGAGGTCGATCCGCCCGGCGGCGACGTCAAGAGGCGCCGGAGCCTTGACCGCTGTCTTCGCGCATGGCGAGCATCGCCGATGGCCCGTCCGCTTTACATGGATGCGGTGATCACGCCGAACCGCTCGCTGCCGATCAGGGGCTTTCTCGTGCTGATCGGCGTCATCGTGCTCGCCAACCTGCTCGTGGCCGCCTTCCTCATCGCCATCGGCGCTTTCCCCGTGCCGCTCTTCCTCGGGCTCGACGTGCTCGGCGTGCTGATCGCCTTCCGCGCCAGCTATCGCAGCGGCCGGCTCGCCGAGCGGGTGAGGGTCTCCGCCGAGGAGGTGAGCGTCGCTTATGAGGGGGCCGGCCGCTCGCGCACGGTCTGGCGCTCGCCGACCGCGTTCACCGCCGTCGCCATCGAGCGCCCGGGCGAGCATGAAACCCGCGTGCGCCTGCGCCTCTCCAACCAGCGCCTGACGGTTGCTCGCGCGCTAAGCCCAAAGGAGCGCAGCGCCTTCGCCGACGCCCTTGAGCGGGCTATCCTGAGCGCCCGCGCAGAGCGCAGCACCGGCGCTATTTCTTCTTGAACTCCAGGCTCTTGTTGACGATCACGCGCGCCAGCGTCGCGCCGGGGAAAAAGATGTTGGCCGTCTCGACGGTCACGTCGAACAGAAACCGCGGCTCGAGGATCTTGCCCAGGTAGGTCTCGAACGTCGCCCCGCCCGGCTTCACCGCACCGGTGAGCGGATCGACTTCCAGCACCGCCTCCTTGCCGGCGCGCCGATAGCGGAAGGCGTAGATCGGCCGGTAGTAGAGGTCGACGGTCTCGATCCGGACCGTCTCCTCCAGCACCTTGTCGGCGTCGATCTTCGACAGCATCGCCGCCACCACCTCGCGCACGATGATCGACGACTTCGCTTCCGGCGGCACGACGATGACGCCGCTCTGCGCCATCTCGTTCAGATCCGCCTCGGTGACCAGCTTGCCTTCGTATCTGACGTAAGCCGCCAGCTCCGGGTTCGAGGCCTTCGAAAGGCCGTCGTAAAGGAACTCCTTGCGCGTCTCCTCCCGACAAGCCTCCTGCCCGGTGATCTGGAACTCGGACCGGCTCACCGTCTTGGTCTCCCCGGCGATGACCACCGACTGCACCTCGGGGGCGACCTTCACCACATAGGTCTTCTCGCGCTCGTAGGCGTAGACGGCGCTGGCCGAGAGTCGCCAGAACGGCTGCAGCCGCCGCTCCTTGTAGACCAGCTCGAACTCGTCATCCTTGGGCTTGTTGAGCAGCCCCGACATGCGCGCCAGCGCCCCGAACGCGTCGACCCGCTTGGCCCAGGCGCGTTGCTCCGCCGCCTCCATCGTGGTGGGGTCGGGCAGCACCAGCACCCGCTCTTCGGCCATCTCGACGTTCATGGCGCTATGAAGGAACGAATCGAAGCGCGGGCGCAAGGCGAGGGGGCGAGCGGTGGACATCAAGACGCTGGTCGACATCGCCATCGACGAGGACCCGACGAGCCCCTGCCTCTGGGTCCCGTCCGAACACTGGCAGGCGTTCTGCGCCGCGATCCGCCAGAGGCCGAACCTGATCGGCGCCGTCATCTATCGCCGCAAGACCATCCGCGACGGCGGGCCTTACTCCGACATCACGACGCGGCGTTGAGCGGTCAGAGGATGAAGCGCGACAGGTCGGCGTTGGCCGCCAGCGCCTCGACCCGCTCGCGCACGTAGGCGCCGTCGATGGTGATCGTCTCGCCGGCGCGGTCGGCGGCGGTGAAGCTGATCTCCTCGACGACCTTCTCCAGCACCGTCGCCAGGCGCCGCGCGCCGATGTTCTCGACCGCCCCGTTCACCGCCACCGCCGCGTCGGCCAGCGCGTCGACCGCGTCCTCGGTGAAGATCAGCGTCACGCCCTCGGTGGCCATCAGCGCCTGGTTCTGCTTGATCAGGTTGGCCTCGGGCTCGGTGAGGATGCGGCGGAAGTCGTCTCGGGTCAGCGCCTTCAGCTCCACGCGGATCGGCAGGCGCCCCTGCAGCTCGGGCAAGAGGTCCGAGGGCTTGGCCACGTGGAACGCGCCAGAGGCGATGAAGAGGACGTGGTCGCTCTTCACAGGGCCATAGCGGGTCGCGACCGTCGTGCCCTCGATCAGCGGCAAGAGGTCGCGCTGCACGCCCTCGCGGCTGACGTCGCCGCCGCCGGCGCGCTCCGAGCGCGAGGCCACCTTGTCGAGCTCGTCGATGAAGACGATGCCGCTGGTCTCGGCCAGCGCCAGCGCCTCCTGCGTCAGCGCCTCCTGGTCCAGGAGCTTGTCGCTCTCCTCGGCGATCAGCGGCGCATAGGCGCCGGCGACGGGGGTCTTGTGGGTCTTGGTGCGCTGACCGAACGCCTTCGACATCATGTCCGAGAGGTTCAGCACCCCCATGGACGCGCCCGGCTGGCCGGGAATGTCGAAGCCCTGCAGCGGCGAGCTGGAGTCGGCCAGCGTCAGCTCCACCTCCTTCTCGTCCAGCTCGTTGGCGCGCAGCTTCTTGCGGAACGAGTCCCGTGTCGCCGGGCCGGCGCCGGGGCCAACCAGCGCGTCCAGAATGCGGTCCTCCGCCGCCGCTTCTGCGCGGGCGCGCACCGCGCCGCGGCGCTTGTCCCGCACCATGGCCAGCGCCTGCTCGACCAGGTCGCGCATGATCTGGTCGACGTCGCGGCCGACGTAGCCGACCTCGGTGAACTTCGTCGCCTCCACCTTCAGGAAAGGCGCCTGCGCCAGGCGCGCCAGGCGCCGGGCGATCTCGGTCTTGCCCACGCCGGTTGGGCCGATCATCAGGATGTTCTTCGGCGTGATCTCGTCGCGGATGTCGTCCGGTGCGTTCTGCCGCCGCCAGCGGTTACGCAGCGCGACGGCGACGGCGCGCTTGGCTTCGACGTGGCCGACGATGAAGCGGTCCAGCTCGGAGACGATCTCGCGCGGGGAAAACTCGCTCATGGCCGGATCAGGCGCCCAGACTTTCGATCACGAGCTCGCGGTTCGTGTAGACGCAGATGTCGGCGGCGATCGCCATGGCCCGGCGGGCGATCTCCTCGGCGCTGAGGTCGAACTCGATCAGCGCCCGGGCGGCGGCCAGGGCGAACTGCCCGCCGGAGCCGATGGCGGCCACGCCATGCTCCGGCTCGAGCACGTCGCCGGCCCCGGTGACGGTGTAGAGACTGGTCTTGTCGGCCACCAGCAGCATGGCCTCCAGCCGGCGCAGGTACCGGTCGGTGCGCCAGTCCTTCGCCAGGTCGACGCAGGCGCGGCTCAGCTGTTCCGGATACTGCTCGAGCTTCGCTTCCAGCCGCTCGATCAGGGTGAAGGCGTCGGCGGTGGCGCCGGCGAAGCCCGCCAGCACGCGCCCGTCGGCGAGCTTGCGCACCTTGCGGGCGTTGCCTTTCACCACCGTCGCGCCCTGCGTCACCTGGCCGTCGCCGGCGATGACGGTCGCGCCCGCCTTGCGCACGGCCAGGATGGTGGTGCCATGCCAGGCCGGAAAAGTGTTATCGCTCATGGGCCTCGCATGTGGCGGCGGCAAGGGTCCGGGTCAAGGCGGATGAGCTTCACCGACGCCGAGGTCGAGCGCTATGCCCGCCAGCTGGTGCTGCGCGAGATCGGCGGCGCGGGCCAGCAGGCGCTGAAAGCCGCGAGCGTGCTCATCGTCGGCGCCGGCGGGCTGGGCGCGCCGGCGGCGTTCTACCTCGCGGCCGCCGGCGTCGGGCGCATGGGCCTGGCTGATCCGGACACGGTGGCGCTCTCGAACCTGCATCGCCAGATCCTCTACGCCGAAGCCGACGTCGGCCGGCGCAAGGTCGACGCCGCCGCGGCGCGGCTGAAGGCTCTGAACCCGCACGTCCAGTTCAAGACCCACGCCGAGGCGCTGACTGCGGCGACCGCGGCGGCGCTGATTGCCGGCCACGACGTCGTGCTGGACGGGACGGACGATTTCGCCACCCGCTTCGCGGTCAGCGACGCCTGCCTCGCCGCCGGCAAGCCGCTCGTCTCCGGCGCCATCGGCCGCTGGACAGGCCAGGTCGGCGTCTTTGTCGGCAAGCCGTGCTACCGCTGCCTCGTCCCGGAGCTGCCGCCGGACGCCGAAACCTGCGCCGCGGTCGGTGTTATGGGGGCGCTCGCCGGCGTCATCGGTTCGATGATGGCGATCGAGGCGATCAAGCTGATCACCGGCGCCGGCGAGCCGCTGACCGCGCGCCTCTTCATCTACGACGCCCTCTCCGGCGAGACCCGCACCGTCAAGGTCGGCGCCGACCCCGCCTGCCCGGCTTGCGCTTGACGCCGCAGCCGCCGCTCTCCGCCTTCGAGGGCGTCGGCGAGTGGCGCCGCCCCGTCTCTATTTCAGCGCGAGGACGACCGGGCCCGACACCGGGTCGGTGACGCCGAGGCCGCCGCCGAGGTCCTCGAGCATGTCGCGGAACGTGTCGAGCGTCGCGACCATGCTCGATCGTGCGGCCGCCAGCGCGTCCATGTCGGACCATTCGGCGATGATGCAGTAGGTGCGGTCGCCGGTCTTGATGAGGTTCGCGCTCTTCATCCCGGCCCAGTCGGCCGCGACGCGCCTGTGCGCCTCGATGAAGTCCTGATCGCGGCCGGGCTTCACCCGAAACCGCACGGCGTTGTACGCGGTCATGGCTGCCTCCTTTGCAGTGACAGGCAAGATTGCGCTCCGAGCGGCCGCGCTTCAACGCGGGAAGCCCCGGCAAAGCCGCGCTAAAGCATCGAAGGGATCACGCGGTCCGGCGGCTTGTGGCCGTCGAGGTAGGTGCGGATGTTGATCATCACCTTCTCGCCCATCTCGATGCGCGCCTCGACCGTCGCTGAGCTCATGTGCGGCAGCAGCACGACGTTCGGCCGGTTGAGCAGGTTCGGATTGATCGTCGGTTCGTGCTCGAAGACGTCGAGGCCGGCGCCGCCGAGCTCGCCGGCGACCAGCATCGCGGCCATCGCCGCCTCGTCGATCACCTCGCCGCGCGACGTGTTGACCACGACCGCGTGCGGCTGCAGCAGCTTCAGCCGCCGCGCCGAAAGCAGATGGTAGGTCGCCGGCGTGCTCGGGCAGGTCAGCGAGACGATGTCCATGTGCGCCAGCATCTGGTCGAGCGAGCCCCAGTAGGTCGCGTCCAGCTCGCCCTCGATGGTCGGGCCGACCGGTTTGCGGTTGTGGTAGTTGATCACGAGGCCGAACGCCTTGGCCCGGCGCGCCAGCGCCTGGCCGATGCGGCCCATACCGACGATGCCGAGCTTGGCGCCCTTCAGCCGCTTGCCCAGCATCCAGGTCGGCGACCAGCCGGTGTAGCCGCCGGCCTGCGCCACAGCCGCGCCCTCGATGATGCGGCGCGCGACGGCCATGATCAGCGCCATGGTCATGTCGGCGGTGTCTTCGGTGAGCACGCCCGGCGTGTTGGTGACCACGATGCCGCGCGCGTGCGCCGCCTCGACGTCGATGTGATCGACCCCGGCGCCGAAGTTGGCGATCATCTTAAAGGCCGGCCCCGCCGCAGCGATCAGCGCCTCGTCGATCGCGTCCGTGATCGTCGGCACCAGAACCTCGGCCTTGGCGACGGCGGCGGCCAGCTCGGCGGCGCTCATCGCTGCGTCGCTCGCGTTGAAGCGTGCATCGAACAGTTCGGCCATGCGCGCCTCGACGGGGGCGGGCAGCTTGCGCGTGACGACGACTTTCGGCTTGCTGTCGGTCATGGTGCGGTTCGAAAAGAGGTGGGGCGCGGAAGACTCGCAAAAACGTCCGGCGCGCCCTTGAAGGCGTCGCGGCGGCTTGTAGCAAGCGGGTCGGATGCGGCCAAGGCGTCGGCCGGCCAGCGTGGAGGACGGATGCGGGGGATCGAGGCGGTCGGCGTGGCGGGCGCCCTTTTCTTGAGCCTCGCCGCCGGCGCGGGCCGGGCGGGCGACGAAGACCGCCCGACGCCGTCGGGTCTGCCGGTGCCGCGCTACGTCACGCTGAAGTTCGGCGAGGTGAACGCCCGCTCCGGCCCCAGTGACGACCACCGGCTCTTGTGGACCTACCACGTGCGCGGGCTTCCCGTTCAGGTCGTCGCCGAGATGGGCGAGTGGCGGCGCATCTGCGATCCCGACGGCGCGCTTTCCTGGGTGCACGAGCGCACCACAGACGGCCGCCGCGCCGTGATGCGTATCCGGGCCGGCCCGGCGCCGATCGTCGAGCATCCGCGCGCTGGTGCGCGCATCGAGGCTTATCTCGCGCCGCGCGCGCTGGCCCAGGTCGACCGCTGTCAGAAGGATTGGTGCAAGGTGCGCGTCGGTTCGGCCGACGGGTGGGTGGCGGCAAGCGAGGTCTGGGGCGCGAGCGATGCGGCCCAATGCCGTTGAGGCGCCGAACACGGGCATGCTAGCGTTCGGTTGGCCGCGCTCCCGCGAGCCGGCGACCGGATCAGCATGACCGCCTGGACAAAGTCGCGTTTCGACACCGACGATCTGCTCGCCTGCGCTCGGGGCGAGATGTTCGGGCCCGGCAACGCCCAGCTGCCGAACCCGCCGATGCTCATGTTCGACCGCATCACGGACATCGCAGGGACGGGCGGCGCGTATGGCAAGGGCCACGTCCGCGCCGAACTCGACATGGATCCGGCGCAGTGGTTCTTCCAATGCCACTTCATCGGCGACCCGGTGATGCCCGGCTGCCTAGGCCTGGACGCCATGTGGCAGCTTGTCGGTTTCTTCCTCGCCTGGTCGGGTGCGCCGGGCCGGGGTCGCGCGCTGGGCGTCGGCGAAGTCAAATTCGCCGGCCAGGTGACGCCGAGCGCCAAGCTCGTCTCCTGGAGGATCGACCTGAAGCGCGTTATCATCCGCAAACTGGTCATGGGCGTCGGCGACGGGGTGATGGAGGTCGACGGGCAACCCATCTATGAGGCCCACGACCTGCGCGTCGGCCTGTTCGACGCCGCCGGCCTGGACTGACCGGGGAGCCGCATGCGCCGCGTCGCCGTCACCGGATTGGGGGTCATTTCCTCGATCGGCGTCAACGCCGAAGAGGTCACGGCCAGCCTGCGCGAGGCGCGCTCGGGCGTGGTCGCCGCGCCGGAATACGCCGAACTCGGCTTCCGCTGTCAGGTGCACGCGCCGGCCGTCGTCGATTGGGAAGCGCTGATCGACCGGCGCGCGGCCCGCTTCCTCGCCGCCGGCACCGCCTACGGGCACCTCGCCATGGAGCAGGCCATCGCCGACTCCGGGCTCGAGGAAGCCGACCTCAAGCACGAGCGGACCGGGCTGATCGTGGGCTCCGGCGGCGCTTCGACGAAGAGCCTGGTCGAGGCGGCGCGCATCGCGCGCGAAAAGGGCCCCAAGCGCATCGGCCCGTTCGCGGTGCCCAAGACCATGAGCTCCGGCCCCTCGGGCACGCTCGCCACCTGGTTTGGAATCAAGGGAATCAACTATTCGATTTCCTCGGCTTGTGCGACGTCGACCCACTGCATCGGGGCCGCCGCCGAACAGATCCAGTGGGGCAAGCAGGACGTGATGTTCGCCGGCGGCTGCGAGGAGCTCGACTGGACGCTCTCGGTGCTGTTCGACGCCATGGGCGCAATGTCGACGCGGTTCAACAATCGCCCGGCCGTGGCCAGCCGCGCCTACGACACCGAGCGCGACGGGTTCGTCATCGCTGGCGGGGCAGGCGTCGTGGTGCTGGAGGACCTCGAGCGGGCGAAGGCGCGCGGCGCGAAAATCTACGCCGAGATCACCGGCTATGCGGCCAACTCGGACGGCTTCGACATGGTGGCTCCGTCGGGAGAAGGCGCGGCGCGCTGCATGCGCTTGGCCCTGGAAGGCGCGGGCGGCCGACACATTGATTATTTGAATCCACATGGCACCTCGACCGAGGTCGGGGACATCCGTGAGATGGAGGCGGTGCGCGAGGTGTTCGGCGACGATGCGCCGCTGATCTCGTCCACCAAGTCGCTGACCGGCCACAGCCTGGGGGCGGTGGGCGCGCAGGAAGCGATCTACTGCCTTCTCATGATGCAGGCGGGCTTCGCCTGCGAGAGCGCCCACATCGACAACCTCGACCCGGCCTTCGCCGACCTGCCGATCCTCAGGGCTCGCAAAGAGGTCGCGCTCGAAAACGTGATGTCGAATGGCTTCGGTTTTGGCGGCACGAACGGCTGCCTGGTGATGAGCCGCTACGACGGCTGAGCGCGTGGCGCCAGCCGCAACCGCCTGCTAGGCAGGCAAGACCAGGAACACAAAGGGAGGCTGGCTTTGGCCGACGATTTCGACCTGCCCAAGGGCGATCTGCTGAAGGGCAAGAAGGGCGTGGTGATGGGCTTGGCCGACAGCCACTCCATCGCTTACGTCATCGCCGCCCAAATGGCAGCGCAAGGCGCCGAGCAAGCCGTCACCTACATCGAGATGAACGAGCGGCGGGCAAAGCCTCTGGCCGAGGGCCTCGGGGCGATCCCGATCGTCTGCGATGTGGCCGATGACGCCTCGATGGATCGGGCGTTCGCCCAAGTCGAGACGTCGCTCGGGACGCTCGACTACCTCGTACATGCGATCGCGATGGCCGACCGCAGTCAGCTCATGGGATCGTTCGTCGAGAACACCACCCGCGAGGGCTTCCACTTCGCCTTGGACATCTCGGTCTACAGCTTCGTCGACGCCGCGCGACGGGCTGCGAAGCTGATGCCGAACGGCGGCTCGATCATCACTATGACTTACCTCGGCGCCGAACGGCCGATGCCCAACTACAATATGATGGGCGTCGCCAAGGCGGCGTTGGAGTCGTCGGTTCGCTACATCGCCCGCGATCTCGGCCCGCAGAAGGTCCGCGTGAACGCCATCTCGGCCGGCGCCTTTCGCTCACTTTCGCTGGCCGGCATCCAGGGCGGGCGTCAGATGCATGCCAAGAGCGCGGCTCTTAGCGCGCTGAAAGAGCACACGGCGACGGAGAGCGTCGCCGGGACGGTGCTCTGGCTGGTCTCCGACCTCGGCCGCTCGGCCACGGGCGAGATCGTCCACGTCGACGCCGGCATCCACATGATGGGCCCCCCCGAAGAGCTGCTGTAGGGTCCAGGCTGAGTTGAAGTGGCCAATGACTTGGCCCCTACCCCCGCTCATCCCCACGGACGCGGGGATCCAGCCTTTGGCTAAGCCCCGACAGCCTGCCGCAAGCGCACCCTCCCTCAAAAGCCTGCGTCCCCGCTCTTCCCGGGGATGAGAACAGGTCCTAAAGCCGGCTCAGCACCGCGTCGGTCATTTCTTTCGTCGAGAGGTCGCCGCCGATGTCGCGGGTGCGGGCGCCGGCGTCGAGCGCGGCCTTCACCGCCGCCGCCAGCCGGTCGGCCAGGTCGGGGCGCTCGAGCGACCATCTGAGCGCCATCTCGAACGACAGGATGGCCGCCAGTGGGTTCGCCAGGCCCTTGCCGGCGATGTCGGGCGCCGAGCCGTGGATCGGCTCGTACAGCCCCGGCTTGCCGGCATCGCCCAGCGCCGCCGACGGCAGCATGCCCAGCGAACCGGTCAGCATCGCCGCCTCGTCCGAAAGCACGTCGCCGAACAGGTTATCGGTGACGATCACGTCGAACTGGCTGGGCTGGCGCACCAGCTGCATGGCGGCGTTGTCGGCCAGCATGTGCTCCAGCTCGACGTCGGCGAACTCGCGCGCGTGCAGGTCGCTCACCACCTCGCGCCAGAGCGCCCCGGTCTCCATGACGTTGGCCTTCTCGCAGCTCGTCACCTTGTTTCGTCGCCCGCGCGCCAGGCCAAAGGCCACGCGCGACACCCGCTCGATCTCGCTCGTCGTATAGACCTGCGTGTCGACGGCGCGCTTTTGGCCGTCCGGCAGCGTCTCGACCCCGCGCGGTTCGCCGAAATAGACGCCGCCCGTCAGCTCGCGCACGATCATCAGATCGAGCCCGGCGACCAACTCCGGCCTCAGGGCCGAAGCGCCCGCCAGCGCCTCGAAGCAGACCGCGGGCCGAAGGTTGGCGTACACGTCCATCGCCTTGCGCAGGCCAAGCAGGCCGGCTTCGGGCCGCTTGTCGCGGGGGACGTCCGCCCATGGGTTGCTCGGCCCGACTGCGCCCCCGACCGCCCCCATCAACACCGCGTCCGACGCCAGCGCCGCCTGAAGCGTCTCGGCCGTCAGCGGCTCGCCGTGCGCGTCCAGGCTCGCGCCGCCGAAGGGGCGGGAGTCGATGTCGAGGTCGTTGACCAGGCGCTGGGCCACCCGCTCCACCTCGGCGGTGACCTCGGGCCCGATGAAGTCACCCGGCAGCAGCAGCAGCAGCTTGGCCATCGCGCTAAATCGCCCGCACGGCTGCGATCTCGTAGACGTTCAGGCTCCGGTCGGAGACGCCGAAGCTCGGCCAGGCCGCCCGCCAGGCGGCCATGTGCGGCGTCTGGAAGTGGGCGTCCAGCGCCGCCTGATCGCGCCAGATCTCGAACACATGGATCAGACCGGGCTCGGCCACGTCCTCGGCGTAGGCGTAAGCGCCGCAACCGTCCTCGCCGCGGGTCGAGGTCATCATCTCGATCATCTTCGGGCGAAGGCCCTCCAGGTTCTCAGGCGGCACGCGCACCGTGCCGGCGACGATCAGGCTCACGCGCGCGCCTCCAGCCAGGGCTGCGCCAGTCGGCGCCGCTGTTCGAAGACGCTGATGTCGCCCGCGTGCTCCAGCGTCTCGCCAACCGAGTCCAGGCCCTTGAGCAGCTTCTCTTTTCGGCCGGGATCGATGTCGAACCGGAACACCTGCCCGCTCGGCGCGGTCACGGTCTGCTCGGCCAGGTCGACGGAAAAGAGGTGGTTGCCGCCCTTGGCCTCGGCCGCCAGCGCGTGCACGGCGTCTTCGGGCAGCACCACCGGCAGCACGCCGTTCTGGAAGCAGTTCTCATAGAAGATGTCGCCGAAGGCCGGCGCGATCACGCAGCTGACGCCGTAGTCCAGCAGGGCCCACGGCGCGTGTTCGCGGCTGGAGCCGCAGCCGAAATTCTCGCCGCCGATCAGGATGTTCACGCCGGCGAACTCCGGCCGGTTGAGCACGAAGTCGGGCTTGGGCCGCCCCTCGCCGTCGAAGCGAAGGTCGTAGAAGAGGCCCTTGCCCAGCCCCTCGCGCTCCACCGTCTTGAGGAACTGCTTGGGGATGATCTGGTCGGTGTCCAGGTTGGCGATGGTCAGCGCTGCGGCGCGGCCATCGAGACGGGTGAAGGCGCGCATCAGTCGTCTCCCGCCGCTGCTGCGCTGATGACCAGATTGGCCCCCCCGATGGCGTCGCGCACGGTGAAGACGCTGGTGCCGGGCTTGCGGCCCTTGCGCAGCTCCGAGACGTCGAGACCCGCGGCGGCCATGCGGCTGTGGGCGGCCTCCGGCTGCGGCGCGCGCCAGGCGAAGCCGCCCAGGCGGTCGCGCTCGTCGCTTACCGCGGCGTTCAGGCTCGCTCCCACCTCCAGCACCGCATCGCCGCACCGGAAAAACAGCAGCCGCGAACCCCAGTCCGGGTTCGAGCGGTCGAGGCGCAGGTCCAGGTCGAGCTTGGCCCCATAGAGGGCGATCGTCGCTTCGGCGTTTGTCGTGCGCACCACCACATGGTCCACAGCCGCCAGCGCGGCGGCCTCGTCGGCGATCGGCGGCGATATCGGCCATGGCTCGGCGTCCGGATCGCGCGCAACGAGAAAGAGCTGGATGCCGCGTGTGGTCGAGGGTCGCGCCATGGCGATGCGCCAGTTGCGCTCGCCGCCCGCCTCGCCGGTGGAATGCTCTTCGATGGGGTCGGCAGTGGTCACGCCGCGCCGGTTCAGCATCCGGACCGCCTCGTCCAGCGCCGGCGTCGCGAAACCGACGCCCGCCGGGCCCTCGCCGACTTTCTCCAGCCGCGCGCGCGCCGCGTCGCCCGCGGGGCCTTCGCCGTGCGGCGCCACGACGTCGAGGGCGAAATTGGCCAGCTGGAACCAGGCATGGCGCACGCCGGGCAGCCGGCCGCGCCAGTTGGGCTCGCGCCCGAACATGGCGGTCAGCTTGGCGACCGCCGCGTCCAGGTCCGCCACGATCAGCGGCGCGTGGTCGTAGCCGATGATCATAAGAACGCCCGCACGTCGACGATGTGGCCGGCGATGGCGGCCGCCGCGGCCATGGCCGGGCTCATCAGGTGGGTGCGCCCGCCGCGCCCCTGGCGGCCCTCGAAGTTGCGGTTGGAAGTCGACGCGCAGCGCTCGCCGGGCTGGAGCTTGTCGGGGTTCATCGCCAGGCACATGGAGCAGCCCGGCTCGCGCCAGTCGAAGCCGGCGGCGCGGAAGACCTCGTCCAGCCCCTCGGCCTCCGCCTGCTCCTTCACGAGGCCCGACCCAGGCACCACCATGGCCGCGACGCCGCTGGCGACCGTCCGGCCCTTGGCGATGGCGGCGGCGGCGCGCAGGTCCTCGATGCGGCTGTTGGTGCAGGAGCCGATGAAGACGCGGTCGATCTTCGCCGCCGCGATCGGCTGGCCGGGCTCCAGGCCCATGTAGTCCAGCGCCCGGCGCACCTGCTCAGCCTTGTCGCCTTCGAAGGCCGCCGGATCGGGCACGCAGCCGTCGACAGGGATCACGTCCTCCGGGCTGGTGCCCCAGGTGACCGTGGGCTTCAGCATCGCCACGTCGATCCGCTCCTCGCGGTCGAAGCGGGCGTCAGCGTCGGAGAAGAGGCGCTTCCAGTGATCGAGCGCCATCGCCCAGCCGCCGCCCTTCGGCGCCGCCGGCCGGCCGGCGAGGTAGGCGAAGGTCGTCTCGTCCGGCGCCACCAGCCCCGCCCGCGCGCCGCCCTCAATCGAGAGGTTGCACAGCGTCATACGCCCTTCCATCGACAGCGCCGCGATGGCCGGCCCGGCGTACTCGATCACATAGCCGGCGCCCCCGGCCGCGCCGATCCGGCCGATCATGGCCAGGGCATAGTCCTTCGCGCCGACGCCGGCCTGCGGCTCGCCTTCGAACCACACCCGCATGTTCCTAGACTTCCGCTGGCGAAGCGTCTGGGTGGCCAGAACGTGCTCGACTTCGCTGGTGCCGATGCCGTGCGCCAGCGCACCGAAGGCGCCGTGGGTCGAGGTGTGGCTGTCGCCGCAGACGATGGTCATACCCGGCTGAGTGCGACCCTGCTCGGGGCCGACGATGTGGACGATGCCGTTCCGGACATCGCCCATCGGGAAGAACTCGATGCCGGCGTCCGCGACGTTCCTGGCCAGCGTCTTCAGCTGCAGTCGCGCCTCGTCGTCGGCGACCGCGTCGACACCCTTCGCCTGCCCTTCGGTGGGCACGTTGTGGTCGGCCACCGCCAGCGTCAGATCCGGGCGCCGCACCGGCCGGCGGGCGGCGCGCAGGCCGGCGAACGCCTGCGGGCTCGTCACCTCATGCACGAGGTGCAGGTCGACATAGAGGATGGTCTCGCCGTTCCCGTCCTCGGCGACGACGTGGGCGTCCCAGATCTTGTCGTAGAGGGTCTTGCCGGGCATGCGCTGCCTGTAGCGTCCGGCCCGAAACGCGTCCAGGGCCGGCCCCGCCGGCCGACCCTGCGTATTCGCGTTCGTCAGTGCGCCGTCGCGGCCCCACGAAGCGGCCAGGCCTCACTGGCGGCCGGCGCCGGATCGACCGAGACCCCCAGCTCCTCCAGCGCCGCGCGGACGGCGGTGTCGAGCGGGGTGTGCGGCTCGGCGCCGAGGAAGGCGACCAGCTTCTCATTGTCGAGACCGATCGGCTTCTGCTGCAGGTAGCGCATCTCGGCCAGCTCGCGGAACAGCTCCACGAACGGGGCCAGCGCGTAGACGAGCAGCCATGGGAAGCCGTGCACGGGCAGCTTCGCCTGGCCGGTGACGCGCCGGACGGCGGCGACCATCGCCTCCGACGGCTCCAGCCAGTGGCCGCGGAAGTTGAACACCTCGAAGGCGGCGAGATCCGCTTCGCGGTCCAGCAGCTGCGCCGTCGCCTCGGCCATGTCAGGCAGGTAGGCCCAGAGGTGGCCGACGTCGGCCGGGCCGGCGCGGTACATCGCGCGCACGCGGCCCTTCGAACGCGTGGTGAGCCATCCGAGGCCGGAGAAGAAGTCGCCGGCGCGGACGATCAGCACCTTGGCGCCGTCTGCGCTCGCGGCCCGCAGCAACTCTTCCATCTCAACGCGGATCTTGCCCTTGCGCGTGACCGGCGCCTGCGGTGCGGCCTCGCCGATCGCGGGCCCGGCGTCGGGCGCATAATTGTAGACGTTGCCGGGCACGACGATCCGCGCGCCCTCCGCCTTGGCCGCGGCGATGGTCGAGCGGATCATCGGCAGCACGAGGCCCGGCCAGTTCTTGTAGGCGGGCGGGTTCACGGCGTGGACGATCACGCTGGCCCCGCGCGCGGCGCCGGCGACGTCGGCCTCGTTCATCGCATCGCCCTTGATCCACTCGATCGGGGTTCGCTGGCCGGCCTTGGCGGCGGCCGCCGCCGGGTTGCGGGCCAGCGCCCGGACGCGCCAGCCGTGCTTGAGCAGCGCCTGCACGGCGTGGCTCCCGTAGTTGCCGGTGGCGCCGAGGACGAGGGCGGTCTTCTGGGTGCTCATGGCGAAGCTCCTTTGCTGATGGCGCAAGGTGCCTCTCGCGCGGGCTATGCGGAATTGCGAGAGTTCGTAGACTCATTATACGTTTTCGTATGGTTCCGGACTGGTCTCTCTACCGCGCCTTCCTGGCGGTGATCGACGCGGGCAGCCTCTCGGGCGCCGCGCGGCAGCTGGGGCTGACTCAGCCCACGGTTGGACGGCAGATCGAAGCGCTCGAACAAACGCTGGGGGGTCTGGCGCTCTTCACCCGCTCGCCCAGTGGGCTCCGGCCGACCGACGCAGCGCTCGCGCTCCGCCCGCACGCCGAGGCGATGGCCGCCGCGGCAGAAGCGCTTCTGCGCACGGCGTCGGGCGCGGCCGACGAGGCCCGGGGCCTCGTCCGCGTGACCACCAGCCACGTCATGGGCGCCGAGGTGCTGCCTGAGATTCTCGCCGGCTTCCACGAGGCGCATCCGGAGATCGCCATCGAGCTCGTTTTGTCGGACCGGCAGGAGGACCTGCTTCGCCGCGACGCCGACATCGCCGTCCGCATGGCGCGGCCGACGCAAGGCGCGCTCACCGCCCGCCGAATCGGGTCGGTCCCCGTCGGCCTCTTCGCCCATCGCCGCTATCTCCAGCGTCACGGCGAGCCCACCTCGCTGGATCAGGCCGGCGCCTCGGCGATCGGCTTCGACCGCAACGTCGAGATGCTGAGCGCGCTGCAGGCGCTCGACATCCACCTCGACCGCGAGATGTTCGCACTGCGCACCGATAGCGACGTCGCCCAGATGGCGGCGTTGCGCGCCGGCTTCGGCGTGGGCGCCTGCCAGTTCGGCATCGCCCGGCGTGACCCCAACCTCGTTCCCGTGCTGAGGGACAGCTTCCGCTTCGACCTCGAGTGCTGGGTCGCCATGCACGAAGACCTGCGCGCGACATTGAGGATGCGCCTGATGTTCGACGCGCTGGCGGCGGGCCTCGCCGACTACGTCGCCGCCTCGCGCCCCTAGGCGGCCGCGGCGAGGCTGGCGGTCGAAAGGGCCTCGAACAGCGCCGCCGCAGCGATCGGCTTGGCGATGTGGCCGTCGCCGCCGGCCGCCCGGGCGGCCTCGACGTGCTCGGGCATGGCGTTGGCGGAGACGAAAACGATCGGCGTGCGCGCTCGCCCGCTCGCGCGTTCGTCGGCGCGGATCGCGCGCGTGGCCGCCAAGCCGTCCATCACCGGCATCTGCATGTCCATGACGATGGCGTCGAAAGCGCCGGCCCGCCAGGCCTCGATCGCCGCCTTGCCGTCCTCGGCGGACCGCGTCTCGGCGCCGACGTGGTCGAGCAGCACCTCGAGCAGGCGCCGGTTGTTCGCGTTGTCGTCGACGATCAGCACCCGCATGGCGCGTCCGCCGTCGTCGTCGGCCTCGGTCGTGTCTGGCGCGACAGCCGCGGCCTGCGGTTCGGCGCTTGGGAAGGCGATCTCGAGTGCGAACACCGAGCCTTCGCCCTCGACGCTCTCGGCGCCCAGCGTCCCGCCCATCAGGGCGGCGAGTTCGTGGGCGATCGAAAGGCCGAGCCCGCTGCCGCCGGCTCGGCGCGTCATCGCCCCGTCGCCCTGCTGGAAGCGCCCGAACAGGCGCGCCTTGACCTCGTCGGAGAAGCCGCAGCCGGTGTCGCGCACGCTGATGCGGAAGGCGCCCGCATCGGCGTCAAGGCAGATGGCGGCCAGCTCGACCTCGCCCGCCTCGGTGAACTTGAGCGCGTTCGACGTCAGGTTGGTCAGGATCTGCTTCAGCCGCATCGGGTCGCCCATGACCCAGCGCTCGGCCTCATCCGGCAGCGAGAGGCGAAAGACGAGGCCCTTCTCTTCGGCGTGCACGGTGCTCAGCGCGGCCACGTCGCGCAGCGCCTGCGCGAGCTCGAACGGCTCCGGCGCCAGCACCAGCCGCCCCGACTCCACGCGCGCCAGATCGAGGATGTCGCACAGCAGCCCGTTCAGCACTTGCCCCGAGGTGCGGATGATCTCGACCAGCTCGCGCTGCCGCTCGTCCAGCGTCCCCAGCGCCAGCGCGTCGGCGACGCCGAGCACCCCGTTCAGCGGCGTCCGGATCTCGTGGCTCATGTTGGCCAGGAACTCGCTCTTCGCCCGGTTGGCGTCCTCGGCCGCATCGCGCGCCTCGGCGAGGTCCTGCGCCGTCTGCTTCAGCGACGAGATGTCGAAAATCACCGTCACGCGGCCGCCATCGGCGGTGCGGTTTTCCTCGACACGGATCCAGCGGCCCGCCGGGCTCCTCTCCTCGCGTGTGGCCGAGGCCCGCGCGCGGCGGGCGACCTGCTCGGCGACGTAGGCGGCGCGTGTGGCCGCGTCGGCCTGGCTCGCGTCGGCGATCGGCGCGATCACGCAGTCGACGTAGCTGCGCCCGCGCTCGGGCTTGAGGCCGAACTCGGCCACGATCGCCGCGTAGCGATCGTTCCACAACAGGTAGCGGTCGTCTGCGTCGAAGTAGGCGAGGCCGTCGGGCATGGCGTCGATGACCGCGTTCAGCTGCGCCAGCGAGCGCCGATGGCCGCGGGTCTCCAGGACCAGCATCGTCGCGGCGCCGATCAGGATGAGCGCGCTCAGGCTGCCGACCGCCAGCGCCATCGCCTGGCTCGGCAGGAACGCCTCCGGCGGTTTCAGCCGCGTGTTGGGGATGATGGTGACGGCGGCCATGCTGACGAAGTGGACGCCGACGATGGCAAGCACCAACAGGACGCCGCCCCCTATGGTCCGCCATACCGCCGGGCGCGCCGACGCAACGACCAGCGCCAACGCCGAGAACAACAGCCCCGATCCGATGGCGACCGTGACGTAGGCCGGATCCCAGAGCACGAACCCCTGGGTCCGAAAGGCGGCCATGCCGGCGTAGTGCATGCCGGAGATGGTGAGCCCGACGATCAGCCCGCCGGCCGCCGCCCCGGACGGACCCTTCGCCCGCGCGGCGACGATCAGACCGATCGCCACGCCGCACGTGGCGATCGCCAGCGAGGCGATCGTACCGAAGACGCCGTAGCCGGTCGGCAGGCCGGGCTCGTAGGCCAGCATGCTGATGAAGTGCGTCGCCCAGATGCCCGCCCCGCCGCTGGCGCCGGCGCCGACCAGCCAGGGCAGCGACCGGCGCCCGCCGGCGCCGCGCCCGTGGCTGTAGAGGCGGATGGTGGTCGCCGCCGCGATCAGGCAGACCAGCACCGCAACCGCGAGCAGCCACGGATTGTGCTGCTGGGTGATGCAGATCAGCGTCCTGAACAACAGGCGGGCTCCAGCGAATAACGGTCGAAAGAGGCCGAAGACTAGGTCAGCTTCGAAAATAAACCGTTGCCGCGGACCGCCTCGCGCCGGGCGTCAATCCGCCAGCCTGACGCCCACGAACACCGTTCGCCCCGGTTCGCCGAATCCGAAGGCCTCCTCGTAGCGACGGTCGGCCAGGTTCTCGACCCGCGCCGTCAGCCGCACATGGCCGTTCAGCCGGTAGCCGCCCGCCAGGTCCGCAACCGCGAATCCAGGGCGCACCACCGGCGAGAAGTCGAGCCCGGTGTCCAGGTCCTGATCCTCAGCCCGCACGGTGAACGCCGCATCCCACGGGCCGTGGGTCCAGAACAGGCTGGCGGAGCCCGAGTTCAGCGGCGAGCGCGGCAGGCGAACGCCGGTCAGTGCGTTCGTCGCGTCGATGTAGCTGTAGCTCGCCTGCAGGCGGAGCCCGTAGGGCAGCACCGCGTCGGCCTCCGCCTCCAAGCCACGCGAGCGGGCGCGGGCGATATTGACGTAGCGGCCGGCGACGAAGGCGATCTCGTCGGTCACGTCGAGCGAAAACGCCGTCGCCTTCAGCTGCAGCTTGCCATCCGACGAGCGCCAGGCGAGTGCGCCGTCATAGCCTTCGGCGTGCTCCGGCCGCAGCGACACCGGCGGGGCGAAGCAGAAATCGCAGGCCGTCTCGCTGATCGTCGGGGTCTTGAAGCTTTGGTTGAACGAGCCCTGCAGGCTGAACCCCCGCGGCAGGTCGATGGTCGCCCCGACGCGCGCCGTCGTCTGAGCGCGGAAGCGGTCAGGGGCGTCGTAGCGCACCCCGACCAGGCCCGTGAGCCAGGGCGTCGGCCGCCCCTGCGCCAGCGCGAACACCGACGTTGCGCCGAGGTCAAACGTCTTTCCGCTGGAAAGGCTGGCCGAGGTCGCCTCGCGCTCGACGCCGGCGATCGCCGACCAGCGGTCGGCGGGTCCGTCCTTCTCGAGCGTCCAGCGATAGACCTGCCGGCCGGCGGTGAAGCCGAAATCGCCGGACTTGCCATGGTCGCCGCGCTCGATCCGATAGTCGCTGACGCTGACTTCGTTCTTCAGGCCCCAAGGTCCGGCGATACGGGCGCGGACGAACGCCTCGACGCTCTCGCTCACCGCCACGTCGTTGGTGTCTGAGAAGAGGAAGTCAGGCGGTGGGAAGCCGTCGATGGCGGTGCGCGCGTGGTTGTAGCGCACCTGTCCGTCCAGCTGCACGGCCCCGGACAGAGTGATCCGCGCGCGCAGGTCGGCGGTCAGCATCTGGTCGCCGTCGGCCTCGGTGTTGTGCAGGCCGGGCAGGCCGAAGGGCGCGTAGTTGTCGTGCGTATCGGCGGCTGAAACGCCGGCGGTGGTGAAGCCGGCGATCGTCCCGCCCAGCGCCCAGCGGTCGTTGCTCTTGCCGAGCGAAAGCGAGCCGCGCCAGGTCGAGAGCGAGCCGCCCTCGACCGCCGCGTCGACGCCGTTCGGCTCCTTGGTGGTGAAGCTGACCACCCCGCCGATGGCGTTCGAGCCCCACAGCACCCCTTGCGGGCCGGTCAGCACTTCGATGCGGGAAACGTCGGCCAGATCGAGCGCGCCGAAGTCGAAGCCGCCCTCCGGCTGCGAGGCGTCGTTCACCGGAACCCCGTCGATCAGCACCAGCGTCTTGTCGGTGGTGGCGCCGCGGATGGAGACGCCGGTTACGCCTCCGAAGGCCCCGGTGGGCACGATGACGACGCCTGGGACGGTCGCCAGCACGTCGGCGGCGAAGATCGCCTGCCGCGCCTGGATATCGTCCTCGGTGATCACGTGAGCGTCCGGCGTCGAGGCGGCGGGCGCCGGCAGACGCGTGGCGGTGACCACGATGTCGGGGTTGTCGGCGTCCCCGGCCTGGGCGGCGAGGGGCAGTCCGATTGCAGCCGCGAAGGCGGCGGATGCGAGAAGTCGAGCGCGGGTCATGGCGCGTTCCGTCCTTGTCAAAAGACCGGGCGCGCCAGACGCGGGGATTCGCGCGGACGCAGCGGCGATCGTTTGCCGCTGCGACGGACCGCGCCGGAGATGAGCCCGCACGGCTTCCGCGCCTGGGGTCTGGACCCGGACCCCCGGACGAGCGACCTGGACGGCAGGTCTCCTGACTTGCGGGTCGTCGGGTTATCGCCTCCTCGCCTTCCCAGAGCTCTAGGCTCCAGTGGCGTCGCGGCTTCGCGAAGAGCGAAGCGCGAAACGGATGCCGGCCCTCGCCGCCTACAGTTGCGGGCACAGCGCGGTTTTGGGAGCAAGGCCCCCGCACCACATTCCCTCTTGGCCCCCTGCTAAAGGGGGAACCGTCCGGGGACGTTTATCGGACAAGCTTGGCCGCCGGGCAAGCCGGCCGCGGCGTCAGTCCTTGGCCTTTGTCTCGTCCGCCCAGAGTGGCGAGGAGCCCTTCATCAGCCGGATCTGGAAGCGCACGACGCCGGCGTCGATCTTGGTCTTCGCGTCGGCGAGAATGACGTCGTACCAGATGTTCTCCGTGCGCGGGCTCTCGGACAGCTTCAGCACCTTGGTGCGCGCCAGATAGTCGACGTCAGCCTTCAGCGGCCCGGCGAGGTTCCTGATCTCCAGTGCGCCGAAGAGGCCGACCGCTGGCTTCTGCCGCGCCAGCACCACGCCGCGCGCCATGTGCGCCAGATGGATGGCGAGACCCGGCGGCAGCACGCCCTGCTCGCGGTAGAGCGGCAGGTCCTCGGTGATCGTTTCCAGCTGGGCCATCAGCGCCTTGCGCTCGACCTTCACCGGCGTGCCGCCGGTCTCGTCGCCGACCTTGAAACCTTCCAGGATGCGCAGGCGCCCCTCGGCCGCCGGCTCCTGCATCGCCATCCGCCGCACGAGTTCGGCGCCCGGGTCCTCCGGGTCGAGGCTGGCGGTGTTCTCGGAGATCTGGTCGCCGGCTTCGTTGTATTGGCGCAGCCGCAGGCGCTCCTCGCCCGGCTCGCCAACCGCCTTGGTCTTCTCCAGGTCCACCGTCGCCTGGGTGAAGAAGGACGAGAGGCCGCCGCGTTCGAACCACTTCTCGCCGTAGACGCGCACGATCAGGGGCGCGAGTTGGTTCATGTGCACCGAGCCCGGCACGGTCCCACCCTTGAATCCCAGCTTCGAGGCGACCGCATCGTCGTGGATCGAGCCGGCGCCGCGGCGCTCGGCGGCGTGGGCGCGGCGACTCTCATCGGCGCTGGCGTTGAACATGTTGCGCGGGGCTTTGAATTCGCTCTCCAACAGCATCGTGTCGGTCATGGCCGTCTCCCTCGTTTCCACCCAGTTCATCCCCATGCGCGGCTTCGTCAAGGCCGGCGTTGACGCTGCGGCGCGCGTGGCCCTAGCGTAAAATCAAAGAGAGACCAGGAGGACGCCATGGCCGATTTCGGCGGCGAGACCGAAGCCTTCCGCGCCGAGGCGCGCGCCTGGCTCGAGGAACACTTCCCCAAGAGCCTCGCCGGCAAGGGTCCGGCGGGCCCGCAGGCGGCCGCCGACCGCGAAGAGACCGCTGACGACGACCTCTGGCGCCAGCGCATGGGCGAGGTCGGCTGGGGCGTGCCCACCTGGCCGCAGGCCTACGGCGGCGGGGGCTTGAGCCAGGCCGAGGCCATCGTCCTGCGCGAAGAGATGAACCGCATCGGCGCCTACAACCCCATCGGCGGCATGGGCGTGATGATGTTCGGCCCGACGCTCCTGGAGTACGGCACCGAGGAGCAGAAGAAGCGCCACCTGCCGCCGATCACCCGTGGCGAACTGCGCTGGTGCCAGGGCTTCTCGGAGCCGGGCGCCGGCAGCGATCTCGCCGGGCTTTCGACCAAGGCCGAAGACAAGGGCGACCACTTCCTCGTCAACGGTCAGAAGATCTGGACCTCGGGGGCCCACGTCGCCGACTGGTGCTTCTGCCTGGTGCGCACCGACCAGACCAAGAAGCACGAGGGGATCAGTTTCCTCCTGATCGACATGCGGACGCCGGGCGTCGATCCGCGGCCCATCAAACTCATCTCAGGCGCCTCGCCGTTCTGCGAGACCTTCTTCACCGACGTGGTCGTGCCGAAGGAAAACCTCGTCCCGCCGCTCAACGGCGGCTGGACCATCGCCAAGCGCCTCCTGCAGCACGAGCGCAACGGCATCGGCTCCGGCCAGGCGAGCGCCCGCTCCGACCCGAAGGCGCAGCTGCCCAACATCGCCAAGCAATACATCGGCGTGGACGAAGAGGGCCGCATCGCCGACCACGACCTTCGCCAGCGCATCATCAATTTCGAGATGGATTCCAGGGCGTTTCAGCAGACGCTGGCGCGCGCTCAGGCGGAGTCGCGCGGCTCGAACCGCGGCCCGAACGACACGACATCCATCATCAAGAACGTCGGCTCGTTCCTGCGCCGCGACGCCGCCGAGCTGACCATGGAGATCATGGGCCATCAGGGCCTGGGCTGGGAGGGCGAGACCTTCACGCCGGCTGAGATCGCCAACACGCGTCTCGTCATGTCCTCGAAGGCCGGCGGCATCGCCGGCGGCAGCCAGGAGGTGCAGTGGAACATCATCTCCCGCCGCATCCTCGGCCTCCCCGACCCAAACAAGGAAAACGCCATCGCGATGCGCTAGCGCCTGCCGCGCGAGCGGTCGGACCGCCAAGGACGCCCAGCTCGCCAAGAAGATGCTGCGCCAACCTTGGCGAACTTGGCGGTCGAAAGCTGATGGCCCGCTGTTGCCGGCCCTCACATGTCCAACACGATCTTGCCAAAGTGTTCGCCGGCCTGCATCGCCGTGAACGCGGCCTGCGCTTCGGCCAGCGGGTAGCGCCTGTCGACCACGGGGTGGATGTCGTTGGCGGCGATGGCGCGGCACATGGCCTCGAACTGCTCGCGGCTGCCGACGGTGATGCCGTGGATGCGCGCGTTGGCCCCGAAGATGGCCGCCACGTTCACGTCCTTGGTGAAGCCGCTGAGGATGCCGATGACGGCGACATGCCCGCCGTTGCGGATCGCCTGGACCGACTGGGCGAAGGTGTCGGCCCCGCCGACCTCGATCACATGGTCGACCCCGCCGCCGATGGCGCGGGCGGCGCGCGCCCAATCGGGCGTGGTGCGGTAGTTGATCAGGTGGTCGGCGCCCATCGCCTTGGCGCGCGCCAGCTTCTCGTCCGACGATGAGGTGATGATCACGGTCGCGCCGGCCGCCTTGGCGAACTGCAGCGCGAAGATGGAAACTCCGCCGGTGCCCTGCGCCAGCACCACGTCGCCCGGCTTCACCCGCTCGTCGGTCATCAGCGCCCGCCAAGCCGTCAGCCCCGCGCAGGGCAGGCAGGCGACCTCAGCGTCCGAGAGGATCGCTGGAACCTTGGAGACGCCCTCGGCGCTCAGCAGCACTTTCTCCTGCGCCACGCCGTCCAGCGCGCCGCCGAGCGCGGTCGAGAGCGCCGCCGTGGTCGGCTCCCCGCCCAGCCAGCCCTGGAAGAACAGCGTCGCCACCCGATCGCCGATGGCCACGCGCGTGACGCCTTCGCCGACCGCCTCGATCACCCCGCAGCCGTCGGAGAGCGGCGAGAACGGCAACCGCGCCTTGATGCCCGGATTCTGGATGGTCGCCAGGTCGCGGAAGTTGAGCGAGCAGGCTTTCATCCGCACCAGCACTTGGCCGGGCCCGGGCGCCGGGTCGGGCTTGTCCACCAGCTTCAGGTTCTCGATGCCGGCGTCGCCGTCCAGAACAAGCGCTCTCATGCCGGCCATCCTCGCAAAGCCCAATATCGGGCGCGAGGCTGTTCCTAGCCCACCGCGCTGGGTTCGCGCAAAGCCCGGGCTCAAGGCCCCTTTTGCGGCGCCGGAGGGATGTAGCGGCTGGCGAGACAGGCTTGCGTGGCCGCCGGATCCGGCAGGCCGCCGCTCGCCACGCCGCAGGGCCGCGCGACAGGGCGGGCGGGCTTGTGCGCGGCGCCGCCGCCGGCGAGCGCGGTGGAGGGCGCGGCGAGGATCAACACGCCGACGATGATGGCTTTCATTGAACTATCCGTGCTTCGCGCCCCTCACTGGAACTCCTTGGTCAGACCGACGAAGACCCCGCGGCGCGGACCGAACTGCGAGGCGAAGACCCCTACGCCGGACCCGTCGCGAATTTCGTAGACCTTGTCGAACAGGTTGACGACGTCGAGCCGCACCTCGTACGGCCCCCCCGGCGCGGTCTCGAAGCGGTGCGACAGCGCCAGGTTGACCTGCAGGTAGGGCGCGGTGTGCCCGCCGTTGGGGATGGCGGTCAGCACGGACCCGTCCGGAAAAGTGATCGGCGTCGCCAGCGGCCCATCTGTGCGCAGGCCGCTGCCGTAGATCAGGTCGAACCCGAGCCGCGTGCCCATCCAAAGATAGGATGCGCCGGCGGACGCAGACAGCGACTCGTTGTGATCGAGGTAGATGAAGTGGGTCGCGACGTAGTCCAGAGACGCCTGGTCGAAATTGAACTGGCTCGATATCCAGTCGCGGCCCTGGGCCTCGGCCGCAGCGAGATTGGCGTAGGCCGCGAGCGGCCCCTTGTTGTACGAAAGGGTGAACTCGACGCCGTACTGGCGACCGTCCTGATAGTTGAAGGGCGTCAGGACGATGGGCGCCCCGAACTGGCCTTCGTCGATCAGATGCCTGGAGATTTTAAAGTAGGCGTCGACGGTGACGATGAGCGCGGGCGTGAGCTTCTGCGCCGCGCCGACGTCGAAATAGTCGGCCCGTTCGGCGAAGGGCGTCGTGTCGGTCGTGATGCTGGGGGCCGCGCTGGAGGTGACCCGCGGGTTTCCGGTTGGGGCGACGAACTTGGCCACCGACTCCGAGGCGATCAGTTCAAACGGCGGCGGCGAGAAGTAGCGGGCGTAGCCGGCGTGGATCGTCGTCGACGGCGTCGGCAGCCAGACAGCGTTCACGCGCGGGCTGACCTGATTTTCGTCACGGAATCCATCGAACTGGTCGAAGCGGACGCCATAGTTGAGCGTGAGGTTCGGCGCGAGCTTCCACTCGTCCTGGATGTAGGCGCTGTAGGTCTCCGCTGTCTTCGAGCCGTTGTCGACGATGGTGAAGGGCTGGTCGCTGAGCTGGCTTCCGAACGTCGGGCTGGCCGGATTGTTGTCGATCAGCAGCACGTTCGAGCGCGTCTTGCTGGTCGATCGGTCCACCTCGACGATCACGCCGCCCCTGAGCGTATGCGCGTCGTTCAGATGATAAGCGGCCTCCGCCTGCACGCCGCCGGCCAGATCGGTCTTGTCGGCCGCTTGGCTGACGCCGTTGAAGAGGATGTCCGGGATCTCGTCAGGCGTGAACCGAAGCGCCGAATAGCGGGCGAAGACCGAAATCTGGCTGGTGAACCGGTCGCTGGTGCGCAGGTAGCTCACCACGCCGTATTCCGTGCTCTCGGTCTGGTTCTCGTTGATGTCCTGGCTCGGGAAGTCGGTCTGCCCAAGGACGGTGAGGCCAAGACCGCCGTTCGTCTGCCCCGACACGTCGGGAATCTGGAACCGTTGGTTCGACGCCCCCAGGATCAGCGAGACCTGACTCTGCGCGTCGATGATGTGGTTCAGATAGGCGAAGCCCTGGAATTGCTGGGTGCGGTCGTGGATCGGATCGGAGCGGCCGTCCGGCGACTCGATGCCGAGATCGTCCGCCAGATAGCTGCCTGAGACGTAGAAGCTGGTGTTGCCAGATCGACCGCCGTACTCGAACGACGGCTCGATCTCGCCGTGGCTGCCGCCGTAGATCGAGACCTCCCCGCCGTTGGCGTCCCCGGTCTTTGTGGTGATGTCGATGATCCCCGCGGTTCTGAGGCCGTACTCGGCCGGGAGCGCGCCGGTGATCAGCTCCACTTGCCCCGCGAGCCGCGGGCTGAGCGCCTGGCTGAACACGCTGAGGCCCTCGGGCAGGATCACACCGTTCAGGCGGAACTGCAGGCCGTTGTGCTCGCCGCGGATGTGCAGCTGGCCGAACGAGTCCTGCACCGCGCCCGGCGCCTGCAGCACCACCTGGTTCAACGGAGCGTTCGCCCCGGCCGGAAGGTTTTGGATGGCCTGGGCGTCGATGGTGTAGGTCGAGGCGCCGACCTGCGGCTGGATCGACGCGCGCGCCGCGCTCAGCTTCCGGGCCGTGACGACCACGTCGGCATCGCTGCTGGCCGCGACGGGCGCTTGGGTCTGGGCTTCCGCGGGCCTGGCGCCGAACGCCCCTAGCGCGAGCGCGATCGCCGCCGAGGACGCGAGCAGGCTTCTGAGCGACGGACGCGCCATGTTCGATGACCCCGCGAAAACCGCGTGAGCCTTAGGCGGACCGGCCCCGACGCGCCCATGGCCGCGATTCCCGATTTCGCCGGGAATTCTTCCCGATTCTGCTTTTCCGCTTGGCCGCGTGTCGGGTCGGGCACAGGAATCGCGCCATGTCGCTTCGCTTTCGCATCGTCGCCGCCATTGTCGCCGTGCTCGCCCTGGGCTCGGCGCTCGGGCTGGCGCTGGCCGGCCTGCAGGCGCGCGAGTGGCTGCGGGGCGAGCTGATCAGCGCCCAGACCAGCGGCGAGCTCACCGTCTCCCGCGCCTATGCCGACCTCAGGCGCTCCGATGCGCCGGACCGCGACCTGCGCGCGCTGATCGCCAGCTTCGACGGCGATCGACACCTGCAGGCGCTGCTCGTCAGCCCCGATGGCCGCGTACTCGCCGCTTCGCGCCTGGAGCCGGCCGCGCCGCCGCCGGCCTGGTTCGGCGCGCTCCTTCGCCAGCCGATCGCGCCGGTCCGCCTGGCGAGCCCGACCGTCGGCGGGGATGCGGTCGAGCTGCGGCCGGCCGAGACGAAGGACATGGCGGCGGTCTGGCCGGAGTTCCTCGACCTGGCGTCGGTGCTCGCCCTCTCCTGCCTTGCCGGCGCCGCGCTGATCTGGGCGCTGACCGGCCAGGCCCTGAAACCGCTCAGCGCGGTGGGCGAGGTTCTGCCGCGCATCGGCGCCGGCGACTACGCCGCCCGCGCGCCGGAGCGCGGCCCGCCGGAGCTCACGCGCCTTGGCCGCGGCGTCAACGAGATGGCCGCGCGGCTGGCGGCGATGCGCGCCCGCAACCGCGCGCTCGAGGAACAGATCCTCACCCTGCAGGACGAGGAGCGCGCCGACATCGCCCGGGACCTGCACGACGAGATCGGCCCGCACCTCTTCGCCGCCAACGTGGACGCCGCCATGACGGCCAGCCTCATCGCCGGCGGCCAGCCCGACGCGGCGCTCGTTCAGGTGCACGCGATCCAGGCCGCCATCGGCCACATGCAGCGCCTGGTGCGCGATATCCTCGGTCGCCTGAGACCCACCCCGCTGCTCGATGTCGGCCTCTCCGCCGCCATCCTCGATCTGATCGGGTTCTGGCGTGGCCGGCGCCCGGAGCTCCGCTTCGAGGCCACTCTCGCCGAGGACGAAGACGGTCTTGCCGAGGCGCTGCAGGAAACCGTCTATCGCCTTGTGCAGGAGAGCCTCAGCAACGCCGTCCGGCACGGCGCGGCGACTTCGATCCACGTGACGCTGGCGCGCACGGCCGGGGCGTTGCAGGTCGAGGTGTTCAATGACGGCGCGGCCGCCTCGCCCGCCCAGCCAGGCTTCGGGCTGACCGGCATGGCCGAGCGGGTCGGTGCGGCGGGCGGGACGCTCACGGCTGGGCCGGCGCCTGGCGGCGGCTGGCGCGTGACGGCCGCGCTGCCCCTCGCGTCCGCGCCACAAGAAGACGCGGCGTGAAGATCCTCGTCGTGGACGACCACGCCATCGTGCGCGACGGCCTGACCCGGCTCCTCGCCTCGGACGACCACCATACGGTCAGCCAGGCGGCGGACGGCCGCGAAGCGCTGGCGCTGGCGCGCACGCTGCGGCCCGACCTCATCGTGCTCGATCTCAACCTGCCGGGCCTTGGCGGACTCGAGCTCCTTCGTCGTCTCGTGCAGCTCGGCGTCGGCAAGATCCTGGTGTTGTCGATGCACGCCGAGCCTCTCTATGCGCGACGGGCGCTTGAAGCGGGCGCCATGGGCTACATGAGCAAGAACGCAGCGCCGGACGAACTTCTGGCCGCCGTCCGACGCGTGGCCAGCGGCCGCCGCTACGTTGAGGCGGAGATCGCCCAGGCGATGGCGCTGGGCACAAGCTCCGAGACCCTGGATGCGCTGAACCTGCGGGAGCTCGAGATCATGCGGCTGCTTGCCGGGGGTGCGAGTCTGGCCGAGATCGCGACGGCGCTCGGCGTCGGCTACAAAACGGTCGCCAACACGCTCACCCTGATCAAGTCGAAGCTGGGCGTGGCCCGCACCGCCGACCTGGTGCGGCTGGCCATCGACACCGGCATCTCCTGAGCCGTCAGAGCGACGCCAGGCGCACCACCGCATAGATGAAACCGAGGCCGATCGCGGTGGCCGCTGCGGTGGAGAGCCGGGGCCGCCGATCGTGGCTGCGCGGCAGAAGCTCGCTCGCCCCGATGTAGAGGAAGAAGCCGGCGAAGACGGCCAACAGCAGCGCCAGCACGGAGGCCGGGACCGCGACCAGCCGGGCCGCGCCGATCCCGACCAGCGGCGCGAGGGCGTCGGCGACGAGCCAGCGCCGCGCGGTCGGCGTCGCCGCGCCGCCGGCGAGGCTCAAGGTGACCGTGTTGGCTCCGTCGAGGAAATCGTGCGCGAGGACGGCGACGGCGACGATGACGCCGGCCGCCGTCGAGACCTGGAAGGCGAAGCCGATGCCGAGGCCGTCCATGAGGCTGTGGGCGGTGAGGCTGGCCGGGCCCATATGGCCGCGGTGGCCCTCGGCGCCTTCGCTCAGCACCAGCGCCGCGCGGTCGGCGGCGAGGTAGAGGGCGAAACCGACGGCGACGGCCGTGGCAATCGTCAGCGAGCGGAAGTGCGCGCCGCCGCCGATGTCGAGCGCCTCGGGCAGCAGGTCCAGCAGCGCCACGCCGATCACCGCGCCGCTGCTGAAGCCCAGGAAAAGGTCGAGCGCCGAACGGAAGCGGAGCGCAACGGCGCCCCCGACCAGGGTCGCCGCGCCGGTGGCGAGCCCGATGAGCAGCACCACGATCGGGCTGGACGCATGGCTCACGCCCGCTCTCGCCGGTCAGTCATCGCCGCGCTCCCGCCGCCCCTCGACGGGCCTCTTAGCCGCAACTCGCGGCGAAAGAACAGAGCGCCGGCGTGAAGCGGGCTGTCCCGCGGCCGGGCGCGCCGGCCGCTCAGTCGGGCTCGTAGACCGGCGTCTGGAACGCCGGTCGGGCGCACCAGTCGCGGAACGCCGCGCCGGCGGCCGACACCGGCCGCGACTTCAGCCACGTCAGCCAATAGCCGCCCACGTCAACGGTCTGTGGAAACGGCTGCACCAGCTGGCGCGCGTGCAGCTCGCGGCCGAACATCAGCGGCGGGGCGAGCGCGACGCCCGCGCCCATGATCGCCGCCTGCACCATCAGGCTGAGCGAGTCGAACACCGAGCCGGTCAGCCGCGGCGTTTCCGCCCCGGCCGCTTCGAACCAGGCCGGCCACTCCTCGCGTCGGTAGGAGCGCAGCAGCGGCGCGCTGGCGAGCGCCGGGACCGAGTCGAGCCGGCCGGCCAGCCACGGCGTGCAGAGCGGCGCGACCGGCGCCGTCAGCACCAGCTCCGCCGCGGCGCCGTGCCAGGCGCCGTCGCCGAAGCGGATCGCCATGTCCAGACCCTCCGCGGCCAGGTCCACCTTGTTGTTGTGGGTCAAAAGCCGAAGCTCGATCAGCGGGTTGGCTTCGCGGAACCCCGCCAAACGCGGCAGCAGCCAGCGCACCGCGAAGGTGCCGACCACGCCGACGGTGAGGATCTCCGTGACCGCGCCGGCCTCGAAGCGCTGCATGGCGCGGCCCATGCGGCCGAAGGCGTCGCTCAGGGCCGGCAGCAGCGCCTGTCCGTCGTCGGTCAGCACCAGCCCATGCGGCAGCCGGCTGAACAGCGGCGCGCCCAGCCTCGCCTCCAGCCCCTTCACCTGATGGCTGACCGCGGCCTGCGTGACGCAAAGCTCGGCGGCCGCGCGGGTAAAGCTCAAGTGCCGGGCCGCGGCCTCGAAGGCGCGGAGCCCGTTCAGGGGAAGTTGCGCGAGGTCCATGCGGCCCAGCCCAAGATTTTCTAGGTCTGCGCCTGAGGTAACATCGTTTGCGCATCACCGCCATTCCGCACGATGAAGCGCGCATCGGGGCGGCTTTTCGGACCTTCTTCAATATGGCGCGACTGATCGTGGATGGCGGGCGGCCGCTCTCGGGCGCCATCACGCCTTCTGCCAACAAGAACGCCGTCTTGCCCGTGCTCTGCGCGACGCTGCTGACGCGCGAGCCGGTGAGCCTCGCGAACGTCCCCGACATCACCGACGCGCGCAAGATCATCGACGTCTTCCGGGCGCTTGGCGCGAGCGTCGAGGCCGACTTCAGCTCGGGCAACATTGCGATCCATCACGCGCGCATCGCCCGCGACGCGACGCCCGAGCTGCCGGCTGGCATGCGCTCCAGCGTCATGCTGATCCCGGCCCTGATGCACCGCGTCGACCGCGTCGTGCTGCACGACGACGCGAAGGGCTGCACGCTCGGCATCCGCGAGATCGACCCGCACATCGAGCTCTTCCAGGCGCTCGGCGCGACCGTCGAGGCGGTCGCCGGCGGCGTGGTGGTCACCTCGCCCAAGGCGTTCCGCCCGGTTCGCCATTGGCTCGCCTACGCGTCGGTGACCACGACCGAGAACTTCCTGATGGGCGCGGCGGTGGCCGGCGGCAAAAGCCGCCTCGTCAACGGCGCTTCGGAGCCTCACGTGCAGGAGCTCGCCGCCTTCCTCACCCGCATGGGCGCGGCGATCGAAGGCGCGGGCGCCTCCACGCTCGACGTCGATGGTCGCGCCGAACTCGGCGGGGCCGATTACGCGTTCCGCGAGGATTTCCACGAGATCGCCACCTTCCTGGCGCTGGGCGCCATCACCGGCGGGCGGATGCAGGTCAAGAACAGCGCGCCGGACCAATTCCAGCTGCTCGACCGGACGTTCGCCAAGTTCGGCGTCGAGATCAGCCACCTGGGCGGCTGGTCGCGTGTCGCCGGCGGTCCGCTCACGGTGCGCCAGCCCTTCACCCGCCACATGCTGCAGAAGGTGGAGGCCGCGCCCTGGCCCTACGTGCCGGCCGACCTTCTGCCCATCTTCATCGCCCTCGGCGTCCGCGCCGAGGGGCAGGTGATGTTCTGGAACAAGGTCTACGAAGGCGCGCTCGGCTGGACGGCGGAGCTGGCCAAGTTCGGGGCCCAGGCCGTGACCTGCGACCCGCACCGGGTGATCACCTTCGGCGGCAGGCCGCTCGTTCCGGCCGAGGTCGAGAGCCCCTACATCATCCGCGTCGCCATCGCGTTCCTGATGATCGCCGCCAGCATTCCCGGCCGCTCCACCATCATCCACGCCGACCCCATCCGCCGCGCGCACCCGCGCTTCGCCGAGAACCTCGTCAGCCTCGGCGGCGCCGTGGCGTGGGCGGAGGACTAGCCTTCTAGCGGGTGACCCGGCTCGACGTCGAAGAGGCGAGGGCGGCGACCGGTCGCTGGGCTCTCAGGCTGCGGCCCTCGAACGTCGCGCCCGGCTCGATGATGAGCTGCTCGTGCGAGATATCGCCCTCGACGTTGCAGCCGGCGAGCAGCTTCACCTGTTTGGCGGCGATCGACCCGAGAACGCGGCCGCGCACCTCAACGGATTCGGCCTTGCTCGCGCCCTCGATTTTGCCGACCTCGCCCACCGACAGATAGGTCACGGCGACGTCGCCGTGGACGATGCCGTCGACCTGCAACTGGCAGTCGCCGCTCACACCGCCGTCGATCGTCGTACCCTCCGCAATGAGCGAAGCCGCTGTGCCGGTCATTGAGCATCTCCTGGTTGACCCAAGTTCGCGCTCCCCAGCCGCGCCACGCTAGAGGATAGACGCGGGCGGGTCCACGCCGGAGACGGGTTCGTCAGCGGTCGGACGGGCGGCGCCTCAGGCCGTCGCCTTCGCCGCCTTCAGCTTCTGCGCCTTGCCGCCTGGCGCTGAGACGATGAGCTTGACCAGCTCTTCGGTCACCTTCGGCTCCAGCCCTTCGGTGTGGCCCTTGTTCAGCCGGACCACGTCGGCGATCACGCGGCCGCCCTGGGCGTTCGGATAGACCCACACCTGCGCGGATCCAGGCGCCGGCTTCAGTCCCCACTCCTTGCTCGAGTAGGCCTCGCGGCCGGTGTCGTGAATCTGGCCGGGCTCGGTGTCGACGATGTCCGGCCGCCGCTCCCTAGGCCCCGCGGCATACTTCTCCGCCCAGGGCGACGTCTCCGGCAGGCTTTTGATCTCGTGCTCGCCGACCGTGAAGATGAAGGACATCTCGACCGGAGGCGGCTCAGGCGGCGCGGGCCGGATCATCGGCGTTCCGGGCTCCGCTCCCGGCCGCGCCGGCGGACCGGCGTTCGCCGCCCGTTCGGCAGGCCCGATGCGGCCGCCGGAAAGGCTGAGCCAGCCGTCGACGCGCTCCTGGAAGAAGGGGTCCTCGCGCAGAAGGCGGCTCGACGTCATGCCGCCCTGGCTGTGGCCGACAAGCCAGAAGCCGGCGATGTTCTCCACGCCGTACTTGTCGAACACGGACTCGACGATGTTGTGCAGGTGCGCATCGTCCGCCTCGCCCACCCAGCGGCGCGCCGGCTCCTTGGTCGCCGCCGACGGCGTCGCCACCACCAGCCGGTATTTGTCCTTGTAGTCGACGGCCGGGAAATAGGCCCGCTGCCAGGCGCCGACCGAGCCGCCGCCGTGCAGGTTCAGAAGGAACGTGACCTTCTCGCCGGGCCTCAGGTCGTCGGGATCGTCGAGATAGAATTTGCGGCCGGTCTTTTCGTCCATGGCGGCGATGCTGGGCATGCTCCCACTCTCCTTTTGTTGTTTGCGGCGATTGATGCGGCGAGGGCGACCCAACGGCAAGCAGGATTTCTACGGTCGAGTACGCGTCCCTCGGGCTCGCGCGGCGCGGCGGCGTCTGTTAGAGGCCTGCGCATGAGCAGGGTTCGCATCCGCGATCGAATTAACCGCCCGGCGTGAGTCCGCCGAACCGGGCGGATCGCGCCGGGTTGTCCGCGCCATCCTTCGAACCCATGCTGGAGCCTGTCATGGCCCCCGATTCCGCTGGCGACGCCAGCACCGACACCGCCGCCCGCGACTATCGCGAAACCGTCTTCCTGCCGGAAACCCCGTTCCCCATGCGCGCCGGCTTGCCGCAGAAGGAGCCGGAAATCCTGGGCGAGTGGGAGGCGCAGGACCTCTACCATGCGCTCCGCAAGCGGCGGCAGGCCGAGGGCGCGCCGCTCTTCGTCCTGCACGATGGGCCGCCGTACGCGAACGGCGCCATCCACATCGGCCATTCGCTGCAGAAGACGCTCAAGGACTTCGTCGTCCGCTCGCGCTTCCTGCTCGGCTACGACGTCGACTACCTCCCGGGATGGGACTGCCACGGCCTGCCCATCGAGTGGAAGGTCGAGGAAGCGCTGCGCGCCAAGGGCCGGCGCAAGGAGGATGTGTCCAAGGCCGAATTCCGCGCCCGCTGCCGCGAAGAGGCCGAGCACTGGATCGGCGTGCAGATGGCCGGGTTCAAGCGCCTGGGCGTCATCGGCGACTGGGCGAACCGCTACTCCACCATGGACCACGCCAGCGAGGCGGCGATCGTGGCCGAGTTCCACAAGTTCATCGCCTCAAACCAGCTCTATCGCGGCTCCAAGCCGGTGATGTGGAGCCCGGTCGAACGCACAGCGCTGGCCGACGCCGAGATCGAGTACCACGACCATGTCTCGCCGACGATCTGGGTGAAGTTCCCGGTCCTCGAGGGGTCGGAAGCCGCGTTCGGCGGCTCGGTTGTCATCTGGACGACGACGCCCTGGACCATCCCCGGCAACCGGGCGATCCAGTACAGCCGCGACATCGACTACGCCGTCTATCGCGTCGACGCGCTCAACAAGGATCTCCCATTCGAGCCCTGGGCGAAGCCGGGCGAGCGGCTGATCGTGGCCGAGAAGCTGGCCGACGAGGTGCGCGCCGCCGCCCAGATCGCCGAATGGACGCGGCTGGAAGCGGTCGAGCCGGAAGGCATGGTCTGCGCCCACCCGCTGGCGGCGCTTGATGAAGGCTACGGCTTTCCCGTGCCGCTGCTGCTCAGCGAGACCGTGACCGACGACACCGGCTCCGGCTTCGTCCACACGGCCCCCGGACACGGCGCGGACGATTACGTGGTCTGGCTGGCGCACGGGCATCGCGAGATCCCGGACACCGTCGACGAGGACGGCGCCTACTACCCCCACGTGCCCCTGTTCGGCGGGCTGAAGGTGCTGGAGACCGAGGGCAAGAAAGCCGGCAAGTTCGGCCCGGCCAACAACGCCGTCATCGACAGGCTGATCGAGGCCGGCAACCTCCTGGCGCGCGGGCGGCTGGAGCATTCCTACCCGCACTCCTGGCGCTCGAAGGCGCCGGTGATCTTCCGCAACACCCCGCAATGGTTCATCCGGTTGGACGAGCCGCTCGAAGACCCGGTGCACGGCGGCAAGACGTTGCGCGAGACGGCGCTGGAGGCCATCGACGCCACCGCCTTCTTCCCCGAAGCCGGCCGCAACCGCATCCGCACCATGGTCGAGACCCGTCCCGACTGGCTGATCAGCCGCCAGCGCGCCTGGGGTTCGCCGCTGGCCATGTTCGTCGACAAGGAGACGGGCCAGCCGCTGCACGACGCCGACGTCAACGGCCGCATCGTCCAACACATCGCCGCCGAAGGCGCCGATGCCTGGTTCACGCGGCCCGACCGCGACTTCCTCGGCAACCACGATCCGGCCCGTTACGAGAAGGTCGAGGACATCCTCGACGTCTGGTTCGACTCCGGCTCGACCCATGCCTTCGTGCTCGAAGGCCGCCCCGACACCCGCTGGCCGGCGGACCTCTATCTGGAAGGCTCGGACCAGCACCGTGGCTGGTTCCAGTCGAGCCTGCTGGAAGCCTCGGCCACGCGCGGGCGGGCGCCCTACAACGAAGTGCTGACCCACGGCTTCGTCATGGCCGAGGACGGCGAGAAGATGTCGAAGTCGGTCGGCAACACGGTCGAGCCCGAGGACGTCATCCGCCAGAGCGGCGCCGAGATCCTCCGGCTCTGGGTGGCCATGGTCGACTACAGCGAGGACACCCGCATCGGCCCGGCCATTTTGCAGACCACCATCGACGGCTATCGCAAGCTCAGGAACACCGTGCGCTACCTCCTGGGCGCCCTGGCGGGGTTCGAGGCGGCCGAGCGCGTGGGCCCCGATGACATGCCCCCATTGGAGCGCTTCATCCTGCACCGCCTGGCCGAGCTCGACGTCCAGGTGCGCGAGGCCTACCTCGGCTATCGTTTCCAGGAGGTCTGGCGGCCGCTCTCGGACTTCTGCTCGAACGAACTTTCGGCCCTCTACTTCGACATCCGCCGCGACGCCCTCTACTGCGACCGGCCGGATTCGCTCCGCCGGCGCGCTTGCCGCACCGTGATGGACCTGGTGTTCGAGCGCCTGACCGCCTGGCTGTCGCCGATCGCCTGCTTCACCATGGAGGAGGCATGGACGACGCGCTTCCCCGCCGCCGGCTCCAACGCCTTTCGCGTCATCCCCGAAACGCCCGCGGCCTGGCGCAACGATGCCGAGGCTGAGCGCTGGGCGAAGGTCGTCGCCGTCACCCGCGTCGTCACCGGCGCCCTGGAGGTCGAACGCCGCGACAAGCGCATCGGCGCCGCGCTCGAGGCGGCGCCGCGGGTGTGGATCGCCGACCCGGCGCTGCTCGCCGCCTTCGAGGGCCTCGACGCCGCCGAGGTCTTCCGCACCAGCCAGGCTGTGCTGGAAACCGGAGACGGCCCCGCCGCCGCCTTTCGCCTGGACGAGATTCCGGGCGTCGTGGTCGAGCCGCTGAGGGCCGACGGCCGCAAGTGCGCTCGCTCTTGGCGCATCCTGCCTGAGGTCGGCGCCGATCCGCGTTATCCCGACCTCTCGTTGCGCGACGCCGATGCGGTCGCCCACTGGGACGCCGCCCATGGCCGATGAGGCGCGCGCGCCGCTCGTGAACGGCAACGGCAAGCTGGCGTTCGCGCTGGCCGCCGTGGTCGTCGTGCTCGATCAGGCGATCAAGGCCTTCCTGCTCGGGCCCTTCGACCTGCTCGACAAAGGCCTGGTGAAGGTGATCCCCTTGTTCGCCCTCGACAGCGTGTGGAACCCTGGCGTCGCCTTCGGCATGCTGCGCGCCGAGAGCCCGACCGGCCGATGGCTGCTGGTCGGCTTCGCCGCCTGCGTCGTGGTGGCGCTGGGCCTCTGGGCCCGGCGCATGGACCGGTGGCTGGGCGCCGTCGGCGTCGGCCTGATCATGGGCGGCGCAATCGGCAACAACGTCATCGATCGCGTGCGCTGGGGCGAGGTGTTCGACTACCTGCACTGGACAGGCCCCTTCTTCCCTTGGGTGATCAATCTCGCCGACGCCTCGATCAGCGTCGGCGTCGGCGTGCTCGTGCTCGACAGCCTCATCGACGCCCGGCATGCGAAACGGTGACGCGTTGGCGTCGCAACGCGGAATGCGCTAATCGAGATGGCCAAGGGGCGTCGCTCGAGGGAGCAGGGTTCGATGAGTTTCAATCGCGTGGCGGTCGTGGCGTTGCTCGCCGGCAGCGCGGCGCTGGCCGGATGCCAGAGCGCCCGCCAGGCGTTGGGCATCACCAAGGTGGTGCCGGACGAGTTCCGCGTCGTCTCCAAGGCGCCGCTGGTGGTGCCGCCGGACTACTCCCTCCGCCCGCCGGCGCCGGGCGAGCCGCGCCCGCAGGAGCTCGAGCCGGAGAGCCAGGCGCGCGTGGCGCTGGTCGGCCAACGGGAGGCCGAAGCGCGCTCCGAAGGTGAGAAGCTGCTCGCCAGCCGCGCCGGCGCCGACCACGCCGACCCGCTGATCCGCTACGTCGTCGACGACGAGTTCGGGGCGATCGCGCACAAGGACACCGGCTTCGCCAACTGGGTGATGTTCTGGCGGCGCGGCAAACCCAACGTGCAGCCGGCCGGTCCGCCGACCGCCAGCCAGACGGGCGCCGACCAGTCGCAGCCGATCGACCCCGCCGTCGAGGCTCAGCGCATCCAGCGTCTGACCGGCGGTCGCACCATCGTCATCGCCCGCCAAGGCCCCACCCGCGTGAAGCTGCCGGGGCTGTAGTCCCGAGCGCCGCCTCCGCCTCTGCACCTCTCCCCAGGGAGCGGTTTTCCCTCACTGTACCGGCGCCGAGACGCTCAGCCCGCGCGCGCGCAGGCGGTCGAGGACGCCGCCTGGCATGGTCGTGGCGCCCAGGTCGAACACAGCGATCGTCTTTCCCGGACGGCGGAGCGCGTCCGCGACGGCTTGGGCTTCCTCGCCGACCAGCCGGTCGTTGAGGCTTTTGAGCGTCGGCATGGCGTTCAGGCAGGCCTGGTCCTGCGGGTCGGTGGGATTGGGGTGGATGACGCCGCGCGCCCAGTCGTAGGCGAGCGCGCGGGAGTGGTTGGCGCCCAACTCCATCTGGTGCAGCGAGGCCGAAAGGCAGATCTGCTGCCCCGCCGGACTGAGCTGTTCGGCCGCCGCGATCACCGGCACGCCCTGGTAGGTTCCCGACGGCTGTTCGTGCACGCCGGCTTTGCGCGCCAGGCGGCGCACGGTCTGCGCCGCTTCGCCCGCGGCCAGGTTTTGCGCCTTCAGGAAGTCCTGCGTCAGCATGACGCCGGCCGCCGTCGGCTTCCACCCGGCGTACTTGCCCGGCCCCTGGCCGATCGAGGTGCGGATGGCGACGAAGCGGGCGCGCAACGGCGGCGGAAGGGTCGACTCCATCGGCTGCGGCGAATGCAGGCCGGTCAGGCCGCCGAACATGTCGCCGATCATCTGCAAGCCGCCCTTGGCCTGCGGCTCGATGATCAGCGCGCTCGCCCCGTTCAGCCGCTGCTCCAGCGTGCGGGTGTCCCAGGTGAAGCCTCTGGGCGCCAGATTCGGCGCGCCGATGATCCAGACTTCGGATCGGCCGCTCGTCACATGCCACCAGGCGGGGGCGGCTTGGGCGGGAAGAGCGACGAGGGCGAGGGCGGAGGCGGCCAAAGCGCGACAAAGGCGCGCGGCCAGGAAGCGAGCGACCGGCATGGCGCGGAAAGTGGCGGTTCGATCGCGGCGTTGCAACCGCGAGAGCGGCGCAAAAATGCAACAACCGCCAACCGATCGCCCGCCCCGGTTGCCGCCGAGGGGCGCCGTCGATAGGGTCCGCGCCCTTTCGCTCAAACCCGCGACGTTTTTCGACCCCGGGGGGCCGCACCCGTGCCCACGCCGCAGATCGAAGTGGCGAATCTGACCAAACGCTACCGGGTCGCCGAACGCGACGCCGGCGCTTTTGGCGCGCTCAAAGGCCTGTTTCACCGCCGCATGCGCACGATCGAGGCGCTGGACCGCGTGAGCTTCAGCCTCGAGGCGGGCGAGCTCTTGGGCTTCATCGGTCCGAACGGCGCCGGCAAATCGACCACCATCAAGATCCTGTCCGGCATCCTTCGCCCGACCTCCGGCGCGGTGGTCGTCGATGGCCTTGTTCCCTTCGCCGACCCTATCCGCCACGTGGCCCGCATCGGCGTCGTCTTCGGCCAGCGCACGCAGCTCTGGTGGGACCTGCCGGTGATCGAGGGCTTTGACCTCCTGGCGGCCATCTACCGGGTCGAGCCGGCCCGCTATCGGAAAAACCGCGACGAGCTCGTCGGCATGCTCAAGCTCGAGCGCATCCTCGACCAGCCGGTGCGCCAGCTCTCGCTCGGCCAACGCATGCGGGCGGAAATCTGCGCAGCCCTGCTGCACGAGCCCCGGATTCTCTTTCTCGACGAGCCGACGATCGGTCTCGACGCCCCGGCCAAGCTCGCCGTGCGCGAGGTCGTCAAGCGGCTGAACCGCGAGAAGGGCGTCACCGTCCTCCTCACCACCCACGACATGCACGACATCGAGGCGCTGGCCGAGCGCGTCATCGTGATCGGCCAGGGCCGCATCCTGGCCGACGGCACCTTCGGCGAGCTGCGCTCCGGCGTGCTGGCCGAGCGGCGGCTGTTCGTCGACTTCGCCGGCGCGGCGCCCGAGCTCGACCTCGCGGACGTGCGGATCGTCGCCCGCGACGGGCGCCAACTGGAACTGGCGTTCGATCCGCGCCGGATCGCCGCGCCGGAGCTGATCAGCCGCATCGTGGCCGCCCATCCGGTCGACGACATCCACGTCGAGGAGCCGCTGATCGAGGAGGTGATCGCGCGCTTCTACGACCTGCACGGGGCGGGCGAGGCATGATCCGCCCCATCCTCACCCCTCGCCTCACCTCTCCCCGCGGCCGCCCTGTCCGCGACGCCAACGCTTCAGTAGCCCTCTCCCGC
>DATGKF010000136.1:0-15528 GCA_035294785.1 Caulobacteraceae bacterium | reverse complement strand
CATGCCGCTCTTCCTGTTCGACGACGACCCGGATCTGCGCAAGGGCTTCTGCTGGTCGAGCGCCATGCTCGAGCGCGGCGTCTACGTGCACCCGTGGCACAACATGTTCCTCTGCGCCGCCATGACCGAGGCCGACATCGACCAGACCCTCGACGCCGCCGAGGGCGCGTTCAAGGTGCTGAAAGCCGCCGCCCCGACGCTGGCGCCGGTGGAAAAGATGGCCTTCCTCACCGCATGAGCTTCGCCGAGTATTCCGAGTTCGACGGCGTCGGGTTGGGCGAGCTGGTCCGCAAGGGCGAGGTCAGCCCGACCCAGCTGGTCGAGGCGGCGATCGAGCGGATCGAGCGGCACAACGGCGCGCTGAACGCGGTTGTGTTCAAGGCCTATGACGAGGCGCGCACGACCGCGCTGGGCGATCTGCCGGACGGGCCGTTCCGCGGCGTTCCGTTCCTGGTCAAAGATCACGACGTGGCCGTCGGCGGCTGGCCGACCACCCATGGCAGCCGGTTCCTGCGCGACAACATCGAGCCCGCAGACAGCGGCCTTGTCAGGCGCTTTCGCGAGAGCGGCCTGGTGCTGGTCGGCAAGACCAACGCGCCCGAATACGGCATCACCGGCACGACCGAGGGCGCCTTTCTGGGGACCTGCCACAACCCGTGGAACCTGGACCACACCACTGGCGGCTCGTCCGGCGGCTCGTCGGCGGCCGTGGCGGCGGGCGTCGTTCCGATGGCGCACGCGGCCGACGGGCTGGGCTCGATCCGCATCCCCGCGGCCTGCTGCGGGCTGGTCGGCCTGAAGACCACGCGGGACCGCAACCCCGACCTGCCGGACGGCTACGACTACGCCTACGGCCTCGTCGTCAGCCACATCGTCAGCCGCAGCGTGCGCGACTCCGCCGTCATGCTCGACGCCACCGGCAAGCCGGAGCCCGCCTCGCCCTATCCGGCCCCGCCGAAAGAGCGCCCGTATGCCGAGGAGATCACGCGCTCGCCGGGGCGGCTGCGCATCGCCTGGCCGGCGGAGGCGGCTTCGAGCCGGCCGGTCGATCCGGAGGTGCAGGCGGCGCTCGAACAGACGGCGGCGCTGCTCGGCGAGCTTGGGCACGACGTCATCGAGCGGCCGCTGGACATCGACTATCGCGCGCTGAACGCGGCGCACGGGGCGGCGAGCAACGCCAACTTCGCCGCCGGAATGCGCCGGCTGATCGAACGGGTCGGCCGCGAGCCGGAGCCCGACGAACTCGAGTACCTGACCTGGGCCAGCCTGCGCGCCGGCCGCGCCGCCACCGGCGAAGAGGTGATGTGGGGCTTGCAGGAAATGCGCATGCTGAACCGGCGCACGCTGACGTTCTTCGAGGACATCGACGTCTACCTCAGCCCGGTGATGACCGCGCCGCCGCCGCCGCTCGGCCACCTGGACCCGGTCGCGGTGCGGGCGCGGGAGCTGAACCAGCGGCAGGGGCGGCTTTATCCGTACACCGCGCCGTTCAACTTCTCCGGCCAGCCGTCGATGTCGTTGCCGCTGGCTTGGTCGGAAGCCGGCTTGCCCATCGGCATGATGTTCACGTCCCGCTACGCCGACGAAGCGACGCTCTTCCGCCTCGCCGCGCAGCTGGAGGAGGCGGCGCCCTGGAAGGACAAGCGGCCGCCGGTGTGGGGGTGACTTCCACCGTCATCCCCCGCTGGAGCGCAGCGGAATGCGGGGGGACCCATGAACACCAGATCGAGTCGGTGATCATGGGTGGCCCGAACAAGTCGGGCCATGACGGTCTTAGTTGTCGGCCGACTCCTTCAGCAACAGCTCCAGCTTGTCCTTCCACGCGACCGCCCAGGTGTGGGTGCCGTGGCCGTGGGTGTTGGGGCCGATGGGGAGGAGGACGAAGGTCCCGTTCTTGATCCGCGGCGCCATCGCCTGGGCGATGCCGAGCTCGGGCGGGTTGATGAAGTCGTCGGCCGAATTCACCCACATGACGTAGGCCTTGATGGCCTCCAGATGCGCCGATGGGTCGTAGTCGCGGGAGGCGTCGAGCGCGTAGATCAGGTCGTTGGCGTCGGTCGGCTCGGTCTTGCCGCCGTCGGGCAGCACGCCGAGCAGCGCCGCGTTCATGTTGTCGTTCAGGAACCCATCGACCTTGGCCGGCGTGTCGAGCGCCTTCTGCATCTGGTGCGGCGCCGAGCCGGCGATCATGGTGATATCCTCGGCGGCGCGCAGCCCTTCCAGGGGCTCGGCGGCGTAGTCGCCCTTCATCCACGCCGGGTCGTTCTCGATCGCCTGGATGATCATCCGCCGCCACAGGCGGTTTCGCCCGACGATCTGGGTGGGGAGGCAGGCCATCGGCATCATCGCCTGCACCTGGTCCGGCCAGGTTTCGCCCCACATGAAGGCCTGCATGCAGCCCATGGAGGTGCCCATGATGAGGCGCAGGCGGGTGATCCCCAGGCTCTGCACCAGCTCGTGCTGGGCCTCGACCATGTCGCTATAGCCATAGTGCGGGAAGCGCATGTGAAGGCCGTCGGAGGGCTTCGACGACTTCCCGTGCCCGATGCCGTCCGGGAGGATGATGAAGTATTTCGAGTCGTCCAGCAGCTGCCCCGGGCCGAACAGTTCGCCGGCGAACTGGGGCCGCACCAGCGAGGTCCCGGCGCCGCCCGTGCCGTGCAGGATGAGAACGGCGTTGTCGACCCGCCCGGATGCGTCACGGTGCGGGGTTCCGAAGGTGGTGTAGTGAATGCGCAGCTGCGCGAGGCGGCTCCCGTCGCGGAACTGGAAGTCCGGAATGACGAAGTCGGCGCCGTGCGCGGGCCCGTACGCCGGCGGGGCGTCTTTCGCCGGCGCTTGCGCCTCGACCGTCGCGCTGGCGGCGAGCACGAGGGCGACTGATGCGACGGCGGCTTTGACGACGATCCAGCCCATGCTCTCCCTCCGGTCTCCGGTCCGATGCTATGCACCGCCGCTGGTTGCGCGACAACGGCTGCGCCGCGCGTTGACGCTGCAACGCGCGGCCGTTATGCGTCTTGGCGAGCTCAGGGGACCGTCATGCAGACCAAGACATCCGCGCGCGCGAAGCTGGCCGGAACGCCGCTGATCGGTTTCGACATCGGCCTGCGCCGGGCGCCGGACGCCATGGTCGGGGCGCGGCCGATCGAGGCTCGGTGGCCGCGCACGATGGTCGGAATTTCCGTTGTCGAGGTGCGCGCGCCCCACGCCATGGTCGGAAATGCGGTTGTCGAGGTGCGCGGGCCGCGGGCGATGGTCGGACAATCCGTTGTCGAGGTGCGTGCGCCGCGCGCCATGGTCGGCAAGGTCGTCGCCGAGATCAAAGCCGCCGGTTGAGGCGCGCCGCCGGCCGCGGCTGGCACGAGCGGTCCCGCAGGCCATGTCGGTGACCACGGAAGCTGCAGCCTTCGTGGCGGATTTCGCGTTCGCGCCCAATCCCGGTCGCGCGGCGCGGCTCGATGCGGCCGTCCGCGCCGGGCTGGCCGACAGCCTCACAGCGGTGTTCAGCGCGCTCGGCTTGCCGCCTGACGCGCGCCAGAGGCGATTTCTGAAGCGCGTCGAGGCCGGCCCGGTCCCACCCGGCGTCTTCGCGGTCTACGTCGAGCTCGTCCTGGCGGTGATGCGCGACGAGGACGATGCGGCGCGGGCGCTGGCCCACGCGCTGTTCGGCGTGCCGACCGCGGCGGCCGGGCTCAGCGTCGTCACGCTGGACGACGGCGGCCTCGGCAACGGCCAGGCGGAGCGCTACCGCCGCCTCCTGGCTGAGGACATTGGCGCTCCGATCGATGCGTTGGCGGCGGCGGCGCTCGCGGACGCTTGCGCGAAGCTGGACGCCGCGCTCGCGCTGCTGGGCGCCGGCGCGCCGGACGTCGCGGCCGAGCTCAGGGTGCTGATCCGTCAGATCGTGCTCGTACGCGCGAGCGGCGCGGGCGAAGGGACAACCTTCGGCGGCGCCTCGAGCTTTGCTCTCTGGGGCGCGCTGGTGTTGAACGCCGAGCGTCTCGCCGACCCGCTCGAAGCGGCCGTGCAGTTGGCGCACGAGACCGCGCACACCCTGCTGTTCGGGCTCGCGCAAGGCGGCCAGCTCACCGACAACGCCGCCGAAGCCCGCTACGCTTCGCCGCTGCGCATCGATCCGCGGCCAATGGAGGGGGTCGCCCACGCCGTCTTCGTCACCGGCCGGATGATCTACACGCTCGACCGGCTGCTGGCTGGCGGGGTCCTCGATATCGCCGCCGCGGCCCGCGCGCGCGAGCAGTTGGTCCGCAACGAGGCCGCCTACGCCGCCGGCCTGGCGACGGTGATGAAGCACGCCACGCTGACGCCGGCCGGCGAGGCCGCGTTCCGCGCCGTCCGGCGCCACATGGACCGGCGCGCGCGATGAGCGAGACCGTCGTCGCCGCCATCTTCGAGTGGGCCGCGAAGGATCCCGGCCGCATCGCGCTGGAATACAACGACGAGGTCTGGACCTACGCCGACTTCGCCCACGCCATCGCCAGGGCGCGCGCCTTCTTTCATCGCCGCGGGACCGAGGGCGACGGCGTCGCGGTGCTGGCCGTCAGCCACGTCCGAGAGGCCTGGGTGCTGAGCGCGGCGCTGCGCAGCCTCGGGCTCACCACGATCTCGGTCCAGTCGCCCGACATGATCCCCGGCCTCGGCCTGCCCGACGTCCGCTGCGTGGTCGGCTGGGCGGGCGAGCGTTGGCCGGGGCTGGCGGAGCGCGCGGCGGAGGCCGGCCAGCCGCTGATCCTCGCCGACTATGCGGCCGAGGCGCCGCTGGCGCTTGCCGCGACCGACTACCGGCAGGGCGGCCATATCCTGCAGACGTCCGGAACGACAGGGACTTACAAGAAGATCTTAATGGACCCGGCGTGGGAGCCCGGCTACCTGCGCCGGCGGCGCGAGGCGAGCGGGGCGAGCGAGCGTGACGTCGTCTGCCTGTTCGACTTCGCGCTCTGGACCGGCGTCGGCTACAAGAGCCCGTCCAACCTCTGGATCGTCGGCGGGGTCATCGTCTTCAGCCAGAACCGCCCGCCGCACCTGGCGCTGCGCCGCCCCGGGCTCACCAACATCAACATGGTGCCCACCATACTGACTGGCATCCTGGCGCAGCCGCAAGGGTCGTTCCCCTACAGCGCAACCGCCGAAGCGGGGATCGGCGGCGGCGCCATCACCCAGGCGGAGATCGACCAGGTGAAAGCGCGGATCGCGCCGCGGCTCACCAACGGCCTCGGCGCGACGGAGAGCCACACCATCGCCATCACGCCCATGGAGACGCCGGACGACCACCGCTGGCACATTCCCGACCCGACCAGCACGGTCGAGCTGGTCGACGACGACGACCGCCCGGTGGCCGTGGGGGAGATCGGCCGCCTGCGCGTCGCCACCGACGGCGGGCCGACCGGCTATCTCTATGACGAGGAGGCGACGCGCACCTTCTTCAAGGACGGCTACTTCTACACCGGCGACCTTGCCGTCATGCGCGAAGACGGCCGCATCGCGCTGATGGGCCGCTTCACAGACGTGATCAACGTCAAGGGGCACAAGATCCAGCCGGCGCCGATCGAGGAGCGCCTGCGCGAACGCCTCGCGGTGAGCGGCGTCTGCCTGCTCTCGATGCAGGACACGAACGGGGAGGAGGCGTTGCACGCGGCCATCGAAACCAGTTCGCCGATCGAGGCGGACCGTCTCTCAGCCGCGCTGCAGGCGGAGATCGAGGGCTTTCCGGGCGTCCACGTGCACGTGTTGCCCGCCCTCCCGCGCAACGCCATGGGCAAGATCGTCCGCCGCGAACTGGCCGCCAAGCTGGCCGCAGGCCAGAGCGCGGCTGGGCGGGGTCAGCCGGCGTCGTAGGCGGTGGCGAGGAAGCGGGCGGCGATCTGGCCGGGCTCGATCGTCGGCGCGGCGTCCCACATCGTCCTGGCGACTTCGCCCGCCCCGACCGGCTTGCCGAACAGGTAGCCTTGCAGCGCGCCGCAGCCGGCGGCGATGAGCGCCTGGCGCTGGTCTTCCGTCTCCACGCCCTCGGCGACGACGCTCATGCCGAGCGACGCGGCGAGCTTGGCGACCGAGGCGACGATCACAGCCGACTGGCGATCACGGGTGATGTTGTCGACGAACGACTTGTCGATCTTGATGCAATCGATGGCGAACTGGTTGAGATAAACGAGGCTGGAGTAGCCGGTGCCGAAGTCATCCAGCGCCACGCGCACGCCGGCGCTCCGCAGGACCTTCAGATTGTTGTCGGCGCGCTCGACGTCGTCGATGATCGCTGTCTCGGTCAGCTCGATCTGGATGCGCTCAGGCGCCAGATCGGCATCTTCGGCGTACTGCAGGATGCGTTCGGCGACGTTGTGGCGCAGGAACTGCCGCGCCGAGAGGTTCACCGAGACGTACGGACCGCCCCAGCGGCGGCAGTCCTTGAACGCCTGGCGCGTGATCCAGTCGCCGAGCTCGAGGATCAGGCCGGTTTCCTCAGCCACCGGCACGAAGTCGACGGGCGAGATCGCGCCGTGCTCGGGGCTGTTCCAGCGGATCAGCGCCTCGAAACCGAGGATGTCGGCGCTCTCGGCTTTCACGATCGGCTGGTAGGCCATCTTCAGCTGGCTGGTGTTCAGCGCCCGCTCCAGCCCGCTCTCGATCGAGAGCCGGTGTTTGGCGGCCTTGTCGATGGCGGCGTCGTAGATTCGGTAGCGGTTGCGGCCTTCCTTCTTCGCCGCGTAGAGCGCCAGGTCGGCATGCCGCATCAGCTCGCCCTGGCTGGCGCTTTCGCCTTGCTGGGCGACGCCGATGGAGACCGAAACCTGCACCTCGTGGCCGAAGACGCGCCGGCTCTGACCGCACACGCGCAGGATGAGGGCGCAGAACTCGGCGACCCCTACCTCGGTCATGCCCTCGACGATGATGCCGAACTCGTCGCCGCCAAGGCGGGCCAGGACGTCGCCGGGCGAGACGATCGCCGACATCGCCGCGCAGATCTTGCGCACCAGGTCGTCCCCGGCGTCGTGGCCGAGGGTGTCGTTGACCGCCTTGAAGCGGTCGAGGTCCATGAGGAAGATGGTCTGCTTGTGCCGGTGGCGGGTTAGCCGCAGCGCCAGCTCGTCGACGAATCCGGCCCGGTTGAGGATGCCGGTCAGGCCGTCGTGACGAGCGGCGTGCATGGCGATGTCGAGGCGGGCGCGCAGCTCGGTGGCCTGGGTCTCGAAGGCGGCGGTCGAGCGCTCGCGCTCTTCCTGCGCGCCGGCCGCATCCTGCAGGGCGCGGTAACGTTCGGCGGCGGCCTGCACGGTTCGCGCCGCCTCGGCGGCGTGGAGGGGCGCGCGCAGGAACGTGAGCTTGTCGGGCGCGCCGGCCACCTGCAGGCAGGCGGCGAACACCTCGAGGCGCTCGACCACCACGACCAGCTCGGCCGCCGGATGCGCGCGGCTGATCTGGCGCACGTGGCTGGCGAGATCGGCGACAGGCCGGCCGCGGAAGTCGAACAGGAAAACGCCGGCCCGTTGGCCCATGCGCGCCGCGCCGTGGGCGCGGGCCAAAGCCTCGGCCGCGCCGGAAACCGCCAGCGCCGTCTCGCGCGCGCCGACCGGGCTGACGATGGCGGCGAGTTCGGCCGCCGCGGCGGCGTTCGGATTGACGACGATGACGGCGAGAAGCGGCCGGCCTCGCGAGAGCGCAGCCGGCGTGATCGCCGGCGCCTCCACATCGGCAAGCGCGCGCCCAGACATCGACCAACCCACCAAAACCGTTGGCGGCCATTGTCGGTGGACCAGGCAAAGAAAGCCCTAAGAGGGCTGCTGCTTTTCTCGCCTGTCAGGCGAGAAGGTCGAGGCGCTCGAGACCGCGGAAGAAGGGCAGGGCGCGCCACGTCGGCGGCGCGCCGGGATCGGCAAGCCTGAGGTTCGGGAAGCGCTCGAACAGCTTGACCAGCGCCACCTGCGCCTCCAGCCGCGCGAGCGGCGCACCGATGCAGATGTGCGCCCCGCCGCCGAACGCCACGTTCGGCTTGTGCGGTCGGCTGACATTGAACCGGTGGGGATCCTCGAACACCGCCGGATCGCGGTTGGCGGCGCGGAGCGAGAACGTCATGCTTTGGGTCGCCTTCACGGGGCAGCCGCCGACGTCGAGGTCGTGCGAGGCGATGCGCCCGGTGATGTCGACGGGCGGCTCGAAGCGCAGGATCTCCTCGACCACGTCCTTCACGATTGACGGATCGTCCCTCAGCTTGGCCAGCTCGCCGGGGTTCAACAGCAGCAGGCGAACGCCGTTGCCGATCAGGTCTGTCGTGGTGAGGTTGCCGCCGATCAAGAGCGCAGCGAGGTTGATCTGCAGTTCGAGGTCCGACAGAGGCGCGCCCTCGGCCTGCAGCCTGGTCATGTCGCTGAAGAGATCGTCCCGCGGCTCGGCGCGGCGGGCCTCGAACGTCTGCTTGAAGTAGTCGAACAGTTCGGTGTTTGCCTGCTCCATCACCTGACGCTGTTCTTCGTTGATGAACGGGTTCAGTCCCTGGATCACCGCCTCCGACCAGCGGCGGAACTCGCCCAGCCGCTCACGGTCGACGCCCAGGATGGAGGCGATCACGTCGATCGGGATCGGGATGCAGAACCGCGTCATCAGGTCGAAGGGCTGCGAGGCGTCGATGGCGTCCAGCGTCGCATCGACGATGCGCTCCACCTCCGGCTTGAACTTCGCCACCCGGGCATAGAGCGCCTGGGCCAGCGGCTGGCGGATGCGGGCGTGATCGGGATCGTCCAGCATCAGGATGCTGGTGGTCTCGCCGCGCGGCATGTCGGCGATTTCTTCGGGCGCGAACCGCCGCGACATGGTCGCCGCTTCCTCGGCGTGAATCGGATCGCGCCACAACGTGCGGTCCGAGACCAGCGGTCGCACGTCGGCGTAGCGGGTGAGGATGAAGCTGCCAGCCACGTCGTCGCGATGCACGGGGCAGCGCGCGCGCAGATCGTCCAGCACCACGTGCGGGTCGTTCTGGTAGGTCTGATTGAGCGGCGTGAGCTGAAACAGCCCGGGGAGCGGCGCGTCGTCTGCCATGGCGTCTTCGTCGTCGCTCCCTCGCCGCGCCCTAGCGGACCGCCTTCGCCAGCTTCTCGAACGACTTCTCCAGCCGCGAGAAGCCCTCGGTCATGCAGGCCATCAGCGCCTGGGCGTCAGCCGATGGGCCGCTCGACTCGGGATGACCGTTCATCTTCGCCTTGCGGCCGCGGCCGCCCGCCCGTTCGCGCACGCAGGCATAGGCCTCGCGCAGCCGGCGGCCGGAGTCGATCTCCTCGGCGATGTACCAGCGCATCAGGTTGGCGGTCATCGGATCGAAGACGCCCTCGGCCAGTTGGCGATTGATGTCGCGGAACGGATCGCCCTCTTCCTCGCGCTCTTCGCCGACCTTCTCCAAGTCGCTGACGGCCGGGTCGGCCAGCTTGGCGGCGCGGCGGGCGGTGGCGGCGTCGGGCTTGCGGCGGAGCTCGTAGCCGAGCTCGGCGATGCGGCGGCAGAACACCTCGCCGTGGCTGGTCTCGCGCGCAGCGACGAAGCGCAGCGTGCAGGCGAGATCCTCGTCCGGCGTGGCGTCGGCCCAGGCGCGCAGGTAGTGGCCCGCGCCGGTCTCGGCGAGCGAGATGGCGTTCAATAGGCCGAGATAGGACGGCTTTTCGGTGGTGGCGGCGTTGGCCATAGACGACTCTCCCTGATGCGTCCGGCGTCTTGGCGGCCGGCGTGCGTTCGGAAAAAGACGCTAAGCTCGAAGGATGCGGCCCGCAACCGGCGCCCCGACGTCAAGCGGGGCGGCCGGCGGCGGGCGAAGGCGCGCTCAGTCGTAGCCGCCCGGCGCGGCCGCCGGCGGGGTCTTGGCCCTGTGGTGCGGGGCGCCGCTGGCGGCGGCCGCTGTCGGGTTGGCGGCGGCGGCTGCGTCGCTGGCGGCGGCTCCGGCGGCCTGGGCGGCGCCCGTGGCGCTGCCGGCCAACTCGGCGGCGGAGGCGGCGCTCGCGGCGGTGGTGGCGGCGCTGGCCGCCGCACTCGCCGCGACGGCGGCGGCGCTTGCATCCGACGCCGCGACGTTCGCGGCGGTGTTGTTCGCCGATGGCTGACAGGCGGCGACGCCGACTGCGGCGATGGCGGCGGCGGCGAGCGCCGCCGCGCGGAGCGTGCTGATGGTCATGATCTTTCGGTCCCCTTGGGTCGTCTTCCAGCCGCCACGCTAGCGCAGATGGGCCGGCGATCCCAGTCGGTCGTTTTGCCGGCCTACGCCGTCTGCGCCGCCTTGACGCCCAGGTCTTCGATCATCTGTTGGCGGATCAGATACTTCTGCACCTTGCCGGTCACCGTCATCGGGAAGGCGTCGACGAAGCGGATGTGGCGGGGGATCTTGTAGTGGGCGATCTGGCCGCGGCAGAAGGCGATGATCTCGTCGGCCTGCGCGGCCTCGCCGGGCTTCAGCCGGATCCAGGCGCAGAGCTCCTCGCCGTAGCGCTCGTCCGGGACGCCGACCACGGTGACGTCCTCCACCTTGGGATGCCGGTAGAGATACTCCTCCACCTCGCGCGGATAGACGTTCTCTCCGCCGCGAATGACCATGTCCTTGATGCGCCCGACGATGTTGCCGTAGCCCGCATCGTCGATGGTGGCGAGGTCGCCAGTGTGCATCCAGCCGTCCACGTCGATGGCCTCGGCCGTTTTCTCCGGATCGTCCCAATACCCCAGCATCACCGAATAGCCGCGGGTGCAGAATTCGCCGGTCGCGCCGCGCGGAACGAGCTGGCCCCGATCGTCGACGATCTTGCACTCGATGTGCGGCTGCACGCGGCCGATGGTGGAGACGCGCCGCTCGATCGGGTCGTCCTCGCCGGTCTGGAAGCTGACCGGGCTGGTCTCGGTCATCCCGTACGCGATGGTCACGTCCTTCATGTGCATGCGCTCGATCACCTGCTTCATCACCTCGACCGGGCAGGGCGAGCCGGCCATGCAGCCGGTGCGCAGCGAGGAGAGATCGAAACGGTCGAACTCGGGATGGCCGAGTTCGGCGATGAACATGGTCGGCACGCCGTAGAGGCCGGTGCAGCGCTCTTTCTCCACGGTCTGAAGCACCGCCAGCGGGTCGAACGCTTCTGAGGGATAGATCATGGTCGCGCCGTGGGTGATGCAGCCGAGGTTGCCCATCACCATGCCGAAGCAGTGGTAGAGCGGCACGGGGATGCAGAGGCGGTCGCCTTCGCGCAGGCCGATGGCGCGGCCGACGAAGTAGCCGTTGTTGAGGATGTTGCGGTGGCTGAGGGTCGCGCCCTTGGGCAGGCCCGTGGTGCCGCTCGTGAACTGGATGTTGATCGCCTCGTCGTTCTTCAGAGTCGGCTGCAGCGCGGCCAGCGCCGCGAGGTGTTCTGGGGCGGCGAGGCCGGCGACCTCGTCGAACGCCAGCCAGCCCGGACGAGGGGCGCCGCCGATCTGGATCACCGCGCGCAAGTGCGGGAGCGCCGCCGCGGCGAGGCGGCCGGGCGACGAGGCGGCGATCTCGGGCGCCAGCCCCTCGACCATGCCGACGTAGTCGCTGGTCTTGAAGGCGTGGGCGGCGACCAGGGCTTTCACGCCCACCTTGTTCAGCGTGTATTCGAGCTCGGACACCCGATAGGCGGGATTGATGGTGACGAGGATCAGGCCGGCCTTGGCGGCGGCGAACTGGGTCAGCGCCCACTCGGCGTTGTTCGGCGACCAGATGCCGATCCGCTCCCCGCGCTCGAGGCCGAGCGCCAGCAAGCCGGCGGCCAGCGCGTCGGCCTTGGCGGCCAGCTGGGCGTAGGTCCAGCGCACCCCTTGCGCGGCGGAGACGATCGCCTCGCGCGCGCCCCAGCGCGCCGCGGCCTGATCGAGGGCGGCGCCGATCGTGTCTTCCTTCAGCGGCGGCGCCTCGGCGCCTTTGACATAGCTCAGCCTTGCGTCCATCGCGGCCTCCTGATCGCCGATCATCTTAGCGCAACCGAAAGCGCCGGCCAGCGCAGTGCGGCCGGCGCCGATCACGCGTCGGCCCCGGTTTCCGGCGGCCACACGGTCCGCTAAGACGCAGCGGCATGACCGCCAAGCCCGAACCCGACGAGGAGATGGCCGCGATCCGCGTCAGCGGAACGGTCACCGCCTGGAACAACACCATCCCGCTCTACGACTACGACCCGGCCTGGCCGGCGCAGTACGAGCGGGAGGCGGCGAAGATCCGCTCCGCCCTCGGCGAAGGCGCCGTCCTGCTCGAGCACGTGGGCTCGACGTCTATCCCCGGCATGTGCGCCAAGCCGGTTCTCGACATCCTGCTCAGCGTCGCGAACCCCGCCGACGAGGACGCCTACGTGCCGGCGCTCACGGCTGCGGGCTTTCGCCTGCACTTGCGCGAGCCAGACTGGTACGAGCACCGGGTGATGAAGGGCGACGCGCCGCTGGTGAACCTGCACGTGCTGCCCGCCGACTGCCCGGAGATCGCGCGCATGGTCGGCTTCCGCGACCGCTGCCGTGCGCACCCCGAGGAGTTCGAGCTCTACCGGTCCACCAAGCGCGAGCTGGCCGGACGCGTCTGGCGGCACGTGCAGCACTACGCCAACGCCAAGAGCGAGGTGGTCGAGGCGATCATCGGCCGCGCGCTGGCCGGGGCGGAATGAAACCGTCGAGGCCTTCGCCGCAATGGTCGTGGCCGGACTTGATCACCGAGGAGCGCTTCTTCTACGACCCGGCCCAGCTCGGCCGCTAAAGGAACCCGCATGGACCTGATCCTCATTCGGCACGGATTGCCGGAACGCCGCGACGACACCGCCGATCCGCCGCTGACGCCGGAGGGCCATGAGCAGGCCGGCAAGGCGGCGAGGCTGTTGCTCCGCGAGCAGATCGACGCGGTCTACGCCTCGACCATGCTCAGGGCGGTGCAGACCGCCGAGCCGTTCGCCGCCGCCGTCGGCCTGCCGATCCAGCAGCGCGAAGGCATCGTCGAGTTCGACCGCGGGACTGGCGCCTACACGCCCATGGAAGAGCTGAAGCGCGACGACTACGAGGCCTGGAAGGCGTTCGTCTCGGGCGGCTACCAGATGGACATCAACGCCTTCCAGAAGGCCGTGGTCGACACGCTGGAAGAAGTCATTGCCCAGAACGCCGGCAAGCGCGTCGCGGTCTTCTGTCACGGCGGCGTGGTGAACGTCTGGACCGCGCACGTGCTGCAGATGGCGCCGCGGCTCTTCTTCGAGCCCGGCTACGCCAGCGTCCACCGCTACCTTTGCGCCCGCTCCGGCGAACGGAACATCGTCAGCCTGAACGAGCGCTCGCACCTCGAAGCGGCGCTTGCCTAGGTTGGCGCGGCGGCCGTGCAGGCGCATGTTTGCGTCGCTCGAGCGGACGCGAGAGGGAGAGACACGCGATGGCTGACTTTGGCGGAAACGAACTGGACGCCTTCCGCGCCGAGGCGCGCGCGTGGCTGGAAGAGAACTTTCCCGCATCGCTGCGTGGCGTCCCGCCGCCGAGCTTCGATGAGTCGATGTCGGCCCGCCCAGCGCCGAGCGCCGATGAGACGCTTTGGAAGGAGCGGCTCGCCGCCAAGGGCTGGAGCGCGCCGACCTGGCCCAAGCCGTACGGCGGCGGCGGTCTCAGTCAAGCCGAGGCGCGCGTGGTGCAGGAAGAGATGAACCGCATCGGCGCGACCAATCCTATGGCCGGCATGGGGACGAGCATGTTCGGCCCGACGCTGCTCGAGTACGGGACCGAGGAGCAGAAGCGGCGCCACATCCCGCCGATCGTCAAAGGCGAGGTGCGCTGGTGCCAGGGCTATTCCGAGCCGGGCGCGGGGTCCGACCTCGCCTCGCTGCAGACCAAGTGTGAGGACGCCGGCGACCATTGGGTGGTCAACGGCCAGAAGATCTGGACCAGCGGCGCGCATCTCGCCGACTGGTGCTTCTGCCTCGTCCGCACCGACCCCTCGAAAAAGCACGAGGGGATCAGCTTCGTGCTCATCGACATGCATCAGCCGGGGGTCGAGCCGCGGCCGATCAAGCTGATCGCCGGCTCATCGCCCTTCTGCGAGACCTTCTTCACCAACGCCCGCGTCGAGAAGGACGACATGGTCGGCCCGCTGAACGGCGGGTGGACCGTCGGCAAGCGTCTCCTGCAGCATGAGCGGTCGGGGCAGGGCGGCGTCCGCGAGGGCGCGGCGGGCGGCTCGCTCGCAGACCTCGCCAAGACCTACGTCGGCATAGACGAGGCGGGCCGGGTCGCCGACAGCGACCTTCGCACCCGCATCACGCAGAACATGATCGACGAGCACGCGCACCAGCTCACGATCCTCAGAGCCGCGGCCGAGGCGCGCGGGAACCAGAACCCCAGCGCGACCACCTCGATCATGAAGAACTCCGGCACCCGCATCGGCCAGGAACGCGCCGAGCTCACGCTGGAGATCATGGGCCATCAGGGCCTCGGCTGGGCCGGCGACGACTTTGCCCCCGACGAGATTCAGGCCGTGCGCGGCTGGCTGTTCGGCAAGGCGGGGACCATCGCCGGCGGCTCGTTCGAGGTGCAAAACAACATCATCACCAAACGCATCCTCGGCCTGCCAGAGCTGACGGGGAAGGTCTGAGCCTCAGAAGTCGTCCAGCAGCTCCCAGGCTTTCAGGTCGACCACGGCGGTCATCGCGCGGCTGCTCCAGGCGTGGAAGAAGGCGAGGCCGCGCTCGTTGGTCGGATCCAGCGAGGCGATGCCAACCACCGGCCAGATCCAGGCGAGCAGGACGCAGGTGCGATAGTCGCGCCAGCAGGTGTCGAAGTCGTAGTCGGTGACGCCGTTCTCGACCAGGTGATGGTGATAGAGCCGCACGAGATAGGCCTCGTGCGCGCGGCGATCCTCGACGCTGAGGTTCCCGGCCAGCATGTAGGCGAGGTCGAAGACGCCAAGACCCTTGATGACGATCTGCCAGTCCACCACCGTGAACGCGCCGCTGGCGCAGTCGAAGAAGAAGTTGTCGGCGCGGTAGTCGCCATGCACCACGGTGCAGGGCTTGGCGGTGAGCGCCTCCATGATGCGCGTGATCATCGGCCCGAGCCGGTCGCCGACGGAGATCAGTTCCGGCGGTATGCGCTCGCCGAGGAAGGCCTGATAGGGCGGCCAGCATTGCTGGAACACCGCCTGCAGGCTCAGCATCGCCGGGTCGTTGAACGCCGGCAGCCAGTCGAAGACGTGCAGGGCCGGCCGCTCCCACCACTGCGCCTGCATCCTGGCGAGGGCGATCACCGCCGTGCGGGCGTCGTCGATGGAGAGGCCGGCCACCTGGTCGCCGTTGCGGGCCGGCGCCAGGTCCTCGAGCACCAGCGCGAAGTCGCCGCTCTCCGGATCGAAGGCGTGGAAGTAGGCGGTCGGCGTCGCCAGGTTGTTGATCCTGGCCATCTGTTCGTAGAAGCGCACCTCGTGCTCGTAATGCCGGAAGGTCGAGGTGATCATCCGCGCGCCAGGGTCCGAGCTCGGCAGCTTGATGATGACGCTCCTTGGCGCGTGCGGCGCGTCGCGGTCGTAGG
>DATGKF010000135.1:0-11123 GCA_035294785.1 Caulobacteraceae bacterium | reverse complement strand
TCGATCTCGTCGAGGGCGCAGACGAGGAAGGCCGCGGAACTCAGGAACTTCGAGGAGTCGGCCAGCACGATCAGCTGGTCGGCCTTGTCCATCAGCTTTTGCTCGGCCTGGATCAGCACCACGTCGGCCTGCATCAGCCCGCGCGGGCCGATCGCCGCGGCGCCCATGAACAGCTTGGAGGCGTGATAGCGGTTGATCCCGTCGTCCTCGAACGGGCTCAAGATGATGTTTTGCTCGCGGAAAACGGCGCCCCCGGGCACCGAGACGCGAGCGCCGGGCTGCGGCAACAGTTCGCCGACGATGTGCAGCGAGTTGGTCAGCACCTGCAGGTTCAGGCCCTCCAGGTGCGCGCACATCTGGAAGGTCGTCGTGCCGCCGTCGATGATGATCGCCTCGTCGCGGGCGCAGAGCTTGGCCGCCGCGTGGCCGATGGCGGCCTTCTCTTCGGCGTGACGGAACCGGTTCTCCTCGAACGGCGCGCCGACCAGGCGATCGGCGGGAATGGGCCTGGCTCCATCACGCAGCCTGGCCCCGCCGCGCACGCGCTCGATCCGCCCCTCGGCATCCAGCCGCTCGAGGTCACGGCGGATGGTGGCCGACGACGCCTCGAGCCGATCGCAGAGCTGCTTGAAGGAAACGAACCCCTGGCTGTTCAGGAGCCGGGTGATCTCGGCGTCGCGTTGTGCGGCGTGCATGCCTCGCCTTGCGCAAAGATGATCGATTCCGCGCGCAAACTAGCACTGCCGCTCTCCGCTTGTGGAGGGGCGAACGCTTCGCTAGCCCCAAGGGCATGATCCTGCACCTGATCAGGCATGGGGCGAGCGTCGCCAACCTCGCGCACCGGTTCAATCCGGAGGACGACCCGCTCGATCCGGACACGGTCAGAGCGCTGCGGGCGGCGGCGTTCAGGTTCGAACCCTATGATCGGATCTATGTCAGTCCGCTCCGCCGCGCGGTGCAGACCGCCGAGCATCTGGGTCTGACCGGCTGGACCCTCGAGCCCAGAATCAGCGAGCGCGGCCTGGGCGTCTTCGCCGGCCTCACGGCGGCCGAGTGCCGGGCGCGGCACGCCGAGGCCTTCGCCGACTTCTCGCGGCTCGAGCCGGAGCCGGCCATCCCCGGCGGCGAGAGCCGCGCCGCCCATCTGGAGCGGGTGACGGCTTGGCTGGCCGACACCGAAGCGAGCGGAGCGAGCCGCGTCCTCGCGGTCACGCACGGCGGCGTCATCGACTTCGTCTATCGGCTGGCGAGCGGCGCGCCGCTGCACGGCGGCGACGACATCTTCGGCGGCGGCAACCTCAGCCTCTCCGAATTCGAGATCGAGCGCGGCGCGCTGCGGGTGCTCGCCTTCGCACGACCGCTTGCGCCCTGAACGGAAACGGCCGGTCCCATGTGAGGGACCGGCCGCCAGCCGTCAGTTCAGATCAAGGCTGTATCAGGTGTAGGCTTCAAACAGGCCCGCGCCGCCCATGCCGCCGCCGATGCACATGGTGACGACCGCGTACTTGCCCTTCCCGCGGCGCTTCATCTCCTGCAGCACGTGGCCGGTGAGGCGGGCGCCGGTCATCCCGAAGGGGTGGCCGATGGCGATGGAGCCGCCGTTGACGTTGTACTTCTCGGGATCGATCCCGAGCGTGTCGCGGGCGTAGAGGCACTGGGACGCGAAGGCCTCGTTCAGCTCCCAAAGGTCGATGTCGTCGACCGTCAGGCCGTGGCGCTCCAAAAGCCGCGGCACGGCGAAGACCGGGCCGATGCCCATTTCGTCGGGCGCGCAGCCGGCGACCGCCCAGCCCTTGAAGGCGCCGAGCGGCTCGAGGCCGCGGCGTTCGGCTTCCTTCGATTCCATCAGCACCACCGCGGCGGCGCCGTCGGAGAGCTGCGAGGCGTTGCCGGCGGTGATGAACTTGCCGGGGCCCTTGACCGGCTCGAGCTTGGCGAGGCCTTCGAGCGTCGTGTCGGGGCGATTGCACTCGTCGCGATCGACCACATAGTCGACGATCGTCTCTTCCTTCGTCTCGCGGTTGACCTGCTTCATCTTGGTCTTCAGCGGAACGATCTCGTCCCTGAACTTGCCGGCCTGCTGGGCGGCCGCCATGCGGCGCTGGGACTCGAGCGAGTACTCGTCCTGGTATTCGCGGCTGACCTTGTAGCGCTCGGCGACCACGTCGGCGGTGTCGATCATCGCCATGTGGATGTCGGGGTACATCTGCACCAGGCGCGGATCGTTGTTCTCGCGCGCGCCGCCGCCGCCGGGGAAGCTGATCGACTCCACGCCGCCGGCCACGACGCACTCGGCGCCGTCGTCGACCACGTAACGCGACGCCATGGCGATCGACTGCAGGCCGGAGGAGCAGAAGCGGTTGATGGTCACGCCGGACGTGGTGATCGGCAGGCCCGCCAGGAGAGCCGCGGTGCGGCCGAGGTTGCCGGCGCCGTGCGCGACGTTGCCCATGAAGCAGTCCTCGACCGCTTCCTTCTCGACGCCGGCCCGCTCGACGGCGTGCTTCACGGCGTGGGCGGCCATGGTGACCGTGGGCGTGATGTTGAACCCGCCGCGGCCGGACTTGGCCAGGCCCGTGCGCGCGTAGGAAACGACAACGGCTTCACGCATGAATCTTTCCTCTCTCAGAAATCGTTTGAATGAGCTGGGTCACTCTTAAAACCGTCCCGGCCGAAAAGCGAATCAACCGTTCGCGCGTCAGGCTTGGCCGCGCATGAGGCGCGCTGAGTCAGCCGGCGCGGCGCATCGCCGGCGCGGCGTGCAGGGCGGACTCGATGATGTCGGCGGCCGCGCCAGCGCCGTCCTCGAGCGCGATGCGCCGGGCGACTTCCTGCGCGCGGGCGCGGTAGGCGCCGCGGCGGAGCATCAGCCCGACTTCATGCGCGCCGCTCAGCGGATCGTACTCGGCGCGCGTCATGGACCGGCCGACGCCGAGCCGCTTGATCCGCTGGGCGTTGTCCGGCTGGTCGGCGGCGGCCGGAACGATCAGCTGCGGCGCGCCGGCCCGAAGGGCCTGGGCGGTGGTGCCGACGCCGCCCTGGTGCACGATCGCCTCGGCGTGCGGGAAGACGAGCGAGTGCGGCGCGTAGCGCACGGCGATCATGCCCGGCGGCAGGTCAGCCGGCAGCGCCTGAGCGGCGTCCTCGCCGACGAGGAAGACCGCGCGGCGTTTGAGGGTCAGCGCGAGCTGGAGGCTGTCGCGATAGAAGTCGCCCGGATCGAACACCACCGCCGAGCCCAGCGTGAAGACCAGGGGCGGCGCGCCTTCGGCCAGGAAGCGGGCGAGGTCGGGATCGAGCGTCTCCGACGCGCCCCGCTCGCGGTCGTAGAAGGTGAAGCCGCAGATGGTGGTGCGGCACGGGAAGTCCGGCTGCAGTTCGCCGAAGATGCGCGAGTAGAGGGCGACGGTGCCGTAGGGCGAGAACTGGCCCTCGAACAGCGGGTTGCCCGGCGCGCGGCCAAGCCCGAGCTCGCGGCGGAGCTGGCGCACCGGCGCCGTCCAGTTGGCCGTGGCGAGGCGGAAGATGTTGAGCAGCGTGCCGGCCGCGGTCGCGCCCGACTTGAAGCAGGCCTCGGTCAGGCGCGGCGCGATGCCCAGCGCCGGCGGGTCGTAGGCCGACATGAAGGCGAACGGCGCCAGCGCCGCCGACACCCACGGCAGCCCGCGCTTTTCCGCCGCCAGCCGCGCCCCGAAGGCCGAGGTGTGGGTGACGACGAGGCCGGCGTCCGCGCTGGCCGCCATCATGTCGGCGTAGGCGCGGCGCAGGAACGGCATCGCCACCCGGCGGACCAGGAACTCGAGCCCGGTGCGCGCGTCGATCGACCGCCGCACGATGCGCTGACGCTCCAGCCCGAGCTCTTCCTCGACGTCGGCCATGCCCGGCCGCATGGGATGGAAGGCCAGGCCCTCGGCCTCGATCCGCGGTCCGAACTCGCTCTGCGTGGCGATCACGGGATGGTAGCCGCGACCGCGCAATTCGAGCGCAACGGCTATGAAGGGGTTGAGGTCTCCCGACGAGCCGCAAGTCGAAAGGACGATCTTTCGCCTCGAAACCATGCCGTTCATTCACCCATCAGAAGACAAAACGTCGAGCGATGCCAAGCGTTCACCTGTGTGCCGCCCCCCAGTCAAGATGGGACTTTAACCACAGCGACGCAAAGCGCGGCCTTTACCCGTTTCAGCGCGGGCTGAACAGGGCCGCGTCGCCGCCGCGGGCGGCGGTGTTGATGCTGGTCGTGCGCTCGACGGCGTAGCGCAGCAGGCTGTGCGGCCCGCCGGCCTTGGGTCCGGTGCCCGACAGACCCTGGCCGCCAAACGGCTGAACCCCGACCACCGCGCCGATCATCGAGCGGTTGATGTAGACGTTGCCGGCCGGCACGAGGCCCGCCACGTCGTCGGCGAAACCCTCGAGCCTGGAGTGGACGCCCAGCGTCAGGCCATAGCCGCGCGCGACCAGCGGGGCGACCGCCTCGGCCAGCCGATCGGCGTCGTAGCGCACGACGTGCAGGATCGGCCCGAACACCTCGCGCTCGAGAAACGCCGCAGTGGGGATTTCGGCGAGCAGCGGGGCGAAGAAGAGTCCGCCTCGCCTGCTCGGAGCGGCGTGCATCCGCGTCGCTTCGCCGCGCAGGCGCTCGGTGTGACGCTCGAGCGCGGCCAGCGCCGGCCGATCGATCACCGGACCGACGTCGGTCGCCGGATCGGCGGGATCGCCGACGACGAGCTTGTCCATCGCCCCCATCAGCCCCTCGATCACCGCCTCGGCGGTCTCGTGCGGCAGGAAGAGCATGCGCAGCGACGAACAGCGCTGGCCGGCGGACCCGAAGGCCGAAACCATGACGTCGTCGATCACCTGCTCGCGCAGCGCCGTGGCGTCGACGATCATCGCGTTCAGCCCGCCCGTCTCGGCGATGAAGGGGACGATGGGGCCCTCGCGCGCCGCGAGCGCCCGGTTGATCGCCCAGCCGGTCTCCGTGCCGCCGGTGAAGGCGACGCCGGCGATGGCGGGATGGGCGACCAGCGCCTGGCCCACCGTCTCGCCTGGCCCAGGCAGGAGCGCCAGCAGCCGCGCATCGAGACCGGCGGCGTGGAAGAGCCGCACGGCCTCGGCGGCGATGCGCGGCGCCTGCTCGGCCGGCTTGGCGAGGACGGCGTCGCCCGCCGCCAGCGCGGCGGCGATCTGGCCGGTGAAGATGGCCAGCGGGAAGTTCCACGGGCTGATGCAGGCGAAGACGCCTCGCCCCTGGAGCGCGAGGCGGTTGGCCTCTCCGGTCGGGCCGGCGAGCGTTTGCGGGGCGCCGAACTGGTCCGAGGCGAGGCCCGCGTAGTAGCGGCAATAGTCCACCGCCTCGCGCACCTCGGCGACGCCGTCGGCGAGGGTCTTGCCAGCCTCGCGCGCCAGCAGCGCCACCAGCGGCTCGGTCTGCGCCTCCAGCGCGTCGGCCATGGCGTCGAGCACGCGGGCGCGCGCCGCCCCGCCAGCGCGGTCCCATGCGGGTTGGGCGGCGCACGCGGCGCTGGCGGCAGCGTCGATGTCGGCGGCGGTTGCATCAGCCGGGGCGGACGCAGGCGCGCGGTCGAGCGCGGCCACGGCGTCGGCGACCGCCGCGCGGGCCCGGGCCGTGGTGAGGTCGACGCCGCGCGCGCCCCGCCGGGCCGGCGCATGCAGCATCAGCGGGCGCGGGATGTCGAACGGCCGGGCGGCCTCCGCCTCGACCTGCGCTACGGGATCGGCGGCGACCGCGGACGGCGGCGTGCGGGCGTCGAGCAGCCCACGCACGGCGCTGTCGTTGGCGCCATTCTCGAGCAGCCGGCGAACCAGGTAAGGCAAGAGCTCGGCGTGCCCGCCGACGGGGGCATAGACGCGGAGCGTCAACGGCCCCTCGCGGCGCTCGGCGGCGCGGTAGAGCGCCTCGCCCATCCCGTGCAGCCGCTGGTGCTCGATGGCGACGCCCCGCTCGCGCGCCATGGCCAGCACCGCGGCCAACGTGAAGGCGTTGTGCGTCGCGAACTGGCCGTAGAGGTGCGGCGCCGCATCGATCAGCACCCGCGAGCACACGAGGTAGCAGAGGTCGGTCGCCGCCTTGGTCGTGAAGACCGGATAGTCCGGCGCGCCCATGACCTGCGCGTGCTTGATCTCGGAGTCCCAGTAGGCGCCCTTCACCAGCCGCACGCCGAGCGGCCGGCCCGCCGACCGCGCCATGTCAGCCAGGCGCGCGATCACCGCGGGGCTGCGCTTCTGGTAGGCCTGCACCGCGAGCCCGAGGCCCCGCCAACCGGCGAGCGCGGGCTCGGCGAACAGCCGCTCGGCCAGCCTCAGCGACAGCGACAGCCGGTCGGCCTCCTCGGCGTCGAGCGTCAGGCCGACGTTCAGCGCCGCCGCCTGTTCGGCGAGCGCCTTCAGGCGCGGATAGAGTTCGGCGAAGACGCGGGCCGCTTGCGTCGCCTCGTAGCGCGGATGCAGCGCCGAGAGCTTGACCGAAACGCCGTGTCGCCGCTCCGGCCGGTCGCCTTGGCCCGCCGCTCCGACCGCCTCGATGGCCGCCGCGTAAGCCTTGGCGTAGCGCGCCGCGTCGTCGTCGGTGCGGGCGCCCTCGCCGAGCATGTCGAAGGAACAGAGCCGGTAGCCGTCCCGCGCCGCCCGCGCCAGCGCCTCCTCGATAGTGCGGCCGAGCACGAAGGCGTCGCCGAGAAAGCCCATGGCGCCGTCCATCGCCCAGCGCACCGCCGGCCGGCCTGCCTGACCGAGCCGCTCGGCGGTCATCAGGCCGAGGTCAGAAGCCTTCGCGGCCAGGCTCTGCGCGGTCTTCAGGTGCGCGGCCCAATCGCCCGCGCCGACCGCCTCGGCGATCAGCCGCTCCCGCGCATCGGCGTCCGGCGTGCGCAGCAGCGACTCCGCCAGCCCCATCAGCGCCAGCCCCTCGGACGAACTCAGCGGATAGTCGCGCAGCACCGCATCGGCGAAACCGCGCCCGCGTTGGCGGCGCGCGCCGCGCACCAGCGCCTCGGCCGCGGCGCGAACCGCAGCACGCTCGCCGTCGCTCAGGGGCTTCGCCGCGAGCAGGCGGGCGACCGCGGCGCGCTCGTCCTCGTACTTGCCGGCGTCGAGAGCGTCGAAGTCCACGGCCGTCAGGCCCCCACCGCCTCCAGCCCGAGACTCTGGGCGACCGCCGGGTGGGCGATGCGGCCATCGAGCACGTTCAGCCCATCGGCCAGGTGCCGGTCGCGCTTCAGCGCCTCGCGCCAGCCGTGGTCGGCCAGCGCCAGCACGAACGGCAGCGTCGCGTTGTTGAGCGCATAGCCGCTCGTGCGCGCCACCGCGCCGGGCATGTTGGTGACCGCGTAGTGCACGACGCCCTCGTCGACGTAGGTGGGGTCGTCGTGGGTCGTCGGCCGGCTGGTCTCGAAGCAGCCGCCCTGATCGATGGAGATGTCGACCACGACAGAGCCCGGCCGCATGGTCCGGATCATCGCCCGCGTCACCAGCTTCGGGGCCGCCGCCCCAGGCACCAGAACCGCGCCGATGATCAGGTCGGCGCGCGCGACTTCGCGCTCGATGTTGTCGAGGGTGGCGTAAAGGGTCTGGATCTTGGAGCCGAACTGCAGGTCGAGCTCTTTCAGCCGGCGCATGGAGTTGTCGATGATGGTGACCTGCGCCTCCATCCCCATGGCCATGCGCGCGGCGTTGGTCCCGGAGACGCCGCCGCCCAGCACCAGCACCTTGGCCGCCGGCACCCCCGGCACGCCGCCGAGCAGCACGCCGGCGCCGCCCTGCTCCTTCTCCAGGCAGTGGGCGCCGACCTGGATCGACATGCGCCCGGCGACCTCGCTCATCGGCGACAGCAGCGGCAGGCCGCCGCGGTCGTCGGTCACGGTTTCGTAGGCGATGCAGATCGCGCCCGAGCCCATGAGACCCCTGGCCTGCTCGGGATCGGCGGCGAGGTGCAGGTAGGTGAACAGCACCTGGCCGGTGCGCAGCATCGGGATCTCGAACGGCTGCGGCTCCTTGACCTTGACGATCATCGCAGCGCGCTCGAACACCTCCGCCGCGCCGGCGGCGATCGATGCGCCGGCGGCGCGATAGGCGTCGTCGTCATGGCCGATGCCGGCCCCGGCGCCGGTCTCCATCAGCACCTGGTGGCCGCGGTGCACGAGCTCGCGCACAGCGCCCGGCGTCAGGCCGACGCGGTGCTCCTGGATCTTGATCTCTTTCGGTGCGCCGACAAGCATCTTGCGTCCTCAACGCTGAACCCCGACCATCCGCCGATTGAGATGCGGGGCGGTCTTAAGGTGGGGCTGGCATGGCGGTTCGAAAATGGGCTCTGGCCGCGGTCGTTGCGCTCGCCTTAAGCGGAGTCGCCCGCGCCGACGATGCGCCATCGACGCCGGCGCCGGACAAGAGCGGCTTTACGCTGCTCAACCCGACTCCGGTCGCCGACCTTCGATCCTTCTGCACCGACCGGCCGACCAAGGGCACCGCCCCATGCACGGTCGACGCGGGCCACGTGCAGATCGAGTCAGACCTCGTGAACGTCACCTGGGACACCTCCGGCGGCGCCGACACCACGACCGTTCTCTACACCAATCCGACGCTCAAAATCGGGATCACCAACACCCTCGATCTGGAGTTCAACATCGCGCCCTACGTGACCGTCGCGTCGAAAGACCGGGCCAGCGGGATCACCACCCGCGCCGAGGGCGTCGGCGATCTCTTCGTGCGCGCCAAGCTGAACCTGGTCGGCGACGACAGCGGCAATGTCGCGATCGCGCTGGACCCGTACGTCAAGTTCCCGACCGCCAACCGGCAGGTGGGGAACGGCCAGGTCGAAGAGGGGATCGTGGTCCCGATCCAGATCGGGCTGCCAGCCGGCTGGTCGTTCTCGACCGACCCGGAACTCGACGGGCTGAAGAACGCCCTGAGCGACGGCCAGCACGCCAACATCGCCGGCCTCGTCGCGCTCAGCCATGCGCTCTCGAAGACCGTGACGCTGTCGCTGGAGCTCTGGGGCGACGAGAATTTCGAGCCGTCAGGCCACGTCACGCAGAGCTCGGCCGACGTGGGCGTCGCCTGGATTCCGGCCAGCCACCCGAATTTTCAACTCGACGGCGGCGTCAATCTCGGGCTGAACAATCACACGCCCGGGGCCCAGGCCTATGTCGGCGTTTCACAGCGATTCTAGCGATGCGAGAGATTTTGAATGGATAGAACATTGCCGACGCCGACCCCGGAGACGCAGCACTTCTGGGACGGCTGCAAGGCGGGCGAACTGCGCCTGCAGCGCTGCACCGAGTGTTCGAAAGCCTATTTCCCGCCCCGCCCGTTCTGCCCCGTCTGCGGCTCCCGCGATGTCGAGGTGTTCAAGGCGAGCGGCAAGGGCGTGCTCTGGAGCTACGTCATCAACCACCGGCCGCGCCCCGACATGGGCGACGCGCCGCACTCGATCGCGGTCGTGCAGCTCGACGAGGGCCCGCGCATGATGACCAACATCGTCGATTGCCCGCAGACGCCTGAGGCCCTGAAGCTCGACATGCCGGTGCAGGTGAAGTTCACGAGCTTTGGCGAGATCGCGCTGCCGCTCTTTCAGCCGGCGGGGGCGTAACCGATGAAGCGCAATTCCGTCGCGGTCGTCGGGGCCGCGGAAACGACCGAGATGGGTCGCATCCCCGACATGTCGGTGATCCAGCTGCACGCGGACGCGGCGCTGAACGCGCTCGCCGACGCCGGCCTCAAGCCGTCTGACATCGACGGCGTCGCCACCGCGGGCGCGAGCCCGACGGAGGTGGCCTACTACCTCGGCATCACGCCGACCTACGCCGACGGCACGTCGGTGGGCGGCTGCTCCTTCATGCTGCACGTCCGCCACGCGGCGGCGGCCATCAACGAAGGGCTCTGCAACACCGTCCTCATCACCCACGGCGAGAGCGGCCGAAGCCGCGTCGGCGCCGGCGGGTTCCGTGGCGGCGGCGGCAATTCGAGCCTCGCCGGCCAGTTCGAGGCGCCCTACGGGCCGGTCGGCCCGCCCTCGATGTTCACGATTCCCGTGCTTCGCTACATGAAGACCTTCGGCGTGACCGAGGAGGACCTGGCCATGGTCGCGGTCGTCCAGCGCGAGTGGGCGGCGAAGAACCCGCGCGCCTCGTTCAAGGAGCCGATCACGGTCGACGACGTGCTCGACTCGCGCATGATCGCATGGCCGTTCCGCATGCTGATGTGCTGCCTGGTCACCGACGGCGGCGGCGCGCTGATCCTGACCAGCGCCGAGCGGGCGAAGGACTTCCCGCAAAAGCCCGTCTACGTGCTCGGCACGGGCGAAAGCGTCGAGACGCCGATGGTCAGCCAGATGGAGGACTTCACCTCATCGAGGGCCTTCCGCGTCTCCGGCAAGAAGGCGTTCGAAGAGGCCGGCATCAAACACGACGACGTCGACCATCTGATGATCTACGACGCCTTCGCCCACCTGCCGCTCTATGGCCTGGAGGACCTCGGCTTCTGCAAGCCGGGCGAGGCGGCGGCCTTCACCAACGAGCGCAACACCGCCATCGGCGGAAAGCTGCCGCTGAACACCAACGGCGGCGGGCTCTCCTACATGCACTCGGGCATGTACGGCATGTACGCCATGCAGGAGAGCGTCAGGCAACTGCGCGGCATCGCGCCGGCGCAGGTGCCGAACGCCAAGATCTCGATCGCCCACGGCGTCGGCGGCATGTTCGCCGCGTCGGGCACGATCGTCTTCTCCAACGAGCGGGGGTGACGACGGCCGCGTGGCTTGCCATTCCCCTCCCCCTCGCGGGGAGGGGTGAGGGGTGGGGGCGCCAGCGTCCCGCCTGACGGTTGGCCGCCCTGGACCCCTCGCCAAAGCTCCCCATCGCCGCGCCAGCGCCCCCATCCCCAACCCCTTCCCCGCGAGGGGGAAGGGGCTTTTGGAATCGGGGTCAGTGGCGCCAGGCGGCGTGGGTTTGCGCGGCCGCCGTCCTCGCCGGCTGCGCGACATTCGAGTGGCGCGGACCGTTGTTCGGCGACGGGCGCGACTGCGCCTGGCCGGGGATCTATGGACCCGCGGCGCGGGCCAACGCGGCCTCGATCGCCACGCTGCCGCTGAACCCGTTCGGCAAGGCGGAGAC
>DATGKF010000134.1:0-34609 GCA_035294785.1 Caulobacteraceae bacterium | reverse complement strand
CCGCATCATCACCGACGAGGCCGGGCGCGTCCGCCGCGCCGGCTGGGAGGACATCGAGAGGACGAGCGAGCGGGGCGTTGCGCCGCCCGCGCCGAGCGCGGCGGTCAAGGCGTTCGCCGCCTATTTCGCCGGCGACGTCAGCGCCCTGGACGGCTTAGAGGTGGAGACCGGCGGGACGCCGTTCCAACGCCAGGTGTGGGCGGCTCTGCGAAACATCCCGACCGGACAGACCCTCAGCTACAAGGATCTCGCGATCGCGATCGGACGACCGAGCGCGATGCGCGCTGTCGGCCTGGCGAACGGCGCCAATCCGGCGGCCCTGGTTGTGCCGTGCCATCGCGTCATCGGCGCCGACGGCAGCCTGACCGGCTACGGCGGCGGTCTCGATCGCAAACGCTGGCTGATCGACCACGAGCGCACGGCGCTTGCCCGTCGCGCGGCGGCTTAGTCAGCCATTCCCTTTTCCGCGAGTTCCTTCCTGGCGGAGTCGGTCTTGCCGAGGTGGGCCAGGCCCATGCCGCGGAGCACCGCCGGCGTCTTGCTGAACTGGATGTTGTCGTAGCCGACGATCTCGATCCGGTTGCCCCACGGGTCGCGGAAATCGAGGAACGGGCCTGGCAGAGCCTCGACGCCGGCGTCCGCCATGGCGCGGCGCACCGCCTCCTTGTCATCGACGACGAGTCCGAAGTGGCGCCCGTCGTCGGCCGGCTGCGTGCGCCCCCGCTGCAGCGCGATGAACTGGTCGCCGAGATCGATGAAGGCCATGTCGCGGCTCTTCCCGCGCAGGCTGAAGTCGAACAGCTTGCCATAGAAGGCCAGCGCCTCGTCCACGTCGCCGACCTCGAGCGCCACATGGTTGAACCCAACCGCCCGCGCCTTCTTCGTTCCGGCCATGACCACCTCCGTCTTGTTCTGCCGTCAGCGTTTGAGGTGGGAAGCGGTCGCGCGCGCCGCAATCGCCTTCACTCGCGCCAGATGATGCTCGCCCGCCGCCCGCACGTCGCGGCTGCGGTCCGCGTCGGCCCAACACCAGACCGCCACGTTGACGCTGCGCAGCTCCGAGAGCCGGCGGAGCAGGGCGCGGTCATACGGTTCGAACAGACGCCGCGCGACGGGGGAGAGCTGTACGAGATCCCACTCGAGTGGGCCGCGGCAGGCGCTCTCCAGGTCGCCCCAGAGCGGGCCGTCCGCTGTCATCAGAACGTTGCCGGCGTGGGTGTCGCCGTGCAGCGCCACCGATGGCCCCGCGCCATCGAGCCCAGCCCGCAGAGCCTGCTGCCGCGCCTCGAGGAAAGCGCGGTCGGCCTCGGTCAACGCGTGCATCGCCGCCCGATCCGCCAGCACCGCGGCGCAGCGATCCAGCGCGTCGATGAAGGGCGGCAGGCCCGCGACATGCGCGAGCGCCGCGTGCACCGCGCGCAACGCTTCCGCCGCCGTGACCTCGTCGGCGTCCGTCGCCGGACGATGCTCGGCGAAGGTCCAGAGCGAGATGACCGCATGGCCAACCGTGTGCGGACCGGCCGGCGGATCGCGGGTCGGCGCGATGACGGGCGCACCGGCGTCGGCCAGCGTGCGCGCCACGGCCACTTCGCGCGCCATCGCCGCCATCGCCGCGTCGGGCGGCTCGGACGACTGCACCCGCGCCACGATCGGCAGCGGCGCGAGACGGAGGGTCGTGTGATGCGCGAGTTTGAGGACGACCGGCTGGATTTCGCAGAGACCGAGATGCCGGGCGAGGGCCTTCGCCGATGCGACGTCTCGATCTGGGGCCGGTCGCGCCACGAGCGTCAAAGGCGCAGGACGAGATCGATCTCGTCGCGCAGGGGAATGCCGTGGTCGCCCACCTCGGGGATGTCGGGCTTCAGCCGGCGGGCCTCGTCGACCGCGCCTGGCCTCAAGGCATGCAGCCGAAAGCCGCGGCGCTGGTAGAAGCGCAGCGCATCGACGTTGTCGTTGGTGGTCGTGAGCCTCAGCGTGTCGCACCCCGTCAGCGCCGGCGTGATGGCGGCCAGCAGGGCCGTGCCGATCCCCAGGCGCGGCAGGAACGCGTTGATCGCCACCAACTCGGCGATCGGCTTGTCGCGCAGCGAGACGGCCGCCACGCCCGCCATGTCTCCGGCCATGTAGATGTGGCAGTCCCCGATCGCGTAAGCTTGGCCGTGGGCGCGGATCGGATCTCCCCATTCCGCGACCAGCCGTTCGATCGCCCGCCGCCGGGTCGCGCCGAGGGTCAGCCGAACATCCATCTTGACCTCCGCGCGCGCGACGGGCCTCCCTCTACGCCGCGAGGCGGTGGCTGTTGAGGGGGCTTTGGTGAGTGCATTCGATTTGACCGGCCGGGTGGCGCTGGTCACGGGCGGCAACGGCGGCATCGGGCTCGGAATGGCGAGCGGCCTGGCCAAAGCCGGCGCGACGATCGTGATCGCCGGGCGGAACGCTGAGAAGAACGCCGCCGCCATCGCTGAACTGAAAGGGCTGGGCGCGACCGCGGACGCGCTCGTGGTCGATGTGGCCAACGAGGCCACCTGCCGGGCGATGGTCGGCGAGGCGCACACCCGCCACGGCCGGCTCGACATTTTGGTCAACAACGCCGGCGTCGCCCGCCGCACCCGGCCGGAGACGATGAGTCTGGAGATCTGGGACGCGATCCTGGCCACCAACCTGACCGCGGTTCTGGTCGCGAGCCAAGCCGCGCACCCGCTGATGAAGACCGGCGGCGGCGGCAAGATCATCAACATCGGCTCGATGTATTCGATCTTCGGCGCGCCGTACGTTTCCGCCTACGCCGTCTCCAAGGGCGGCGTCGTGCAGCTCACGAAGTCGCTGGCGGCCGCTTGGGCGGCGGACAACATCCAGGTCAACGCCATCCTGCCCGGCTGGATCGACACCGACATGACCCGGCCAGCCCGCACCGGCTCGGCGGAGTTCTCCGACGGCGTCGTCGCGCGCACGCCGGCCGGCCGCTGGGGCGAGATCGGCGACTTCGAGGGCCCGGCGGTCTTTCTGGCCAGCCCGGCTTCCGACTTCGTCACCGGCGCCGTGCTCGCCGTCGATGGCGGCTATTCGATCACCGGCTGATCAGCCCCGGTCGAGGCGGGCGAAGGACCAGTACTTCCAGCCCTGGTTCTCGCTGACCTTCCAGCCGCGTCGCTGCAGGGCGAGGCGGACCATGGTGTTGAAGAACCCGTGCGCGACGACCAGCACGTTGTCGCCGGCCTCGGCGCGCTCGGTGAGCCGGTCGGCCATCTCGTTGGCGCGCACTTGAGCCTCGGCGCGGGTCTCATGGCCGTCGTGGTGGTTGAACCACCACCACCAGAAGCGGGCGATCACGCCCCAGCTGCGCGGGCGCAGGCGAATCCAGCCCGGCCAGTGCGGCGGCGGCAGCGGAGCTTCGATCAGATCGGGGTGCTGCTCGATGTCGCGGTCGCCGGCGATGATGCGCGCCGTCTCGATCGCGCGCCGGCGGGTGGACGAATAGAGCACCACGGCGCGTTCGGCCTCAGCCACCAGGGTCGCCGGCGGGCTCTGCCCGGGCGCGAGCCCGGTCTCTTCGTAGGTCGCCCACCAGACGATGTAGTCGGCCGCGCTCAGGCGGACCTTGCGCGATAGCGCTGGCTCGCCATGGCGCGCCAGGACGATGCTGCCCGCCTCCTTAGCGCCTGTGGCCATGCCCCCTGGACTGGAGGCGTCAGCGCCGCGCGGCGCCTGCCTCCCGTCTCTGTCACCCCTGTTCAAGCGCCCGCACGTGCGCTGTCGCGGAGCGGCCGAGCGCCTCAAGGTCGTAACCGCCCTCGAGCGAGGAGACAATACGCCCGCCGGCGCGGCGTCTGGCGACGGCGGCGATGGCGCGGGTCGCCCAGGCGTAGTCCTCCGCCTCCAGAGCCTGCTCTCCCAGCGGGTCGCGGGCGTGGGCGTCGAAGCCGGCCGAGATGAGAATGAGATCGGGCGCGAAGGCATCGAGCGGGGCCATCAGGCTCTCGAACGCGGCGCGCCAATGCTCGCGTGCGCCGCCGGGCGGGACGGTGGCGTTGACGACGTTGCCGACGCCGGTCTCCGAAGGTCTGCCGCTGCCCGGATAGGCCGGCCATTCGTGGACGGAGCCGAGAAAGAGGGTCTTGTCCGCCTGCACGACCGCCTGGGTGCCGTTGCCATGGTGGACGTCGAAGTCGACGACGGCCACCCGCGCCAGCCCGGCGGCTTGGGCGGCGCGGGCGGCGATCGCGATGTTGGAGAAGAGACAAAAGCCCATGGCCCGGGCGGGCTCGGCGTGGTGGCCGGGCGGGCGAACGGCGCAGAAGGCGCGCTCGATTTCGCCGGCCGCGACGGCGCGCGCGGCGTCGGCCACCGCCCCCGCCGCCCGACGCGCTGCCGTCAGGCTCCCCGGCGACATCGCGGTGTCGGCGTCGACCCGCAGCAGGCCCTCGCGCGGCGCCTGGGTGAAGAGCGCCTCGACGAAGGCGGGGTGGTGGACGCGGTCGAGGTCCTCGCGCGTGACGAACGGCGCGGCGCGTGGTTCGAGGTCCAGGTCGCTCGCATCCTTCAGCGCGCTCAGCACGGCGCTCAGCCGCTCAGGCCGCTCGGGGTGGTTGCGGCCCGGCGCGTGGTCGAGCATGTCCGGGTGCGTATAGAGCGCGGTCGCCATCGCCGGGCAGCTTATCGCGACTGCTTGCCGGGCGCGAGCAACGGCGCTGGCGGAGCTGTGGCCGGTCGGATAACGTCGGTGCGGCCGGACTGCCAAACAGGGGCGTCAGCCTTGTTCGAGCCCCACGGACTCGCAAGACGTTACGCGCGCCTTTCCTATGTCGGCGAGGTGGCGGCGATCGCGCTCGTCTATTTCGCGGTCGCCCGGCTCAGCCTGATGTTTGCTTCGATCAACCCGAGCGCGTCGCCGATCTGGCCGCCGGCAGGCTTGGCCTTGGCCGTCATCCTTTTGCGCGGCTACCGGGCGTGGCCGGGCGTTCTGCTCGGCGCCTTCGCCGCCAACGCAACGACCGCGGGCACGCTCGCCACCTCGGCGGTGATCGGCGGCGGCAACACGCTCGAAGCGCTCGCCGGCGCCTGGGCGCTGAACCGGTGGGCCGGTGGCCGACGCGCCTTCGAGTCGCCAACTGGCGTTGCCAAGTTCGCCGCCATCGCCTGCCTTGTCGGTACGCCGATCAGCGCGACGGTGGGGGTGACGGCGCTGGCGGTGGCGGGCTTCGCCAAGTGGGCGAGCTTCGGCGCGGTTTGGACCACCTGGTGGCTGGGCGACACCGCCGGTGCGCTGGTCGTGGCCCCGGCCGTCGTGCTCTGGGCCGGAGGCGGGCCGGATTGGCGGCGCTGGGGTGCGGCGCTCGTCGACTGGGCTCCGGTTGCGCTGCTCGCCGCCGCCGTTGGCCTCGTGGCCTATAGCCCGCTCGAGCGCGCTTTGCACGCCAGCAGCGCGCTGGCCTTCCTTGCGCTCTTGCCGCTGATGTGGGCGGCTCTGCGTGGCTCGCCCAGGGAAACGGCCGCCACGGCGGTGCTGCTCTCGGGCCTCGCCGTGTGGGGCGTTCTCGGCGGCGCCGGCCCCTTCACCCGCGCGACCTTGAACGAGTCGCTTCTGCTGCTCATCGCATTCGTGGTGAGCGTCAGCCTGCCGAGCCTGGCGCTGAGCACGGCGCTCGCGTCGCGCACCCGGGCGCTGGAGAGCACCGAGGAAAGCCTCGCCGAAGCCCGCGAGCAGCTCTTTCAGGCCCAGAAGATGGAGGCGATCGGGCGGCTGGCCGGAGGCATCGCGCACGACTTCAACAACGCGCTGGCCATCGTGGTCGGGAACCTCGACCTGGTGCTCAATCGCCTGCAGCCCGACGAGGCCCGGGCCAGAACGCTGGTTGGCAACGCGCTGACCGGCGCCCAGCGCGCCAGCGCGTTGACCCAGAGCCTGCTCGCCTTCTCGCGTCAGCAGCCGCTGGACGCGACGGCCGTCGACGTGAACGCCTGCGTGCGCGACCTGTCGCGGCTGCTTGCAGGAGCGCTCGGCGAGACCATCGCCGTCCGCATGCGGCTGGCCGAAGACGTCGCCGCCGCGCACATCGATCGCACGCGCCTGGAGAGCGCGCTGGTCAATCTGGCCGTCAACGCACGAGACGCCATGCCGGGCGGCGGCGAGCTCATGATCGAGACGTCGAACGCGCGCCTCACGACAGGCGCGGCCGGCGAGGCGGCGGACTACGTGGTCGTCGTCGTCAGCGACACCGGCGTCGGCATGAGCGAGGAGACGCGCGCCCGCGCCTTTGACCCCTTCTTCACGACCAAGGCGCCCGGCAAGGGCACGGGGCTCGGCCTCAGCCAAGTGCACGGGTTCGTCGCCCAGTCCGGCGGACATGTCCGGCTGGAGAGCGAGCCGGGCCGCGGGGCGAGCGTGAAACTCTATCTGCCGCGAGCCCCGGGGGCGCCGACGGCGGACGCCCTGGCCGGTCGAGAGCCGCCACGCAGGCCGACGTCGTCGAGGCCCGTTCTGGTGGTCGAGGACGACCCCGCCGTACGCGACTTCGCCTGCGCCGCCTTGAGCGAGATCGGCCACGAAGTTTATGCCGCCGAAGACGCCGCGGTCGGCCTTGAGCTCCTGGACCAGCATCCTGACATCGGCTTGGTGCTGACCGACGTCGTGATGCCGGACACCGACGGGCGCGCCCTCGCCGAGGCCGCGCGGCGCAAGCGGCCGGACCTGCCGATCGTGTTCATGACCGGCTACGCCCGCGACGCGTTGGGTGAACAGCCGCTGGCGGCGGACGCGCTGCTCATCGCCAAACCCTTCACCACCGCGCAGCTGGCCGCCAAGCTCGAGGAGGCGTTCGGCTGAGCGCAACGCCGAGCCAGTCGCAACCGCGCATCACGCTGCGGCGCGCCCGCGTCGAGGACGCCGACGCGCTGGCCGTGCTTGGCCGGGAGACCTTCGCCGAGACGTTCGGCCACCTCTACCCGCCGGCAGACCTCGCCGCGTTCGTCAGCGCCGCGCACAGCCCGACGCGCTACGCCGAGATGATCGCAGACGGCGCCCATGCCCTGTGGATCGCCGAGGCGGCGGCAGGGCGGGCGGTGGGCTATGCGATGGCCGGCGACTGCCGCTTGCCGCACCCTGAGGTGACGCCGACCTGCGGCGAACTGCAGCGGCTCTATGTGCGCCGCGAACGGCAAGGCGGGGGCCTGGGCGTGCGCCTGCTGGACGAAGCGCTGGGTTGGCTGGCGCGGCCAGGACGACGGCTCTGGATCGGCGTCTGGTCGGAAAACCTGGGCGCGCAACGGCTCTACGCGCGTTATGGATTCTCAAAGGTTGGCGAATATGAGTTCCACGTCGGCCAGACGAGCGACCGCGAGTTCATCATGGCGAGACCGCGCTAGCAGCGTCGCAATGGATGCTGGACAGCGGGCGCGGCCGCCATCATCTTCAGCCAAACGACCGTTCGAATAGGCGCAAACGTCCATGTTCATGAATTTCTTCGAGGAGCTGCGGCAGGCCAAGGTGCCGGTCACGCTGAAAGAGTACCTGATGCTCATGGAGGCGCTCGATCGCGACGTGATCGACAAGTCGGTCGACGATTTCTACTACCTGTCCCGCTCGGCGCTGGTGAAGGACGAGAAGCACCTGGATCGGTTCGACCAGGTTTTTGGTCATGTTTTCAAGGGCCTGGAGAAGGTCGCCGTCGGCATCCCGATGGATGTTCAGGCCGAGTGGCTGAAGGCGCTCTCCGACAAGTTCCTCACGGACGAAGACCGCAAGATGATCGAGGAGATGGGCGGCTTCGAGAAGCTGATGGAGATGATGGCCGAGCGCATCCGCGAGGCGCGCGAGCGCGGCGAGATGGGCGACGAGGAAGGCAAGGGCAAGCGCGGCCCCAAGGGCGATTCGCCCTTCGGCGCCAACGGCTTCCACCCCGAGGGCATCCGCATCGGGCAGGACAAGGGCCGCCACGGCAAGGCGATCAAGGTCTGGGACAAGCGCGAGTACAAGAACCTCGACGACTCCGTCGAGCTCGGCACCCGCAACATCAAGGTGGCGCTGCGGCGCCTCAGGAAATTCGCCCGCCAGGGCGCGCCGGACGAACTGGACATCAGGGGAACGATCAAGGAGACGGCCAACAAGGGCTATCTCGACCTCGTCATGCAGCCGGAGCGGCGCAACACCATCAAGGTGCTGCTGTTCTTCGACATCGGCGGCTCGATGGACAGCCACATCAAGCTCTGCGAGGAGCTGTTCTCGGCGGCGAAGACCGAGTTCAAGAACATGGAGTTCTTCTACTTCCACAACTGCCTCTACGAGAGCGTGTGGAAGGACAACCGCCGCCGCAACGTCGAGAAGATCCCCACCTGGGACGTGCTCAACAAGTACCCCGGCGACTACAAGGTCATCTTCGTCGGCGACGCGACCATGAGCCCCTATGAGATCACCTATCCGGGCGGCTCGGTCGAGCACTGGAACGAGGAGCCGGGCGCGATCTGGGTCGATCGCGTGACCCAGTTCTACGACTCGGTCGTCTGGCTCAACCCCGTCGGCGAGCGCCACTGGGACTACACGCCCTCGATCGAGGTCATTCGCCAGCTCACCAACGACCGCATGTACCCGCTCACCATCGAGGGCCTGGACAAGGCCATGCGCGAGCTGGTCCGCGGCTAGGGCGGCCCTCGCCGTTCGACCCCGCGCAAGCGCCTCACCGCGACGATCGCGGTGGGCTAGGGCCGGCGCGCTACTTGTTCGCCTGATAGAGGGCGCTGGACGAGGCGTAGAGGCCCATCACCGTCTCTCTGATCTCGGTGGCGCGGGCGATCTGGCCGTCGAGCCGCCGAGGATCGCTCTCGTAGGCCTCATAGCTGGCGACCATGTTCAGCTCACTCATCAACCCGTTGGCGCGGACGGCATTGGCCTGCAGCTCCTCGTATGCTGCGCGCCGGCCGGTCGTGGCGAACGCGCCCGAGCGGATCTCGGAGGCGTCGGCCACCACCTGGGCCGCGGCGCCGCGCGCCTGGTTCGCGACGGCCGCGAACAGCGCCCGCTTGCCCGGCGCGTAGTCGCGCGTGGCCGTGGCGTAGGCGTTGGCGAACATCGGATAGACGGCGACCGCGCGGCGCGCGGCGGCCAGCGCACTGTCGCCGTCCCTGGCGGCGTAGACCGCGGCGATAGCCGCCGCCAGGTTGGCCCTGGCGCGGTGCACGGCGCCGACCGCGCCAGAGCCGCCGCCCCATGAGCCGAGCGTCGCGTCGACCTCCCGCTGCCGCGCCAGCGAAATGCGCGCGAGCAGCGCCGCTTCGTTGCGCGCCATCGCCATGGCCGCGCCATCGGCGTCGACAGCGCCGGCCAGCCTGCTGTTGGCGGCCGTGAGCGCGCCGATCTGATCGCGCGGCAGCCCGGCGCGCCGGGCGTCGGCGACCAGTCCCGCGGCGTCGGCTTGCACCTGGCCGGCGGCGAGCGGAGGCTGGGCCGAGTTTGCCGGCGGCGCTCCCGACGCGACGGCGATGGGTGCGGCCGACGCGGACGATGCGGGCGCGGCGGATGCTGAAGACGCGGCCGGGGGCGGCGAGGCGCCGGGCGCGGGGCCTGGGGGCGCTTCGGCGACCACCGGCGGGCGGGCTGCGGCCGAGTGGGCCGCCCCCGCTGTGGCCGGCCCTGCGCGTTGCATGAAGGGGATCTTGAGATTGGCCAGCGCCGGGATCGGGTGCTTTGGCAGGTAGAAGATCCAGCCGGCGGCGGCGCCCAGGCCCAACGCCAGGATCGCGAGCAGGAGGACGACGATGACGCCGCCCGCCCCGCCCCGGTGCGTCGGCGGCGCGGCGTCTGGCGACGGGGCGGCCGGCGCGGCCGCAGCGGGCGGGGGACTCGTCGACGCCGCGGCCGCGGGCGGCGGCGCAGCGGGCGCCGCCTCAGAGATGGCTTGCGCGGGTTGCTGTTCCGGGCTCGACGGTGCTTTGGCCATGGGACTTTCCCCTCCCGTTTGGCGGATGCGCAGCTCAGACGGTAGCAAAGCACCGCCGTTGCAGCGTTTCCAGCCACTGGTTCGCGGCGCGACACTCGCCCAGGGGGGTCAGGCGGAGTTCCTGACCTTCAAGCGTCACAAGAGCCGCATCCTAGCGTGTCTTGGAGAGCGAGCGCCAGCGGCGGCGCCGCGGCCGGTTTGCGCCAGCGGCGAGCGGGCCCTAAGACGATGGTCTTCGCGAGCGAAAGGGCCCTGCGCGCCTTGACCGACGCCGTCTTCGCCGAACCGGACCCGGAAGCCCACGCCCAGACCAAGGGGTTGGTGTTCGCCGCCGCCGAGCGGCTGTTCGCCGTGCACGGCTTCCAGAAGGTGTCGGTGCGCGACATCACCGCCGAAGCCGGCGTCAACCTCGCGTCGGTGAACTATCACTACGGATCCAAGGACGCGCTGCTGTTCGAGATCTTCAAGACGCGCACGGCCGAGCTCAACCGCGCCCGCGCGCGCATGCTGCACGAAGCGTCGGACCGGCATCAGGGCAGGCCGCCGGTGCGTGAGATTCTCGAGGCGCTGATCGCGCCGCCGGCCCGCTGGCTGGCTCCGGACGGCGAACGGCGGATCGCGCTTCAGTTCCTTATCCGCGCCCGCGGCGAGGGCACCGAGGACATGCGCGAGGCGCTGCGCTCGGACGTCTCGCACTTGCGCCGGTTCGCCGACGCGCTCCTGGCCGCCCGCCCGGACCTCGCGCCGGAGGAGGTCTACTGGCGCCTGCACTTCGTGCTCGGCCTGATCCACAACAACCGCTTCGCCGAACTGGACCGGTTGCACACCCTCTCCGAAGGCCTGACGCGCGAGGACGACTCCGCCGTCCTGATCCGCCGCATGGTCGACTTCGCCACGGCGGGGTTCGAGGCTTAGGCAAGGCGGCGCAGCCGGGGCTCCTTGACCAGGAAGACAAGGATCGTCAGCGCCAGGATTTCGCAGCCGATCGAGGCCGAGAAGACGGCGACATATCCGGCCACCGCCGCGATCAGGCCGCCGATCAGCGGCCCGGCCGACGCCATCACGCCCTCCGCCGTCGCCGACAGCGACAGGCGCATGGCCATGTCCTCGCGCAGTCCGAACTCCAGCACCATGGTCTGGCTGCTCATCTGGTAGCCGGAGCTCGCGGCGCCGAGGAGGCAGAAGGCGACGAAGAAGGTCGGCATCGTGTGGCTGACCAGGAGCAGGGCGGTGCCGGCGATCCACGCGACGATGGCGATCAGGAAGGTCGAGCGAAACCCCGACTTGTCGCCCAGGTAGCCCCAGAGCAGGTTCGAGGCTGTGTCGGCGCCGAGGTTGCCGAGCCCCAGGATGCCGATCACCGCCCCGTTCAGGCCGTGCAGCATGTGGCCGGCGAAGAGGATGTAGAACGGCTGGGCGATGCGGCCGGCGACGGCGCAGGTCTGCGACAGCATGAAATAGGCGAACCCGCGATCTTCGCGCAGCAGCGCCGGCAGGCTTCTGAGCCGCTCGCCCACACGCATCCGGGGCCTGACGCGCGGCGGATCCGGCTCGCGGATGAGGAACTGGAACGCCGTCAGGCCGAGGCTGGTCAGGACGAACGCCAGGAAGAAGGTTGTCGCGTAACCGTTCTGATAGAGGTGCAGGCCAAAGAGCGTCACGCCCTTGGAGACCGGCGCGGAGCCGACGATGTAGCGGCCGGCGGCGTAGGCCAGCAGCGCCGCGATCGTCCCGCCGGTGAAATTGCGCCACGCCTGCAGGCGCCCGCGGCGAGTGATCGGAATCACCTTGGCCAGCACCAGCTGGAAGGCCACCCGCTGGGCGCCTGAGAAGAGGCCGAGCAGCAGAAGGAAAAAGAGCGTCGCGACCAGGAGCGGCGCGCCGGCCAGGAACCAGCCGGCGACGGCCATGCCCAGGACCTGCACGCGCATCAGCGAGCCCATCAGGATCGACGCGGGCAGCACGCGCTTGCGGTGCTCGATCTGCGCGGCCCCGACGATGGGCGAGACCACCTGCCCGACCTGCTGCAGCGACAGCCCCAGCCCGACGATGGCGTTCGGGTCGGCAAAGGCGCGGAAGGCCGCCGGGAGCGCGCCAACGCTGTGGCTCGCGAGCAGGTAGAGGTAGGCCGGAACGAAAGTCGCCGCATTGACCAGGCGAAAGCCGGTCATGCCCAGCATGCCGTGCAGGTAGTTGGCGACGTAGTTGCGCCGCAGGTTCGCCCAGACGAAGCGCTCGTACTCGGCTTCGGACGCGGCCTGGTCGGCTTCGCTGGCCGCCGTCTCGGGCGCGGCGAGTTCGGCGGCGGCGAGTTCGTCGAGGGCCGCGGGGTCTACAACTGCATCGTCCAACGCCAGAACGTCCCTGTGCCAAAGCCGACTCGCGCCGCGCGGCGCCGGGGTCGAATAAACCGCGCGGCCCGCGTTGCCCAGCCGGGAGGGCGCGCCTAGAGTCCATTGCGATACAAGCGGAACCGCCATGGCCGAGACCGAAGACGAGGACATCGCCGCGCTCTCATTCGAGCAGGCGCTGGGCGAGCTGGAGACGATCGTCGCCGGGCTCGAGAGCGGTCAGGCGCCCCTCGAGCAATCGATCGCCATGTACGAACGCGGCGCCAAGCTGAAGGCGCACTGCGAGAAGCGCCTCGAGGCCGCCAGGCTGCGCGTGGAGAAGATCGTCGTCGGGCCGCAAGGGGCCGCCGGCGTCGAGCCGGCCGAGTTCTCCTGACCCCCCGGATGCGCCCCGCGCTCGACCAACGCCTGGCCGAGGCCGCGGATCTGGTGACGATCGCGCTCGATGCGCTGCTGCCCCGCGCCGAGGGGCCGGAACAGCGGCTGACCGAGGCTATGCGCTACGCCGCGCTTGGGCCCGGCAAACGGCTCCGGCCCTTCTTCACGCTGGAGACGGCGCGGCTGTTCGACGTCGCCGAACCGCGGGCGATGCGCTGCGCCTGCGCCATCGAGTGCGTCCACGCCTACAGCCTCGTCCACGACGACCTGCCCTGCATGGACGACGACGACGTCCGCCGCGGCCGCCCGACGGTGCACCGGGCTTACGACGAGGCGACGGCGGTGCTGGTCGGTGACGCGCTGCAGACGGCGGCGTTCGAGATTCTCAGCCAGCCGGAGACGCATCCGGACGGCGCCGTGCGCGCCGAGCTCGTGCGGACGCTGGCGGCCGCCGCGGGGGCGCGGGGCATGGCTGGCGGCCAGATGATCGACCTGATCGGAGCCGGCGACGAACTGGGCGCGGTCGCCCGGATGCAGCGGCTGAAGACGGGCGCGCTGATCGCCGCCGCGTTCGAGCTGCCGATGGCGATGGCCCGGCCCAGCGAAGGCGAGCGCCAGGCGCTGTTGGGGTTCGCCCAGGATCTCGGGCTGGCCTACCAGATGGTCGATGACCTCCTGGATGTGGAGGGCGACGAGGACCTCTTGGGCAAGGCGGCTGGCGCGAAGGATCAGGCCAAGGGCAAGATCAACTACGTCACGCTGCTCGGCGCCTCTGAGGCGAAGGAGCGGGTCGCCCTCTTGGCGGACCAGGCGCGCGGTCGCCTTGAAATCTTTGGGCCGCGCGGCAAAACGCTCCGGGACAGCGTCGACTTCGTGCTAGACCGGCGCTACTGATCCCGCCGCGAAAACAGCGACTCGCGTTCTTTCAAGTTTCCATGCCCCTTTCGACGCCGCTTCTCGACACGGTCACCGCGCCGGCGGACACGCGCGGCCTCTCCATCCGCGAGCTGAAGCAACTGGCCGCTGAACTGCGGGCCGAGACGGTCGATGCGGTGTCGCAGACCGGCGGTCATTTGGGCGCCGGCCTCGGCGTTGTCGAGCTCACGGTCGCTCTGCACCACGTGTTCGACACGCCCAAGGACATCCTGATCTGGGACGTCGGCCACCAGGCTTACCCGCATAAGATCCTGACCGGGCGGCGCGACCGCATTCGCACGCTTCGCCAGGGCGGCGGCCTCTCCGGCTTCACCAAGCGGGCCGAAAGCCCCTACGACCCGTTCGGCGCGGCGCACGCGGCGACGTCGATCTCGGCGGCGCTGGGCTTTGCGGTGGCGCGCGACCGGCGCGGCGGCGACAACAAGGTCATCGCGGTCATCGGCGACGGCGCCCTGTCGGCGGGCATGGCCTACGAAGCGATGAACAACGCCGCCGAGACCACCGACCAGCTGATCGTGGTGCTGAACGACAACGACATGTCGATCGCGCCGCCCGTTGGCGGCATGAGCGCCTACCTGGCCCGCCAGGTCTCCGGCGGCGCCTACCGGTCGTTCCGCGCCTTCGCCAGGCGCATGGCCGGCGTGCTGCCAAGACCGCTGAAGGAAGTCGCGCGCCGGATCGAAGAGTATGCGCGCGGGCTCGCAACCGGCGGCACCTTCTTCGAGGAGCTGGGCTTCTACTACGTCGGGCCGATCGACGGACACAACCTCGACCACCTGGTCCCGATCCTCAGAAACGTCCGCGATATCAAGGGCAAGCCCGTGCTGGTCCACGTCGTGACCCAAAAGGGCAAAGGCTACGCTCCGGCGGAGGAGGCCGCCGACAAGTACCACGGCGTGCAGAAGTTCGACGTCATCACCGGCCAGCAGTCCAAGGCCCAGGCGACCGCGCCGCAATACACGCGCGTCTTCGCCGACTGCTTGATCCGCGAGGCCGAGAAGGACGACCGTATCGTCGCGGTCACCGCCGCCATGCCGTCCGGCACCGGCCTCGACCGCTTCGCGGAGCGCTTTCCCGATCGCGCCTTCGACGTGGGCATCGCCGAACAGCACGCGGTGACTTTCGCCGCCGGCCTCGCCGCAGACGGCATGCGCCCTTTCGCGGCGATCTACTCGACCTTCCTCCAGCGCGGCTACGATCAGGTCGTGCACGACGTCGCCATCCAACGGCTGCCGGTGCGCTTCGCCATCGACCGGGCGGGGCTGGTTGGCGCAGACGGGCCCACCCACGCCGGATCGTTCGACATCGGTTACCTCGGCCAGCTGCCGGGCTTCGTGATCATGGCGCCGGCCGACGAGGCCGAGCTCGCGGCGATGGTCGCGACCGCCGCCGGCATCGACGACCGGCCGAGCGCCTTCCGCTATCCGCGCGGGGAGGGGACCGGCGCGGTGATCCCGCTCGCGCCGGCGCCGCTGACCATCGGTCGTGGCCGCATCCTGCGCGAAGGCTCGGCCGTCGCCGTCCTCTCGCTGGGCGGCCGGCTCGCCGAGGCGCTGCACGCAGCCGACATCCTGGCCGCGCGCGGCTATCCCGCCACCGTCGCCGACGCCCGCTTCGCCAAGCCGCTCGACGAGGCGCTGATCCTGTCGCTGGCCCGCGAGCACGAGGCCCTGATCACGGTCGAGGAGGGCGCTCAAGGCGGCTTCGGCGCCTTCGTCCTCCACCTTCTGGCCGAGCGCGGCGTGCTGGACCGCGGGCTGAAGGTGCGGACCCTGACGCTGCCCGACGTCTTCCAGGATCACGACAAGCCGGAGCTGATGTACGCCCAGGCCGGCCTCGACGCCGAGGGCATCGTCCGCGCGGCGCTGGGCGCGCTGGGCGTCGACAATGCCGCCGGGGGCCTTCGGGCCCTTTAGGCCTCGGACCCCAACAACCGCACGCGGCCGGCCAGGGTTTGCGAACGCGCGACGGCGGCAAGGAAACGTTCGTCGGCGGTGACGACCCAGGCGTCTTCGCGCAACGCCACGGCCAGGTAGAGGCAGTCGTAGACGGGATGGTCGAGCTGGGCGGCCAGGTCGGCCGCGTCGAGCAGATCGTCAGCGCCTTCGCTCGTCGCAACAGGGGCGCTGCGCAAGGCGACCAGCCGGTCACGCGCCTCCTGATTGGAGATTTCGCCGCGTCGCGACCGTCGCCAGAGCGCGTTCGCCGCCTCGATGAGCCAGAGGCTGGGGGCGACCAATTCCTCGTCGAGCAGGCCGTCGGCCGCCGCCTGGCCCGGCTCGTCGAGCACCCACTTGAGTGCGACCGAGGCGTCGATCACGACCGTCATCGGCGGTCGCGGTCCTCCCGGATGAGCGCCGCAGAGTCGCCCTGGATGCGCCCCTTTGTCTCTCGGCGCAGCTTGGCGGCCAGCTCGCGAAAGTCGCTTCGTCCAGCGCGCAGCGCGGTCTCGAGGATTTCACGGTGTTCGGCCTCGGCGCTACGACCATGACTTGACGCCCGACGCTTCAGGGCGTCGACGACATCGCGGGGAACACCACGGACAAGCAGCTGAGCCATGCGCGATGCTATCACATGATAGCGCGCGAGCAAGTCTTCGCTAGAACGGCAGCCAGCGTTGCATGAGGGCGGTGCCGGGGGCGGTCTTCTGCACGGCGCTGACGTCGCCGCGGCCGCCGTAGTCGATGCGGGCTTCCGCGATCTGGGTGTGCAGGATGGTGTTTGCGGCGGTGATGTCCTCTGGCCGGACGATGCCGGCGACCGTCAGCACGCGCGTGTCGTTGTTGGTCTTCACCTCCTGGCGGCCCTCGATGACCATGTTGCCGTTGGGCAGCACCTGGGTGACCACGGCGGCGATGGTCAGGGTGATCTGCTCCTGGCGTGTGACGCCGCCTGTGCCGCCAGCGGCCAGGCTCGAATTGGTGTTGACGGCCTGCGCGGGGTTGAACGCCTTGGGCAGGATCTTTCCAAGCGTCGACTCCAGCCCGAAGAAGTTGGTGATGCCGGCGGCGTTGGCCGATGTGCGCGTCGCCGTCGTGGCGTTCGAGGTCTTGGCGCTGTCGTCGATGTTGATGAGGACGGTCAGGATGTCGCCGACGCGGCCGGCGCGCTGATCGTGGAAGAAGGCCCGCGCCCCCGTGCGCCAGAGCGAATTCGGCGACGCCGGTTGCGGCAGCGGCTCACGCGCCGACGCCTCCAGCGGCAACGTGTCCTGGTTTTGCGGCAAGAGGGCGGACGGATAGCCCATCGGCGTCAGGTTGGGGCCGCGCACCGCCTCCCTCACGGTCGAACAGGCGGCCGTGAGGCTGGCGGCGGCGAGGAGAGTGGCGAGAGCGAAACGGCGCATTGCGAGGCCTGACTTTCCTTACGGGATGGCGGCGAACTGGGAGGGGTTGAGCCGGGTGGCGCCGGCGCGGAGGGCGTCCGCTTCCGGCCCGACCACGGCCTGATCAGGCCCGCTGGCGATCGCCTGCACGACCTTTTTCGATGCGGTGTTCTGCACGTCGACGGGATCGCCCGCCGCGGCGTCGCCCATCGCCTGGCCCTGCAGCGTGAGGGTGATCTGGTCGGCCCGGTAGACCACTTCGACGACGTCGCCGCGCTTGACGACGATGGGGTTCGAAAGGTCGTGCGCCGCCACCGCCGACCCGGACCGCAACGGCCGGCGCGCGGTCTTGCCGATCACGCCGCCGGCGTCGAGAGGCGCGTCCGCGGGCAGGGCGAAGCGGGCCACGCGGGTGAAGGCGATATCGGTCGCCTGGACAATCTCGCCGGCAGCGATGTTGCGCGTGTAGGTCAGCGCGTCGGCCATCTGTCCCGCCGGGCCGGGCAGGGGGCCGCTCGGCCCGCTCGCTCCGGTGGGCACGATGATGCGCGCCATGCCGGTCGGGTTCGCCCAATCGAGGCCGTGGTCGTGGGCCATGCGCTGGACCGCGCCGGCGTCCAGCACCGCGGAAAGGCCCGGCGGCGCCGGCGTGCCGACGACCACGCCCGACGCGGCGCCGGCGTTGTCGAAGAGGTCGCCGAGCCTGATCGGGCCGTTCGCCGTCGGCTGCGGCCGAAGCTCGACCGGCTGGCCCGCGAACGCGCGTCCCGCCCAGATGAGGGCCAGCGCCACGCCGATGACTGCCCGCCGTCCCATGGGTCTACGACTTCATCTGGGTGTTGGTTTGCAGCATCTGGTCGGCGGTGGTGATCACCTTGGAGTTCATCTCGTAAGCGCGCTGGGCGACGATCAGCGCGGTGATCTCGCTGACCGGGTCGACGTTCGAGGCCTCGGTGTATCCCTGCAGCAGCGTACCGAGGCCTGAGATGCCCGGCGTGCCGACGGTGGGGGCGCCGGAGGCGTCCGTTTGGGTGAAGAGGTTGTTGCCCTGCGGCTGCAGTCCGGCGGTGTTGAAGAAGGTGGCGAGCTGCAACTGGCCGACCTGCTGCGGCGCCGTCGCGCCGGCGACGGTCACCTGCACCTGGCCGGCGGTCGAGATGGTGACGTTGGTGGCGCCCTGCGGAATGGTGATCTGCGGGATCACCTGATAGCCGTCGGCGGTGACCAGCTGTCCCTGGCCGTTGACCGAGAAGTTGCCGGCGCGCGTGTAGGCGGTGTCGCCCGACGGCAGCAGCACCTGGAAATAGCCAGACCCCTGGATGGCCAGGTCGAGCGGATTGCTGGTCTGGGTCATCGAGCCCTGGGTGCCGATGGTGTAGACGCTGCCCGCCTTCACGCCGGCGCCGATCTGCACCCCGGTCGGCACGATCGTGCCCTGGCTGGACGACTGCGAGCCGGCCTGCTCGACGTTCTGGTAGATCAGGTCCTCGAACTCGGCGCGGCCCTTCTTGAAGCCGACCGTGTTCATGTTGGCGATGTTGTTCGAGATCACGTCGACGTTCAGGTCCTGAGCGGCCATGCCCGTCGCGGCTGTGCGAAGCGCCATCATATCGAGCGGCTTCCTTCTACTGAGGCGTTGTCGCCGCCCCGAGCCGCTGGACCGCGGTCTGGGAGAGGCTGGCGGTGGAATTCATCATCTGAGCCATCATGTCGTAGGCGCGGCTGACGCGGATCAGATCGGTCACCTGGGCGATCGGCTGCACGTTCGACGCTTCGAGCGCGCCCTGGCGCAGCACCTGGCCGGTCACCGCCTGCGGCGTTTCGCCCGAGGGATTGCTGAACAGGCCCGCGCCGTCCTTCGAGAGGCCGGCGAGGTTGGTGAAGTTGACGACGCCGACGCGGCCGATCGTCTGGCTCTGGCTCTGCCCAGCGACCGTCTGGGTGATCGTGCCGTCGCCGCCGATCTGCGGCGGGCCGCCCTGGGGATTGAGGGTGATCGGCGAGCCGGCGGTGTCCAGCACGTTGTCGCCGGCCTGGGTCACCAGCTGGCCCTGGGCGTTGGTGGCGAAGCGCCCGTCGCGGGTGAAACGCAGGCCATTGGCCGTCTGCACCTGGAAGAACCCCTGGCCCTGGATGGCCAGATCCAGCGGTGCGCCGGTGGGCTGCAGCGCGCCTTGGCTGAAGTCGCGCGCGACGCCGTCGTCGGCGACGAACTGGATCGGCGGCGTTGACGGCGGCATCCCGGCCGGCGTGGCCGGGTAGGGCGTCGACATCAGCTCTTCGACCTTGAATCCGGTGGTGTTCATGTTGGCGAGGTTGTTCGCCGCGATGTCGAGTTCGCGCTGAAGCAGGATCTGCTTGGAGAGCCCGACATAGATGGCGTTGTCCATGGCAAGGGTTACTGCAACAGCCGCGCCAGCCCGAAAGCCGTTATTTTTCAGCAAATAACAGGGTTAACGGGGCGCCTGGCGGCCGATCCGACCCGGCAAAATTTGCAGCGTTTCAGGAAGGTTAAAAACCGATCCTTAACCAAACCGGCGCGATGGGTTCAGCCGAGCATTGTTCGGGGCCGCGCGTGCGCGCGCCCTAAAGGGCGGCTTTAGGAACGCGATGGCCAAGGACGTAGCCGACAAGGACGCCGACGAAGAGCTCGACGAAGACGCCGTCGAGGGCGAAGGCGAGGAAGAGGGCAAAAAGAAGCTTCCGCCCCGGCTGATCATCATCGGCGCGGCCGCTGCGGCGGCGGTGCTGGTGCTGGGCGGCGGCGGAACGGCGGCCTTCCTCATCTTCGGCCACCACGCGCCAGCCGGCGCGCACGCGGCGAAGGCCAAGAAGGCGAAGAAGGACGGCGACAAGAAGGACGACAAGACCGGTTCGCAGGTGAGCGACGGGCCCGACGGGGTCGTCTTCTACACGCCGCCCGACATCGTCGCGAACATGGACACCGCAGATGGCAAGCCGACGTTCCTCAAGCTCAAGCTCACCTTCGAACTGCCCGACCACGACACGGCCGACACGCTGGACGAGGACATGCCCCGGCTGCAGGACATGTTCCAGACCTTCCTGCGCGAACTCAGGCCCGAGGACCTCACCGGCAGCGAGGGCAGCTACCAGCTGCGCATGGAGCTCCTGCGCCGCGTCAACCTGATCGTCGCGCCGGCGAAGGTGAACACCGTCCTGATCGAGGAGATGCTCATCAACTAGGGCAGACGAGCCCGGTTGAGCCTGACGCCATGGCCGAGGAAGCGATCGCCGAAGACCAAGCGCCGGAAGCGGCGGCCGAGGAGCAGCCGGCGGCCGAAGCGCCGGCGACGCCCGGCTGGGATGGGGGCGAGAGCCCCCAGGTCGCCGAACGCATCCTCAATCAGGACGAGATCGACAGCCTGCTGGGCTTCGACCTCTCCGACGACGACGCCGCCGACCGCACCGGCATCCGCGCCATTATCAATTCCGCGCTCGTCTCCTACGAACGCCTGCCGATGCTGGAGATCGTCTTCGACCGCCTGGTGCGGCTGATGACGACATCCTTGCGCAACTTCACGAGCGACAACGTCGAGGTCAGCCTCGACAACATCTCGTCGATCCGCTTCGGCGACTATCTGAACTCGATCCCGCTGCCGGCGATCCTGTCGGTCTTCCGCGCCGAGGAGCTGGATAACTTCGGCCTGCTGACGGTCGACTCCAACCTCATCTATTCGATCGTCGACGTGCTCCTGGGCGGGCGGCGCGGCACGGCGGCGATGCGCATCGAGGGCCGGCCCTACACCACCATCGAGCGGGTGCTGGTGCAGCGGATGGTCGAGGTGGTGCTGGCCGACGCGCAGGCGGCCTTCGAGCCGCTCACCCCGGTGACCTTCAACCTCGACCGGCTGGAGACCAACCCGCGCTTCGCCGCCATCGCCCGGCCGGCCAACGCCGCCATCCTGGTCAAGCTTCGCATCGACATGGAAGACCGGGGCGGGCGCATCGAGCTTTTGCTGCCCTACGCGACGCTCGAACCGATCCGCAAGATGCTGCTGCAGCAGTTCATGGGGGAGAAGTTTGGGCGCGACAACATCTGGGAAGGCCACCTCGCCACCGAGCTCTGGACGACCCAGCTCGACGTGCGCGCCGTGCTCGACGAGCAGGTGGTCGACCTTCGCCGCGTCCTAGACCTCAAGGTCGGCGACACCATTGTCCTGAACGCGACGCCCGACAGCTTGGTCGAGCTGCGCGCCGGCTCTATCCCACTGACCCGCGGCCGCATGGGCCGGCGCAACCACGCCATCGCCATTCGCGTCGAAGGGCCGCTGACCCCCGCCGCCAAGACCGCCATCCAGGAGCCGACCCCATGAGCCCCGTCGCGTTGACGCTCGACCTTCTGCTGGCGGCGCTGCTGCTGATCACGCTGGGCTTCGGCATGCGGCTGGACAAGCGGCTGAAGGCGCTGAACGCCAGCCAGGATGCGTTCGCTGAAGCCGTCGCCGATCTCGACGCCGCCGCGGCCCGCGCCGAGCGCGGCCTCGCCGATCTGCACGCGGCGATGGACGAGGCGGTCGACCTGCTCGCCGGGCGCATCGAAAAGGCGCGCGATCTCGCCGCCCGGCTCGACGGGCTGACCGGCGGCGCGACGGCGGACGCCGCGGCGGCTGAGCGCGGGCCGGCCACGCCGCGCCGCTCGGCCCTCGACCGCGCCTGGCCGCGCGCCGCGAACGCGTCGGCGCCCATGCCGGAACCTCAGCCTCCGCTCCGGCGCGCGGCGCCCGAACCGCTCACGCTCACCCGCTCCGACGCCTTCGAGCCTCGCAGCGCCCCGCCGCGCCCGGCGCCGGCGCAGCCGCGCTCGCGGGCGCCGATCGACGATGACCTGTTCGCGGCGACCGCCCTTCGCCGCGCCGCCGGGGGCCGTCCGTGAGCCGCCTGCCGCGCCTTCTGCCGCTGGTCGGCATCGCCATCGGCGGCGTCCTCGCCGTCAAGGCGGTTGGCGCGGCGCCGCAGATCTGGGGCGCGACGCAGGCGCTGGCCGAGGATGTCGCCCGGCCGAAGGCGCCGCCGGTGGCGCCGAACGCCTCGCTGCTCAGCGGGACCTCCGCCGCCAACGCCAGCGCCGCGCCCAAGGCGCCGCCGGCGGCTTGCGCGCCCACCGCCTCCGAACTCGCCCGCGAAGCCGGCCTCTCTCCCGCCGAACTGCAGGTGCTGCAAAGCCTCAGCGACCGGCGCGGCCAGCTCGACCAGCGCGAGACGAGCCTCGACACCCAGGTCCAGCTGATCGCCGCCGCCGAAGCCAAGCTCGACAGCCGCATCCAGCAGATGAACCAGTTGAAGAGCGACATCCAGGGGTTGCTCGGCCAGGCCGACCAGCAGGCGCAGTCCGAGCAGGACCGGCTGGTGCGCATCTACGAGGACATGGATCCGAAGAAGGCGGCGGCGGCCATGGCCATTCTCGCCGACGACGTGCGCCTGCCGATCGCGGCGAAGATGAAGGAGCGCAAGCTCGCCGAGATCCTCAAATACATGACGCCGCAGGACGCCAAGGCGCTGACCGAGAAGCTCGCCCAGCGCACGGCCAGTTCGCGCGCGCTGGCCGACGCGCGCGCGGCGCTGAACGGGCAGAACCAGCCGATCACGCCGGCCGCGAACGCCGCAGCGCCGTCCACGCCGCCGGCCGCGGCCAGCGCCGCCGCGCCATCGACGCCAGCCGCGACCGCCGATGCGACGGCCGCCAAGGACAAGAAGGCGCCGCCCAAGCGCAAGGTCGCCAAGGCGACGAAGACGCCGAAAGCGCGCCCGAAAGTCAGTCCGGCCGATGCCGGGCAGGCCGCCGCGGCCGCACCCAAGACGCCGCCGGCGCCGACGAGCGGCTAGGGTGCGCGCCCGCATCCGAGCGAGGACGGCCGTGGCGGCGATCGCAATCGCCGCCATGCTCGCGCCTGGGGGCAGCTTCGCCGAAGGGCCGCCGGCGGTGCAGCATGCGCCCGGCTCGGCGCTTGGGGTCAACGTCGCCCAGTCCCCGGACATGAGCCGGATCGAGTTCCGCTTTCCCGGCGGCGCGACCTTCACCAGCCATCGCGACGGCCAGACGCTCACCCTGCACTTCAGCCGCTACCTCAAACCCGACATGACGCGGCTGCGCGTCGATCCGCCCAAGTTCCTGAAAAGCGCCGACGATCGAAACGCCGGGGGCCTCGAGATCACGCTGACGCTCGCCGACGGCGCCGACGCCAAGGTCGGCCAGGGCGACGGGGTGATCTACGTCAATCTCTTCGCCGCCAACACGCCCGCGGCGACGCAGCAGGCCTCGACCGCCGCGCCGGCCGGCCGCCCGAACCCGGTCCCCGACACCGGTGTGGTGAAGGCGTCCTTCGACGTCAGCGCCAGCCAGGTCGTCGTGCATTTCCCCTGGAAGGGGCCGCTGGGCGCGGCGGTGTTCCGGCGCGGCGACGCGATATGGATGGTCTTCGACGCCGCCGCCAAGCTCGATCTGGCCGCCGCGCCGCACGGCGACGCGCGCCTCGCTTCGGCCCAGGTGATCCAGGGCGCCGACTACACGGCGCTGCGCATCCCCGCCGCCGCCGGCGAGAGCTATGCCGCCGGCGGGCAGGGCGGGGAGTGGACGCTGACGCTATCGCAGAACGCGCTGCCCGCGCCGGACCCGGTCAAGATCGCCCGCGACGACTCCACCGGCGAAGGGCAGCTGCAGGTCGCGGTGGCCGGCTCGACCCGGATCATCTGGATGAACGACCCCGTGGTCGGCGACCGCATCGGCGTCGTCACGGCGCTCGCGCCGGCCAAGGGGCTGCCGTCGCGGCGCGAGTACGTCGACCTGGCGCTGCTTGCCTCGGCGCAGGGGCTCGCCATCGAACCGATCGCCGACGACATCACCGCGACCACCGACGGCGATCTGGTCATCATCGGCCGGCCGCGCGGGCTGGCGCTTTCCGGCAAGCCCGGCGACCAGATGGCCTCAGACGGCCCTGGTCTGCCGCAGCCGGCCGCGCGCCCGGGCCTGGTCGACTTCGACAGCTGGTCGAAGACCGGCTCCGGCGGCTTCCTCGCCCGCTACGACGCGCTGCAGGCGGCCGCCGGCGACGAGGAGGGCCGGGGCAAGGACGCGCCGATGACAGTGCGCATGGGCTTTGCCCGCTTCCTTGTCGGCTCGGAGCTGTCGTTCGAGGCGATCGGCTTCTTGGACCTGAGCGCCAAGGCGCAGCCGAACCTCCTCGGCGACCCGGAGTTCCGCGGCTTGCGGGGCGCAGCCAAGGCCATGGCCGGGCGCTACAAGGAAGCCCAGGCCGAGCTTTCGGTCCCGGTGCTCGCCGACGATCCGGCGAGCGCGCTCTGGCGCGGCTACGTCGACGTCAAGCTGAACCAGTGGGCCGACGCCCGCGCTCAGTTCCAGAAGGGCTCGGCGGCGTTCAGCCAGTTCAACGCCCGCTGGCGCGCCCGCTTCGCCCGCGCCGACGCCGAGGCCGCGCTCAACCTGAACCAGCTGCAGCTCGCCGACGCGGAGGCGGCCGTGGCCGTCGCCAACGACCCCGATCCGGTCGAGGATCTGGCCACGCGTCTCGTCCAGGCGCGCGTGTTCGAGGCCGAAGGGCAGAAGGACCGCGCGCTCGGCATGTACGAGGCGATCGCGCGGGTCGAGCTCGGCTGGCTCTCGGCCCCGGCGCTGCTGCACGCCACCCAGATCAAGCTCGCCCAGGGCAAGCTGACGCCGATCCAGGCCGCCGACGTGCTCGACGGGCTGCGCTACCGCTGGCGCGGCGACGCCACGGAACTGGAGACCATCCGCACGCTGTCGCAGATCTACCTGAGCCTCGGCCGCTACCGCGAGGCGCTGGACGCGCTGCGCTCCGCCGGCCAGCACCTGCCCGACCTGCCCGAGGCCGTCGATCTGCAGAACGACCTGGCCGCCGCCTTCCGCAACCTCTTCCTCGAGGGGGAGGCCGACGGGCTTCAGCCGGTGCAGGCGTTGGCGCTGTTCTACGATTTCAAGGACCTGACCCCGATCGGCGCCGACGGCGACCTCATCGTGCGCAAGCTCGCCCGGCGGCTCGTCGACGTCGACCTGCTCGGCCAGGCCGCGGACCTTCTGAAGTACCAGGAGGAGAACCGCCTGGATGGGGTTCCCAAGGCCGAGGTCGCCGCCGACCTCGCCACCATCGACGTGATGAACCGCCAGCCGGAAGCGGCGCTGGATGCGCTGAACGAGTCGCGCACCACCGTCCTGCCGACCTCGCTCGCCGCCCAGCGGCGGGTGATCGAGTCGCGCGCCTGGCTGATGCTCGGCCAGTACGACCACGCGACGGAAATCATCCAGGGCGACCGGTCGGCCGACGCCGACGGCGTCCGCGCCGAAGTCGCCTGGCGCAAGCACGACTGGGCCGGCTCGGCGGGTCAGCTCGAAGCGACGCTCGGCGACCGGTGGAAGAACGCCGCCCCGCTCTCCACCGAGGAGGAGGGCCGCCTGCTGCGCGTCGCCGTCTCGCTCAGCCTCGCCAACGACGACGCCGGCCTCGCCCGCCTGCGCGAGCGCTACCAGGGCTTCGTCGCCCACGCTCAGAACCCGGACGCGCTGCGCGTCGCCCTGGCCGGCATCGAGCCGGGGCAGGCGAGCACGTCGGACATCGCCCGCGTCGCCGCCGAAAACGACACCTTCATCGGCTGGGTGCAGGCGATGAAGCAACGCTTCCGCGAAACCCCGTCCAATCAGACGGTCGCGGCGAACGCGGCGAGCAACAAAGGCTAGCGCACACGGGTTCGGCGCCGCCGGGCAGTGAGGCCCGCGGCGTTCGGTGCGAAGTGTTCCTGAAACGCAGGAAACAACAACAACAACAATAATAACAACAATTTAGCCTGCGCCGGCGAAAGCACGCTCTCGCCAAACAGGAACACTTCACATCGTACGCCGCGGACTTGACGAGCATTAAACCACAGCCAAGGGGGCGCTCAGGACGCTCCTTAGCGGTCCACGCGCGCGTCCAGCGCGGCTTCCCGCCAGCCGCGGCGCGACATCGGCGACGCCGCGCCCGCCCCGGTCAGTAAGCGCTGAATTGGCCGCCTTGGCTGGTCAGCGTGTCGACGAGCGATTGGGGCCAGTCAGCCTGGCGCAGGGCGACGCTCGTGACGAAGGAAAACGCACGGGCCGTTACGGGGTGCGACAGCAGCCCGATCCCGAGCGCCATGCCCAGGGACATGCCGACGATGGCGCTGAAGACCGGCTCGGGTATCGGGGCAGGTCTGCCCGCCAGGCGCCTTCGGTGGCCGGGCGGTTTGTCGGCGCTGTTCATCCTCAGACAACGCGCGGTGGCCGGGAAGGTGACGGCGCAGACCTTGCGATCTTGCGCCAACCTTCGGTCCCCTTGTCTGGGCGGGTGCTGGGCGTCGCGACTTAGTGTAGCCGGCGGAGCCATCGAGCCATGCGCACGCGTGTCTTCAAATCCGGCAATAGCCAGGCCGTCAGGATACCCTCAGAGTTGGCCTACGCCGAGGGGAGGGGTGAACTCAGCATCGCCCGCGTCGGACGCCTGAGGAGCGAGGAGGACCATGAGCCTGCCGGTGCGTGAGTTCGAGGCGCGGGGCTTTCGGTCGCTGCACCGCATCGCCTATCCGGTGTCGCAGCTCGACGTCTTCGTCGGCGCGAACGGCGTCGGCAAGACCAATCTCTACCGCGGCTTGGAGCTGCTTCAGTCCGCGGCCGCCAACACATTGGCCCGCGACCTGGCCAATGAGGGCGGACTGGAATCGGCCATGTGGGCGGGCGTTCGCCGCCGATCCGAGCCGGTCCAGATCCGCCTGGCCGTTGGTCTTGCCGACCCGGCGCAACGGCGCTCGGGCGCCACCGCATATCGCTACGAAGTCGCGGTGGGTTTCCCGCCGCACGAAGCGTCGTCGGCGTTTGAAGCCGAGCCGCAGATCAAGGAGGAAGCGGTCTTCTACCTGGGCGGGGCGCGCCCGCTGCGTCTGATCGATCGCAATGGTCCGTCAGTGATGGCGCGTGGCGAGGACGGGCGCCCGGGGGAGATCGATATCGACCTTCTCTCCTCCGAGACGGTTCTCGGCCGGCTTGAAGACCCGTCGCGGTATCCGGAACTCGACGCGCTCAGGCGCACGCTGTTGCAATGGCGGTTCTATCATGGGCTCCGGACCGACGCCGCTTCGCCGATCCGCCGTCCATGCGCCGCGGTGGCGACGCCCTCGCTGGCCTCGGACGGCTCCGATCTCGCCGCCGTTTTCGCCACCCTCGCTCACATCCGCGAGGACACCGTCGATCTCGACGCCGCCGTCGATCAGGCGTTTCCGGGGGCCAGATTGATTGTCCCATCGCCCGACCGCTCGGCCAGCTTCGGGATGGTGTTCCCGGAGTTCCCGCAGCGCGTCTTCGACGCGGCGGAGCTGTCCGACGGCACACTGCGCTTTCTGGCGCTCGCCGGCGCGCTGCTCGCCTACCGGCTGCCGCCGTTCATCGCGCTGAACGAACCGGAAGCCAGCCTGCATCCCGACCTGATGGAGCCGCTGGCGAGGCTTGTCGTCCAGGCCGCCAGTCGGACGCAGGTCTGGCTCGTCACCCACTCCACGCGGCTGGCTGACGCCGTGACGGCCAGCGGCGCGGGCAAGGTTCGAACAGTGGTCAAGGTCGACGGGGCGACCGAGATCGAGGGCCTGAAACGCTGGGGCGCCTTTGACGATGCCGGAGACGACGACTAACGGCGAAGTGTGACCGGGGCTCCGTGTATATACGAGTGTTGACGTGCCGTCCTTTCCCTCGATACTCTGCCCCCATGCGCACACGCGTCTTCAAGTCCGGCAACAGTCAGGCGGTGCGGATTCCGGCGGAGCTGGCCTATGCCGATGGGACCGGCGAGCTGAACATCGCCCGCGTCGGCGATGTCATCACCATCTTTCCGCTGCGCCAGGATCTGAAGGCGGCGGTCGCGGCGCTCAGGGCGCTGCCGAAGCCCCCGGCTGTCGAGGTGCGCAGTCCCGTCGACATCCCCGATCGCGGAGGTCGCTGACGGCCTTCCTCATCGACACCGGCGTCGCCATCCACGCCCGCGACGGGACCGACGCGGTGCTGGACCGGTTGGCCGCGCACAGCGGAGCCGTCCTGCTTTCGGCGCTGAGCGTGGTCGAGCTTCTGCGCGGCGCCCAGCGCGACCCGGCGTTCACGGCCCTGCGCACGGCCAGGCTCGAGATCCTGCTGCGCCACATCCCGGTGATCCCGTTCGATGCGGAGGCGGCTGAGGCCTACGGCGCCATTATCGCCCATTGCGGGTGGGCGCGGGCGCGCGACTACGACCGGATGCTGGCCGCGCAGGCGATCGCCACCGCCTCGATCCTGGCCACGGACAACGTCGGCGGGTTTCGCGACATCCCCGGTCTGCAGCTGGCGAACTGGGGGCCGGCGGCCGCGGGCTAGCCGCTGCCGGCGGCTCTGTGGAAGCTCTCGACCAGGCTCCCGGCCACCAGGCGCCAGCCGTCGACGAGCACGAAGAAGATCAGCTTGAACGGCAACGACACCACGACCGGCGGCAGCATCATCATGCCCATGCTCATCAAGACGCTGGCGACGACCAGGTCGATGACCAGGAAGGGCACGAAGAGCAGGAAGCCGATCTCGAACGCCCGCTTCAGCTCCGAGATCATGAACGCCGATGTGACCACCTGCAGCGGCAGGTCCTGTGCGTGCGGCGGGGGCGGGGTGTGGGAGAGGCGGACGAAGAGGGCGAGGTCCTCCTCGTCGACCTGCGCCAGCATGAACTGCTTCACCGGCATCGCCGAGGCCTGAAAAGCCTGCGGCAGCTCCATCTTCTTGTCGAGCAGCGGCTTGACGCCGGCGTTGTAGGAGGCCGTGAACGTCGGGGCCATGACGACGGCGGTGAGGAACAACGAGAGGCTGATGATCACCGCGTTCGGCGGGCTCTGCTGCAGGCCGAGGGCCGTGCGCAGCAGGCTGAGCACCACCACGATGCGCACGAAAGAGGTGGTCATGATCACGATCGACGGGGCGAGCGAGAGCACGGTCAGGAGGCCCGCCAGCTGAATCACCCGGTCGGTCAGGCCGGCGCCGTTGCCGAGGTCGACGTTCACCGACTGCGCCAGCGCAACGGCCGGCAGGACGAAGCTCGCCAGCCCGCTCAGCGCAGCGATCCTGGCGGCGCGACCGAGATCCTCCGCCGTCACGGCGCCCAGGCCCATGTGTTTGAAAAGAGCGAGCAAAAAACGCTTCATGACGCGGACTCCGCGGGCTTTTCCGGAACGGGAAGCAGGCGGCCCTCGCCGAGCAGGATCAGGCGCTCGGTCGCATCGCAGCGCACCAGCACCAGCCGGCGGCTGGGGTCGAGCACCAGCGTCTCGACGATGGCCAGGCGTCGGTCGGCGCGGCTCCGCTGCAGCCGCCTCAACGTTTCGGGCCCGAAGCGGCGCAGCGCCACGACGCCCACGCCGATCAGGCCCAGCGTGACCGCCAGGCCCGCGACCATTCGAACGATGTCGGCGAGGAAGGACATGACGCCGGCGGCTGCGCGGGACGGCCATTCGCGCCCGCGCTCCCTTCTGGCGCGAGGGTGCTTAAGGACCGATTAACCCTGTTCGTTCACCTTTCGCCAACCATGACGCTGGACGACATCCCGCTCTTCTCCGCGCTCAAGGGCCGGCTCGACTACCTCTCGCAACGCCAGAGGCTGATCTCCGAGAACGTCGCCAATTCCGACACGCCCGGCTTCCACCCGCACGATCTCGACCCGTTCGTGATCAAGAACGGTCCGGCCAGCGGCGCGGTCGGCCTGGCGGTCACCGAACCCGGCCACATCGCCGCCTCCCACGGCGTGCAACCGGGCGGCGGCCCGACCTGGACGCCGAAGGTCACGCCCGACTCCGAGACCCGCCTGGACGGCAACCAGGTCGTGCTGGAGGAGGAAATGATGAAGCTGACCGAAGCGCGCATGAACTACGACACCGCCATCGGCTTCTACGAAAAGTCGATGAACCTCATCCAGCTCGCCATCCACACGCCCGGCAAGGGCAGCTGAGAAAGGCCTGAACGATGGCCGACCAGATCCCGCCCGCAGACGCCGCGATGGCCGCCGCCGCCTCGGCGCTGCGCGCCCAGCAGTCGCGCATGCGCGTCATCGCCGAGAACATGGCCAACGCGGACTCGGTGTCGAAGACGGCCGGCGGCGACCCCTATCGCCGCCGCATGGCGGTGTTCACGCCGGTCCAGCTGCCCAACGGCGTCCAGGGCGTGAGGATGTCGCAGGTGACCACCGACCCGACGCCTTTCACCATCGCCCACCAGCCGGGGCACCCGGCCGCCGACGCCAACGGCGACGTCAAGTTGCCCAACGTCGATCCGCTGATGGAGGCGATGGACATGCGCGACGCCCAGCGCGCCTACGAGGCCAACCTGAACGTGATCGACACGGCGCGCGCGATGCAGGCCTCCCTGATCGATCTCCTGAAGCGATAGAGGGCTAAGCCGTGGTCGCCCCGCTCGTCGCCGCCAACGCCTACGCCGCCGTCCAGGCGCAGGCGACGGCGCTCTCCAACGCCGCGGCCGGCGCTGCGAGCGGCAGCGCGCAGGCGCAGGCCGCCGGCGGGCCCGGCTTCGCCGAGATGCTCAAGAGCGCCTACACCGACGCGGTCGGCGCCTCGCGCAACGCCGAACAGCTGATGACCGCCCAGGTGCAGGGCAAGGCCAACCTGGTCGACGTGGTCACCGCCATCTCCTCGGCCGAGACCAGCCTGCAGACGGTGATCGCCGTCCGCGACCAGGTCATCGCCGCCTACCAGCAAGTCATGCAGATGCAGATCTGATCGATCATCTCTAAGGTGCGGCTTGATGGCCGAACCGATGATCGAGCTCAGGGGCGTTTCAAAGTCGTTCGACGGCGGGCGAACCCATGCCGTGGGGCCGATCGACCTCGTCGTCGAGGCGGGCGCGTTCGTGGCGCTGGTCGGCGGGTCGGGCTCGGGCAAGACCACGACGTTGAAGATGATCAACGGCCTCGTGCGGCCCGACGCCGGCGTCGTGCGCGTCGCCGGGCAGCTGGCCGACGCCAAGCCGCCGCACGAGCTTCGCCGCGAGATCGGCTATGTTTTCCAAGAGATCGGGCTCTTTCCGCACCTCACGGTGGCCGAGAACATCGGCATCACGCCCAAGCTGACCGGCCAGCCCAAGGCGGCGATCGCCGCGCGCGTCGACAAGCTGCTCGACCTCGTCAGCCTGCCGCGCGCCTTCGCCGGCCGGCGGCCGGCCGAGCTCTCCGGCGGCCAGCGCCAGCGGGTCGGGGTCGCCCGCGCGCTCGCCGCGGCGCCGAAGCTGATGCTGATGGACGAGCCGTTCGGCGCGCTCGATCCGCTGACCCGCGACGCGCTCGGACAGGAATACCGCGCGCTGCACGAGCGGCTGGGCCTGACCACGCTCATGGTCACTCACGACATCACGGAGGCGGTGCTGCTGGCCGACCGGATGGTCATCATGGCCGACGGGAAGGTCCGGGCCGAGGGCGCGCCGGCGGCCTTGCTCGCGTCCGACGATGCGGCCGTCCGCGGTCTGCTCGAGACGCCGCGCCGCCAGGCCGAGCGGGTGCGGGCGCGGCTGGAGGCGGGCGCGTGAACGAGCGGCTGGCGGCGGCCTTCCGCCTGCTTCCCGGCTACCTTGGCCAGCACGTGCTGCTCAGCGCCTCGGCCCTCCTTCTCGGCGTCGTCATCAGCCTGCCGCTGGCGGTGGCCGCGAGCCGCAACGCTCGGCTGCGCTGGATCGCGCTGCTGCTCGCCGGCCTGATCCAGACCATCCCGAGCCTGGCGCTGCTGGCGCTCTTCTACCCGCTGCTGCTGGCGCTCTCGGCGCTGACGCGCAGCCTGACCGGCTCCGGCTTCTCGGCCCTCGGCTTTCTGCCGTCGCTGCTGGCGCTGACGCTCTATTCGATGCTGCCGATCTTGCGGAACGCCGTCACCGGCATCCTCGGCGTCGACCCGGCGGCGGTCGAGGCGGCGAAGGGCGTCGGCATGACCGACCGCCAGCGGCTCCTGCAGGTCGAGCTGCCGCTGGCCGCGCCGGTGATCATGGCCGGCATCCGCACCGCCGCGGTCTGGACCATCGGCACCGCGACCCTCTCGACGCCGGTCGGCCAGACGTCGCTCGGCGACTACATCTTCGCCGGCCTGCAGACCGAGGACTGGGTGCTGGTCCTGTTCGGCTGCGCGGCCGCCGCGGGCCTGGCGCTGATCGTCGATCAGCTGCTCGGCCTCATCGAGGCCGGCGCGGCCAGGCGCGACCGCCGCCGCGTGATCGCCGGCCTGAGCGGGCTCGCCATAGGGACAGCGCTGGCGCTCGCGCCCCTCGTCACCACCGGCGCCGGCGCGGGCGAGCGGGTGGTGGTCGGGGCGAAGAACTTTTCCGAGCAGTACATCCTGGCCGAGCTGATGAGCGAGCGGCTGCGCGGCGCCGGCTTCCAGGTTTCCGAGAAGGACGACCTCGGCTCGGCCGTCGCCTACCAGGCGCTCGCCGCCGGCGAGATCGACGCCTACGTCGACTACTCCGGCACGCTGTGGACCAACGTCCTGAAGCGCACCGACAATCCGCCCCGCGCTCAGCTGCTGGCCGAGCTGACCAAGGCCCTGGCCGATCGTGACCACGTGCAGGTGCTGGGGGCCCTGGGCTTCGAGAACGCCTACGCCCTGGCGATGCGCCGCGACGAGGCGACGAAGCTGGGCATCAAGACCATCGACGATCTCGCCCGGCATGCGCCCGAGCTCACGCTGGGCTCCGACCTCGAGTTCCTGTCGCGGCCGGAATGGGCCGCGCTGAAAGGCGCTTACAACCTGAACTTCAAGGCCGAGAAGCGCTTCCAGCCCACCTTCATGTACAAGGCCGTGACCGGCGGCGAAGTCGACGTGATCTCGGCGTTTTCTTCGGACGGGCGCATCGCAGCCGACGATCTGGTCGTCCTCTCCGACCCCCGCCAGGCCATCCCGCCCTACGACGCCATCATCCTCTTGTCGCCCCGCCGGGCGACCGACGCGACGTTCAAGGCCGCCCTCCAGCCGCTGATCGGCGCCATCCCGGTCGAGACGATGCGCACCGCCAACCTCACCGTCGATCGTGACGCCAACAAGCAGACGCCAGCTCAGGCCGCCCAAGCGCTGGCCGCGGCGATCCGACGCTAGCGGCGCGCCCCGCACGCCGGCTCTTAACCTCACACTAACCATGTTCGGACGACCTTGGAGCCGCCCAAGCGCCGCTTGCGTCAATGGTTTTCAAGGGAGCTGTTCTCATGTCCGGCGCTGAAGTTCTCGATGTCGGCCGCGACGCCATCTGGCTCACGTTGCAGCTGTGCGCGCCGATCCTGATCGTCGGTCTGGTCGTCGGCGTCGGCATCGGCCTGATGCAGGCGCTGACGCAGATCCAGGAAGCCACGCTGATCTACGCGCCGAAGATCCTCGCCATCTTCGTGGCGCTGCTCATCTTCCTGCCGCTGATGGGCGCGCTGATGGGCGGGTTCATGCGCGAGATCGCCGCGCGCATCGCGACCATGTGATCCATGGTCCATTACGCGACGGCGCAGCAGGTCTGGGCCGCGGCCCTGGTCTTCGCACGCGTCGGCGCCATGCTGATGGTGATGCCGGGCATCGGCGAGGCCAACGTGCCGCCGACCATCCGCCTCTCGTTCGCGCTGCTGCTGTCGATGGTTCTGGCGCCGATCGCCGGCCCGACGCTGCCGCCCGAACCGCAGACCGTTGACGGCACCGCCTTCTTCATCGGCCGCGAGGCGCTGATCGGGCTGACCATCGGCGGCATCCTGCGGCTCTTTCTCTCCTCGCTCTCGACGGCCGGCGAGTTCGTCTCGCTGCAGACCACGCTCGCTTTCGCCCAGACCGCCAACCCGACCCAGGCCGAGCCGGGGACGACGCTCTCCACGTTCCTCACGCTGTTGGGCATCACGCTGATCTTCGACACCGACCTGCACCGGATGTTCATCGCCGCCATGGCGCACAGCTACACGCTGTTCGCGCCCACGCGCGACCTGCCGCTGAACGACGCCGCAGCGCTGGCGACGCAGGCGGTGAGCAAGTCGTTCGCCCTTGGACTGCAGCTGGCCGCGCCCGTCGTCGTCTTCGCGCTCGTGTTCAACATCGCAACCGGCCTGATCGGCCGGGTGATGCCGCAATTCCAGATCTTCTTCGTCGCCACGCCCCTCAGCCTCTTGCTCGGCCTCTCCATTTTCGCGCTCAGCCTGGGCGGGATCGGCATGGTCTGGGCCAACGCCTACGAGTCGTTCTTGCGGGTCTTCGTCTGAGCCATGGCCGAAGACAACGACGCCGCAACGCGCTCAGAAGAGGCCACCCCGCGAAAACTCGAGGAGGCGCGCAAGCGGGGCGAGGTCGCCAAGTCGATCGACGTCCCGTCCGTCGCCTCGCTCGCCGCCGCGGCCGGGTTCCTCTCCATCGCCGGCGGCTGGATGGCCGAGCAGTTGGCCGCCCGCCTCACGCCGTTCATCGCCCATCCGGACTCCATCGACCTCGTCCATGGCGGGGGCGTCCTGGTGATGCGCGATGCGGCGCTGGCCGCCGCGCCGCTGGCCGGTGGCGCGCTGGCCGCCGCGGCGCTGGCCGGAGCGGCTGGCAACCTGGTTCAGCACGGATTCCTGCTGACGACCGATCGCCTCAAGCCGGATATCTCGCGCATCTCGGTCGGCGAAGGCTTCAAA
>DATGKF010000133.1:0-23808 GCA_035294785.1 Caulobacteraceae bacterium | reverse complement strand
CAGCTTGAGCCGTGCGTCCAAGAGGCCGTCGTCGCGGAAGAAGGCGGCGTCCTTCGGGGTGTCGCGCGTGGGTTCGGGCGGCGGCGAAGGGGGCGGCGCGAGCGAGGTCGAGACTTCCGCTTCGACGGCGGGCGCCGGCGCGGGCGCGGCGGTCTGCAGGATCGGCGTCGAGGTGCGGGCGGCGAAACGGCTCATCAGGCGGCCCGCCCGCGCGCTTCGGCCGCGCCGCCGGTGATCAGCTGCTCGACAATGGCGGCGATGTCCTTGACGATCTTCGAGCGCGGACGGTGCTGGCTGATCGGGCCGCCGAGGTTGGCCGAGCAGGCGGCCGCCTCCCAGTCCGACGTGATGACGCCGTCGACCTTGCGGCCGAGCGCCTTCTCAGCTTCGCCGCGCGAGGGCGCCGGGCCGAACATGCGCCCGGCCATGCGGTTCAGGAGCACGCGCGGATGCGCTTGGTCGGGCAGCTCGGTTTCGATCTCGGACGAAAGCGCACGCGCCGCGAGCAGCGCCGGCACCGTGAGCTCGGAGACGACCAGGATCTGGTCCGAACCGGCCAACAGGTCCATGGTCCACGCTTGGCGGCCACGCGGGAGGTCGACCACGATCCAGTCGTACGCCTGACACGCCACCTCCAGCAGTCTCAGCACCGCGTGCGACGAGACCTTGGTGAAAGCCAACGGATCGCGCGGACATGCGAAGAGGTCGAAGCCGCCGCTCACGCGCACCGAAAAGGCGTCGAGCAGATTGGAATCGATGCGCTCGGGCGAGGCCGAGGCGTCGGCCAGGTGCATGTTGGCGGCGCTGCCCAGGTAGGAGCTGGCCGCGCCGTCGGCGAGGTTCAGGTCAATGAGGGCGACGCGGTCGCCGAGCTTGCGGCTGGCCAGGGTCGTGGCGAGTTCGATGGCGACGGTCGTGCCGCCGGCGCCACCCACCGCGCCGGTGACGGTCCAGCATTGTGAAGCGTGAACCTGCTCCATCACCACAGCGCCGTCGGCGAGCAGCGTGGCGGCGCAGCGCGCCAGGTCGGCGACGGTCGTCGGCTGGTCGAGCACGTCCGAGCGGCGGAGCTTCATCAGCGCGCGCGCCAGGCCCGCAGGCAGATGGGCGCCAACAAGGATGGCGGCTGGCTGCGGCGTCGCCTGCGCGATCGCCCCGATCATCGCAGCGAGCCGGGTCGGATCGCCGGTGCTGGAATCGATGATGACCAGGTCCGCCGACGGAGGTTGGCGCGTGAGCGCGTCCAGCCCGTCGGCGCCGGCCACGTCGAACTGCGCGCCGGCTAGCGCCTGCTCGACGAGCGCGGCGATGCGCTGGCCGACCACGAGGACGCGGCGTTGGTTGAAAGCGGCGGAACTCATGCGCGCCTCAGGACTCCTTCGCGCCCGGAGGCGGCGGCCCGGCCTTGGCGTCGATCCCTTCGAGGATCAGGTCGATGCCGCTGGGTTCGTGCGTCTCGTTGAGCGGGTTCGGCAGCGCCTCCGGCGAGGCCGCCGGCGAGGTCAGGTGCGGGGTGACGATGATGATCAGCTCGGTCTGCTGGTGCTGCCAGTCGGTCGAGCGGAAGAGCGCGCCCAGCACCGGCAGGTTGCCCAGGCCCGGCACCTGATGGACGGCGTTGTTGTAGTCCTGCTGGAACAGGCCGGCGATGGCGAAGCTCTGCCCGTCCTTCAGCTCGACCGTGGTCGACGCCTTGGTCTCGACCATCGCCGGCAGGTTGAAGCCGGAGATGGTGACCGCGTGCGCCTCGTCGAGCTGGCTGACGTCGGGGGCGACCTGCAGCTTGATCTCGCCGTTGTCCTCGACCGTCGGCGTGACCTTCAGGTTCACGCCGTAGGGCTCGAACTGGATGGTGACGCCGGTCAGGCCGTTCGGCACCGGATAGGGGATCTGGCCGCCGGCGAGGAAGCTGGCTTCCTGGCCGGACATGGCCATCAGGTTCGGCCGCGCCAGTGTGCGCACGACGCCCTTCTGTTCGAGCGCCTCCAGCTGGGCGTTGATCGACACGTCGCCGATGCGGCCGGCGATCGCCAGCGTCGCCTGCGGCGCCGTGTTGCCGGCGAGGCCGGAGCCGGAGTTTATTCCGAAGTTGCCGAGCGCGCTCTTGGCCGAGAAGTTGAAGCCGACGTCCTTGAGCGAGCTGCGGCTCGCCTCCAGGAAGCGGACCTCGACCATGACCTGCTGGTTGTTGAGCACGGTGACGTTGGAGGCCACCGCCTTCGGCGCATAATGCTCGGCGATCGCTGAGGCCCGCTCGGCGACGGCCGTCGACGAGGCCGTGCCGGTCAGCAGCACGCCGCCGGCGAAGTCCTGGGCGGTGATGTGCTCGCCGGGCAAGGCCGCCGCCAGGTCCGACTGCAGCGAGTCGAGGTCGTCGCCGACGCGCACGTCGATCACCTGTGCGAGGTGATGGCGCTGGTCGTAGATCAGCAGGTTGGTGACCCCGAGCGCCTTGCCGCGGATGTAGAAGCTGTGGTCGGTGGTCGCGACCAGCTGGGCGGTGTCAGGCTGGGCGACGACAATCTCGCCGAACGGATAGTCGAGCCGGAAGGCGGCTGACTTGTCCTTGGCCACCACGATCGAGCGCGGCGCTTCGTCAACGTCGGCCGCGCGGACGCTTCCCGCGCCGACGATGCCGGCGGCCAGCGCCGCGCCGGCGACCAGCGCCAGGCGCCTGCCGGCCTTGGAAGACATGAGGTGGCCCATCGTCAGCGTCCCGCCCGTTCAAAAGGCACGTGGATGTCGGTGGCGGCGTCGCCGCTGACGACGGTGACCGCAACGCCGGCGCCGTCGGCGCTCGAGCGGGGGCGGTTGGTTCTGGCGGCCGCGACGGGAGCGCCGTCGCGCGGCTGGCGAGGGGTGTGGCTGATGCGGCTGTCGTCGACGATGGCGTGCGCGGCGGAGTCGATCTCGCCCTGGCCGGGACGCCGCAGCGCCAGGCTGAGCGTGCCGCCGCCCTGGACCGCCAGCGCCAGCTTTTCGGCGTCCTGCATCGACACTTCCAGCGTCGCCGTGGACGGAACCGCCGGCTGAGTCGAGGTCGGGTTGGCGTTCAGGTCGACGCCCAGCACGCGAACGCTCTGGATGAGCACGCCCGCCCCGAACAGCTTGCCGTTCCCGGCGTCAGCAATCGGCGTCGGCAACTCGTGCGAGTAGACCACGTCGACGCGGTCGCCGGGCATGATGTGCCCGCCGCCGGCGGTCGCGGCCGTCACCGAGATGGTGTAGGCGCGCATGCCTGGGGCGACGAGGGCGGCCAGCGTCTGCCGCTCGCCGGGCCCGGTCAGCTTCGACGCCAGAACCGGCTCTTGCGCGGCCATGGCGGCCAGCGCCACGGGCGGGCCGCCGTCCTGGTTCAGAATCTGGCCGACGTTGGCGTAGGCGCCCTGCGGCGTGTCAGCCGGCGGAATCCTGATGACCTTCAGATAGTGGCTGTCGAGCTTGGCGCCCCACGGGATCGGGATCGCGGCCACCACCACCGGAACCTCGGGCGCCGGCGTCGCCGCCTGCGCCGTGGACGAGTGCGCCGAATGCGAAGGCAGCAGCCAGAGGCGCGCGATCAGCAGCGCCCCCAACCCAAGCGCCACAGACGCCACGATACTGATGATTGTGCCCAGCCGCATCTTCCGCCTCGAACACGCCGGTCCAGGGATCGATCCCCCCGCGTCGTTCGAGGTTATCCGACGACAGCTGTTGCAGTGTCGTTAATTGGCAAAGTAAACGCGCGTAAACCGTGATTATATCGGAATCGTTATCCGTAATTACTCGAATTAATATTGTATAATGCTCTCATTCAGTTCGCGTTTACCACTCACGCGCCGGTGTATTTTGGTTTCCGCTTCTCGGTGAAAGACAGCCGCGACTCGCGCACGTCGTGGGGCGCTTTTCGCGCGAAGCCCAGTCCGACGGACTCGTAGCGGATCGCTTCCTCGAAGTCGGCTTCGAAGCTGTGCTGCAGCACGCGCTTGGTCATCCGAAGGGCGAGCGGCGGCCACTGGGTCATCTCGTTGGCGAGCTTGATCGACTCTTCAAGGAGCGCCTCGTGCGGCACGAGCCGGTCGAGCAGGCCGAGGCGGTAGGCCTCCTCGCCGTTCACCGCGCGGCTGGTGAACAGCAGGTCGGCTGCGCGGGCATAGCCGATCACGCGCGGCAGGAAATAGGAGAGGCCGGAGTCGGGCGAGAGGCTGCGCTCGATGAAGACGGCCTTGAACCGGCTCATCTCCGAACCGACGCGGATATCGCAGGCCATCGCCATGCTCATGCCGGCGCCGGCGGCCACGCCGTTGATCGCCCCGATCAGCGGCTTGTCGAAGGAGTGGAAGCGCCGGGCCCAGCGGCCCACCCAGCCGTCTTCATCCAGGCGGGTGTTCTGCGGACCGACCGCGTCCGGGTCGCGCCCGGCCGCCGCCGCGGCTGCAGCCGCGCCGCCGCTCAGGTCCGCGCCGGAACAGAAGCCGCGGCCCGTCCCGGTGATGATCAGCGCGCGCACGTCATCGTCCTCGCGCGCCGCCTCCACCGCCTGGTGCACTTCCTCGCGAACGGCGTTCCCGATCGCGTTCAACCGCTCAGGCTTGTTCAGCGTCAGCACCGCCACGTGTTCGTGCTTGTCGTAGAGGATGGCTTCATAGGCCATGGATCATGCGCTCCCTTCTTCGCGCCTAAGGGTCGCGGGGAACGGCGCCCTTGGGTCATCGTTGGCGTCGCCGCTCAAGCCGGCTACATGGCGCCGGAGAAAGCTCGCGACCGTCGCGGCCATATAATCCCTCGGAAGGGGCCTACGTCCATGAAGCTCGACTCCTCGATCGCCGCCATCGTCACGGGCGGCGCTTCCGGCCTCGGCGAGGCGACCGTGCGGGCGCTGGCCAGCCACGGCGTCAAGATCGGCATCTTCGACCTCGAGCGTCAGCGCGCGAAGGCCGACGCGCTGCTCGCCGAGATCGGCGGCGGCGTCTTCTGCCCCTGCAACGTCACGTCGGAAGAGGAGGTCGACGCGGCTTTCGCCCAGGCCCGCGCGGCGAACGGCCAGGAGCGCATCCTGGTCAACTGCGCCGGCACCGGCAACGCTTCGCGCACCGCCAGCCGCGCGCGCGACACCGGCGAGATCCGCACCTTTCCGACCGAGAACTTCAACCTGATCATCCAGATCAACCTAGTCGGGACCTTCCGCTGCGTGGCCAAGGGCGCGGCGGGGATGATGACGCTGGACCCTCTGCCCGACGGCGACCGCGGCGTGATCATCAACACCGCCTCCGTAGCGGCCGAGGACGGCCAGATCGGCCAGGCGGCCTACACCGCTTCCAAGGCCGGCGTGGTCGGCCTGACGCTGGTCGTGGCGCGCGACATGGCGCAGGAAGGCATCCGCTGCAACACCATCCTGCCCGGCATCTTCGACACCCCGCTGATGGGCGGGGCGCCACAGCAGGTGAAGGACGCACTGGCCGCCACAGTGCTGTTCCCCAAGCGCCTCGGCGTGCCGGAGGAGTACGCCTCGCTGGCGATGGAGATGATCCGCAACGGCTATTTCAATGGCGAGGACGTGCGCCTGGACGGCGGGATCCGCATGCAGCCGCGCTAGGGCTCGACCGGCGCAAGGAACGTCCGCTCTTCGGAAAGGATGTAGCGCTTGGCCTGGGCGTCGCCGAAGTTGGCGGCGCCGGCCGGATCGCTCTTCACCCGCGCGCGATAGGCCTCGTAGGCCGCCAGGCTCTCGAACCTGAGCAGCGCCAGCGCGATGTTGTTGCTCCCCTCGTGGGGCATGAAATAGCCAAGGCACTCGCCGCCACAGGCGGGAATGATGCCGAGCCACTTGCGCGCATAGGCCTCGAAGGCGTCGCGCTGGAACGGATCGATCACATAGCGGATCGAGCAGACGATGGTCATGGCGGTCCTTTCGCTTCGCGTGGAGCGCCGCCTTGCTAGACCGCCGACGCGCGTCGTCGTTTCGATCGGCATCGAACCGTCAGCGGGTGGCGGCCGGCGCGGGCCCGCCCTAGGCTGGGCGGATGAGAGACGGTCCCGACATCGCCCGCATCGGCGCCCTTCTGGGGGATACGGCGCGCACGCACATGCTCACGGCGCTGATGAGCGGCCAGGCGCTCACGGCGGGCGAGTTGGCGCGCGAGGCGCAGGTGACGCCGCAGACGGCTTCGTCGCATCTGGCCAAGCTCGCGGACGGCGGGCTCGTCGCGCCGCGCCGCCAGGGTCGTTTCATCTACTACGCGCTCGCCAACCGCGAGGTGGCCGAACTGATGGAGCAGCTGGCCGGCGTGGCGGCGGCTGCGGGCCACAGGCGCACGCGCCCCGGTCCGCGCGATGCGGCGATGCGTTTCGCACGCGTCTGCTACGACCATCTGGCTGGCGAGGCGGGCGTCGCGCTGCTCGACGGGCTGAAGGGCCGCGGCGTGATCGAGGACCGTAGCGGCGCGCTCAGCCTCACGGCGTCCGGCGCTGACTTCGTGCGCGCCTTCGGCGTGCCGGCCGAGAGCCTTGCGCCGGGCGGCCGGCGCCCGGTCTGCAAGGCCTGCCTCGACTGGAGCGAGCGCCGCGACCACCTGGCCGGCTCCCTCGGCCGCGCGCTCCTGGCCGAGATCTACGCTCGGGGCTGGGCGCGGCGGCTGGACGGCGGCCGTGTCGTGGCGTTCAGCGGCCCAGGGTTCGCGGCCTTCCGGCGCACCTTCCAGCTCGCCGCCGCAGCCTGAACGGTCAGCTCGGGCGGACGATCTTGCTGGCGAGGTTGCTCATCACGTCGCGCGCGTCGAAGGCGTGCGGGTTGCCTGAAGGCTTCGGCCCATGGTGCATCAGGATCTCGGCCGAGGCGTCGAACCGCTCGACCGTCTGGACGTCGAGATCGTCGGGCCAATAGCCCGGCCCCCACCAGCCGAAGCCGCGGCGGCGGAATCGCCACGAGGGACCGAACCCGTATGGTCCGTCGTCATAGGCGTAGGTGTGGGCGTGCGTCTCGGTCGCCCGATCGACGGTCTCGAACCAGTCGTAGCCCTGGGCGACCGTCAACTCCGCCGCCCGGTACAGCAGGTAGGTCTCGACCGTGGAGCGGTTGGTCAGATCGTTGCCGGTGAAGGAGACCCGCCAGCGATCGGTTTCGATCCGCGCTTCGCTGTAGCCGCCGGACTGCGCGGCGCCCGTCGCCAGCGGTTGGTAGGGGGTCGCCGTTTCGCAACCCGAAAGGGCGGTCGCCGCCGCCATTGCGGCGAGGATCGCGAACATGCGCTGGCCCATGCGCCTCTCCCTGACTGAACCCACGCCGCAGCGCGGCGCGCGATCATACTGCGCCGCCGAGGCTGAACGCAGGATGACTGCCCAGGCGGCCGGCGTCAGCCGACCACCGACTTGTGCGCCATGACCGTCTGGATGAGGCTCCAGACAACGCCGCCGCCCGCGCCGAGCAGGAGCGCCAGCATCGCCAGGGCCTGGATGGCGAATCCGGTTCCCCGCCGGCTCGCCTCGCGGGAGTAGGCGATGGTGTAGATCAGCCGGCCGACCAGCCAGACCAGCCCCAGCCCGACGGCGACCCACTCGCTGACGAAGATGGCGAACAGCCAAAGCGCCGGCAGGAAGACCATCAGGCCTTCCAGCGTGTTGGCGTGGACGCGGAAATAGCGCTCGAACTCCGGGTTTCCGCTCGTGGCCGGCGCCTCGACTCCCAGCCGACCGCGCGCCGAGCCGACGCGCAGCGCCTGCCAGAAGAACAGCATGAGCGCGAGAACCGTAACCAGTGCGACCAACGGGTGCATGGCGTCTCCTCTTCCCTGATAAAGGCGGTCTGACGCCGCCCCCCTGGCGCGCAAGCTGGCACGACAGCCCGCGTCGCGCGAGGCGCATTTTTGTCGGCGGCGTTCCCCGAGGGATCAGCGGGCTGCGGCGACCAGCTCGCGCAGCGCGGCCGCGGCGATGGTGAGCTTGGCGAAGCTCCAGGCGCCAGGCGCGGTCTCGACCGATCTGAGCGCGGCTTCGCAGGTCCGGGCCCCGCCGGCGTTCAGGGCGCTCCAGCCGCGCACGACGCCGCGCGCGGCCTGCGGCGTTTCGGCCCCTTCCGGCGAGCCGGCAAAGCCCATCAGCACACGCGTCAGCGCCGTCTGCTCGGCGACCAGATCCTCGACCAGGCGCCGCACGGCCAGTCGCTCGAAGCCGTCGGCGGCCTTCAGCGAACCGGCGGCTGCGCGCAGGCGATCGAAGCCGAACGCCGCGCCCGTCTGATGATAGAGCACCGCGGCGCGCCGCACCGGCCAGCCGGCGGCGGTGGCCAGGTCGGCGAGGTCGCAGGCGGTGGTCAAGAGCCCCATCAGGGCCAGCTCCGATGCGATCGTGTTCGGCGCGCCGCTTTTGCGGAAGCTCTTGATCCGGCGCGCCACCATCCGCTGTTCGAAGGCCGAGAGAATGGCGCCGCCGGCTTTGCGGAGTTCGTCCATCGCCGGCTGGTAGGCGTCGATCAGCGCCTTCACGGAGGCGCCGCCACCCTCCGCCTCCGCACTCGGCCGGCTGGCGCGGCGGGCGAGCCAGTAGGTCTGAGCGCGCAGCAGGCCGGCCAGCTCGGCGAACAAGTCAGCTTGGCCCGCCGCCGCGATCCGCCCGTCCAGCGCCGCGATGGCGTTCCAGCTCGTCTCGACGCGGAGCACCGCCTTGGCGGCGGAGAAACCGGTGGCCAGCTCCGCCGGCCCGCAGCCGGCCGCAGCCATCAGCCGGCGCGGGAAGGTCGGGCCGCAGCGGTTGACCATGTCGTTGCCGAGCACGGTCGCGATGATCTCGCGGCGGAGGCGATGGCGGCGCATCTCATCGCCGAAGCGGCGAAGCGGCTCTGGGAAATAGTCCTCGAGGGTCTGCACGAAATAGGGGTCGTCCGGGGCGCTCGAGGCGATGACGGCGTCGAACAGGTCGAGCTTGCCGTAGGCCAGGAGCACGGAAAGCTCGGGGCGCGTCAGGCCCTCGCCAGCGTCGCCCAGCGCGGCGATGGCGAGCGCGCTCGGCAAGCCCTCGATGGCAGGGTCGAGGCGGCCCTCGGTCTCGAGCGCCGCGATGAACGCGCCATGGGCGGCGAGGTCGCCGACGGCGCTGCGCTGCATCAGGCTGAGCGCCAGTGTCTGATCATAGTTGTGCGCCAGCACATGGCTGGCCACCTCTTCGGTCATCGACTGCAGCAGCGCGTCGCGCCGGGGCCGGTCCAGCTCGCCGGTGCGCTCGGCCATGCCGGTCAGGATCTTGATGTTCACCTCGTGGTCGGAGGTGTCGACGCCGGCCGAGTTGTCGATGGCGTCGGTGTCGATGCGCCCGCCGGCCCGGGCGAAGGCGATGCGGCCGGCCTGCGTGACGCCGAGGTTCGCCCCCTCGCCGACCACCTGCACCCGAAGCTCGTCGGCGTTCACGCGGATGGCGTCGTTGGCCTTGTCGCCGACGTCCAGATGGCTCTCGCGCGGGCTCTTCACATAGGCCCCGACGCCGCCGAGGTAGAGCAGTTCGGCTTTCGCCTTCAGGATGGCGTGGATCAGCTCGGCCGGCGTGAGCGCGTCGGCGTCCACGCCGAGCAGCGCCTGCATCTCGGGCGTCAGCGGGACCGCCTTCAGCGTGCGCGAGAAGACGCCGCCCCCGCGTGAAATCACCTTGCGGTCGTAGTCCTGCCACGAGGACCGCGGGAGCGCGAACATGCGCCTGCGCTCGGCGAAGGAGGCCGCCGGGTCGGGATCGGGATCGATGAAGACGTCGCGGTGGTCGAAGGCGGCGACCAGCCGGATCTCTTCCGACAGCAGCATGCCGTTTCCGAAGACGTCGCCAGACATGTCGCCGACGCCGATGACGGTGAAGGGCTCGGCCTGGATGTCCTTGCCGAGTTCGCGGAAGTGGCGCTTCACCGCCTCCCAGGCGCCGCGGGCGGTGATGCCCATGGCCTTGTGATCGTAGCCGGCAGAGCCGCCGGACGCGAAGGCGTCGCCGAGCCAAAAGCCGTAGTCTTCCGCCAACGCATTGGCGATGTCGGAAAAGGTGGCCGTGCCCTTGTCGGCGGCCACGACCAGATAAGGATCGTCGGCGTCGTGCACGACGACGCGCTCCGGCGCGACGACGCTTCCGTCGGCCGCGAGGTTGTCGGTGAGGTCAAGGAGGCCCGACAGGAAGGTTCGATAGGCGGAGACGGCCGCCTCGCGCGTTGCGTCCATCGTCCCACCGCGTGGCAGGCGCTTGGGATAGAAGCCGCCCTTCGAGCCCACGGGCACGATCACCGCGTTCTTGACGTTCTGCGCCTTCACCAGGCCCAGGACCTCGGTGCGGAAGTCGTCGCGCCGATCCGACCAGCGGATGCCCCCGCGCGCCACCGGCCCGAAGCGCAGGTGAACGCCCTCGACATGCGGGGCGGCGACGAAGACCTCGCGGTACGGCTTCGGTTCCGGCAGGTCCTCGAGTTCGCGCGAGGCGAGCTTGAAACTGATGTAGGGCTTGGGGCCGCCGCCCGCGGCAAGCTGGTAATAGTTGGTGCGGGTGAGCGCGCGGACGAGCGCGGCCAGCCGGCGCAACACCCGGTCGACATCGAGGCTCTCGACGGCGCGCAGCGCCTCGACGACCTCGGCGGCGAGGGCGTCTGTCTTCGCCTCCCGGTCGCCCGCGAACGCCGGGTCGAACCGGGCGGCGAACATGTCCAGGATCAGCCGCGCGATGCCGGCCTGGTCGGCCAGCGCCGCCTGCTGCACGGCCTCGCCGGGATCGAGACCCGACTGCTGCCGGTAGCGGGCGAGCGCCCGCATCAGCGCCGCCTCGCGCCAGGAGACGCCGAGCGCGGTCACCAGCCGGTTGAAGCCGTCGTCTTCGGCCCGGCCCTCCCAGACGGCCATGAAGGCGTCCTCGAAGGCGGGCTTCACGCGTGCGAAGGCGATCGCTTCGCCATCGGCCTGTGTGAGGCTGAACTCGTGCACCCACACGAGGTCCGGCTCGTCGCCGGCGCGCGGCACGGCGAACCCATCTTCCGCCAGCCCCTTGAGGCCCATGTTGTCGAGGATCGGCAGGACGTCGGCCAGGGGCGCGGCGGCGTCCCAGCGATAGAGCTTCAGGCGGAACGCCGCCGGCGGATCTTCGGGTTTGCGATGCGCGCGCACGGCGACAGGCCGGTCCGGCCCGAGCGGCTCCATCATCGCGATGTCGCGCACCGCTTCGGCGCCGTCGTAGAGGTCGCGATAACCTGGCGGGAACCCGGCGGCGTAGCGGGCAAGCAAGCCGCCGGCCTGCGCATCGGCGACAGGGTCGGCGCGGAGCGCGGCCTCCAGCGTCGACTCCCAGCTGCGCGCGGCGTCGGCGATCGCCGCTTCCAGCTTGCCGAGATCCGGCGTCGGCAGCGCGCCCGGCGTCACGCCGATAATGTAATGCACGCGCGCCAGCGGGGCGTCGGAGAAGCTGGGGTAGTAGGCCGAGATGCGCCCGCCGAAGGCCTCGCTCAACATGCGCCCGGCGCGCGCCACTAACCCCGCCTCGTAGGCGTCGCGCGGAAGGTAGAGCAGGATGGAGACGAAACGGTCGAACGGGTCGCGGCGTGCGAAGAGCTTGACCCGCGGCCGGTCGTTCAGGTGCAGTACGCCCAGCGCCAGGTCCTGCAACGCCTCGGTGGAGAGCTGGAACAGTTCGTCGCGCGGCAAGTTCTCGAGCACGTTGTGCAGCCGGCGGTCGCGGTGGCCGCCGGCCGGGGCCCCGGACGAGGCCAGCACCTGTTCGACCTTGCGCCGGAGCAGCGGGATCGCCTGCACCGGGTCGTCATAGGCCTCGGCCGCGAACAGACCGACGAAGCGGGTCTCGCCCACCGCCTTTCCGTCCGCGCCATAGCGGCGCACGCCGACGTAATCCATGTGCCCGCGCCGGTGCACGTGGCTCCTCAAATCGGACTTGCCGATGATCAGCGGCGTGTCGCGATCGAGTTCGCGGCGCAGCTGCGCCGAGACGATGGCGGGCTCGCTGGACCGGCGCAGCACGCCGCGCGACTGGTCGCGCAGCACGCCGAGGCAGCCCTCGGGGCGGTAGCGCGGCTCATCGGCGGTGTAGCGGCCGGTCGTGGTGCGGGGATACTCGTAGCGGCGCGCTCCGAGGAAGATGAAGTGTCGGCGCAGCCAGGCGAGGAAGGCCGTCATCTCGGCCAGGTCGTCGGCGGGGATGTCGCCCTTGCGCGCGCCCAGTTCGCCGCTGGCCTGGTCCACCATCGCCTGCATGGCCCGATAGTCGCCGACCGCCAGGCGCACGTCGGCGAGCGCGGCCCGGACGCGGGCGATGAGCGCCTCGGCCTGCGCGTCGGCGAGCGGATCCACCAGCACCTGGATCATCGAGCGTTTGGCCGCGCCGCGCGCCGCCGGGACAACAGCATGGAACATGGCGCGCACCGGCAGCCTGGCGTCGGCTACCTCGTTCATCACGCTGTCGACGAGGAACGGCGAGTCCGGCTGGACGATGTCGAGTTGCGCGTGGGGGCCGGCCGCCGCGATGCGGATGGCGGGCTCGTCCCCCGTCGCCTGGTCTGCGAAGCGCCAGAGGTCGGCGAAGCCGGCGGCGAGCGCTGCGGGCGTCAGGTCCGGCGTCTCCTCGGGCCGCACGTCCTCGGCCATCTGCGCGATGAAGGCGGCCTGACGCGCATCCAGCCGCTCTTCGCCGAGCGCTGTGGTGAAGGCGCCCGCGAGCGCGGTCCCTGCCGTTCGATTGGCGGGACGTCCGCCGCGATCGTTCATGCCTGAGACGCTTACTCGCCCGCGCGGTGTATTTCGAGGGGCTGAAAAAGCGAACGCCGCCGGAGGATGCTCCATCCGGCGGCGCGGCTCTCATCGCGGGGGGGAACGACGAGATGGCCTTCGCTTGGGAAACCGTCTGGCGCCGCTGTTCGACGCCGAGCCTCCCGTCCAGGGAGGGGAAAACCCCGGACGACTCTCCAGATAGGTGTTCAGACGGCGAACGCCACCCCGGCCGGGTGAAAAATTGTTAACGGTTGGCGACCGCCGCCGGGGCGCCCGTCCGGGCGTGCGCCTTGATCGCAGCGGCCAGCTTCTTGTCGCCCAGGGGATCGCCGTCCGAGGACAGCATCACCGCGATCCAGCGCGTCCCGTCGAACTGCGCGAGCACGGCCATGGCGACCACGGTGAGCGGGGTCGAGAGGATCATCCCCGGCACGCCCCAGATCACCCCCCAGAACGCAAGGGCCAGCAGGACCACGACCGGATCGATGTTCAGGCTCTTGCCTTGCATCCGCGGATAGAGAATCGAGCCAACCACGAATCCGATGAGCTGCAGCCCCACGAACAGCGCCGCCGCCCGCCACCAGCCTTCGAACTGCACCAGCGCGAACATCGTCGGCATGATCACGCCGATCATGCCGCCGATGATCGGGATGTAGCCGATGATGAAGATGAGGAAGGCCCAGAAGACCGCGTTGTTCAGCCCGATCGCCGCCATCACCCCCCAAGATCCGATCGCGATGATGAAGCAGGCGACGGTCTGCACCCACAGATAGCCCTCGACGCCGTTGCGAATGCGCAGGAAGACCGCCGCCGCCCGGTGCCGTTCGCCCGGAATGCGATAGAGCATCGCCATCTTGCGCTCGAAGCCGGCGCGCGAGGCGAGCAGGAAGCCCAGGTAGATCATCACCAGGAAAGCCGCGGCGGCGAATCCTTCCAGGGCGGCGGCGACCGGGCCGAGGTAGCTGGCCGGGTTAATCTGCTGCACGAGCTGGGCGATCGTCGGCGGCACCGAGACCCCGACCGCGCCGGCCAGCTTGGCGAGCAAGGCGTCCAATTTGGGCGCATAGCCATAGAGCTCGCTCACGAACCCGCTGGCGTTCGCCCCCACGACCAGCGCCACGGCGCCGAACCCGACGATAGCGATCAGCATGGCCAGCGGCATGGCGGCGATCGGCGGCAGTCGCAGCCGCCGGCGCAGCACGCGCGAGAAGGAGTCGATCATGATGGTGAGCAGCAGCGCCATCGCCAGCGGCGTGAAGATGCTTGAAAGGCGCCAGAGCACCGCGCCAACCGCGATCACCGCCAGCACCACGAGGGCGTTGCGCGCCGCCGTCGAGTTGGCGGGGTGCGGTTCGGCCGGTAGGCCCATGGCGAGGTCTCCTTCGCGTGGCGGCGATACTCCGGGCGCGCCCGCCCGGCGTCAATGGCGCGTCCGCTCGGGCCTCTGCGCGGGCGCGCCGTGTTGGGCTCACGGGACCAGCACCGTCTTGGCGCCTTCGCCGGCGCGCATGGCCGCAAACGCCTGGCGGAGACCGGCGGCGGTGAGCGGGAAGGTCGCGGTCACCATCTCGTCCAGCTTCAGCCGCCCGCGCGCATAGAGATCGAGCAGCCTTGGGAAGTCGCTGAACGGCCGGCACTGGCCGTAGAGCGGGTTGATGTAGAGCTTGTCGAATTCGAACAGCTGCATGTCGATCGCCACCACCTGTTCGATGCCGCTGACCGCCACCGCCGTCCCGCCGTTCGCCACCATGGCCAGCGGCGCGGCGCCCAGTTCGGGCACGGCGGTGCATTCGAAGGCGTAGTCGGCGCCGCGGCCGATCAGCGCCTTCACCGCCTTGGCGGCCGCGAGCAGGCCGGCGTCGTCGCGGCTCGCCAGATGCGTGTGCGTGGCGCCGAACGCTTGCGCGAGCGCCAGGCGCTCCGCCTTCACGTCAACCGCGATCACCATGCCGGCGCCGGCGTAGGCCGCGCCCTGGACGCAGCTCAGGCCGACGCCGCCGCAACCCAGCACCACCACGCTCGATCCGGGCTCGACCTTGGCGGCGTTCACCACCGAGCCGAACCCGGTCATCACCCCGCAGCCGAGGATGGCGGCCGAGGTGAAGGGAACGTCGACCTCGATCTTCACGACCGCCGGCTTGGCCACGATCGCGTGGCTGGCCATCGAGCCCAGCCCGAAGCTCGGCCAGATGCGCCCGCCCGACCAGCCGAACCGCTCGCGCGGCACGGACGGCTTGGCCTCGCAGAGGGCCTCGGCGCCCCGCCGGCACTGGACGCACATCCCGCAGGGGATCGCCCAGTTCAGCAGCACCCGGTCGCCGGCCGCCACGTGGCTGACGCCGTCGCCGACCGCTTCGACAACCCCCGCGCCCTCATGGCCGAGGATCAGCGGCCGCCCCCAGCTCAGGCTGTCGAGATCGGTGTGACAGACGCCGCTGGCGCGGATCGCCACCAGCACCTCGCCGGGTCCCGGGTCGCCGAGCGTCAGCGTCGCGTCGGCGAAGCCGCCCGCCCCGTCCCCGACGATCGCCCGCGCCTCGGTTGGCAATCCCTTCAAGCTCCCGCCTTGCCGATGGCGCGAAGTTTGACCATGGAAGGGCCGCTTCAGGGAAGCGAGGGAGGCAGGCGGCCATGCGTATCGTCCTCAGCGTCATCGGCGCGCTGGCGGTTCTGCTCGGCGCGGCGTGGGTGCTCGAGGGGCTGGCGGTGATCCCGGCCATCGTCCCGCCGGCGCGACTGCATGGCAGCGTCGCGCTCACCGGCAACGGCGCCTTCCTCATCGCCGCCGCGGCGATGCTGATCGTGTGGGCCAACCGCGGCCGCCGGCCCAAGGGCTGACGGGATGGACGGCGTCACTCTGCGCGTCGCGACCGCGGCCGACGCCGACGCCATCGGCGTTGTGACGCACGAGGCCTATCTGGACTGGGTCGAGGTGATCGGCCGCGAGCCGCTGCCGATGACGGTGGACTATGCCGAGGCCGTCGCGGCGCATCGCTTCGACCTGCTGTTCGTCGGACCGCGGCTGGTGGCGCTGATCGAGACGACGCCCGAGGAGGGCTGGCTCCTGATCGTCAATGTCGCGGTGCTGCCCACCTTCCAGGGGCGGGGCTACGGCGCGCGCCTCCTCAGACTGGCCGAAAGGCTGGCGGCCGAGGCGGGGCTGCGGGGCACGCGGCTTTACACCAACCAGCGGTTCGAGACGAACCTGCGCCTCTACGCCGGCCTCGGGTACGTGGTCGAGCGCGAGGAGACGAGCGAGCGCGGGGTGACCGTCCACATGCGCAAGGACAGGCCCGCCGGCTGATCGCGCAGGGTCGTCGTGATGGTCAGGCGGGCTCGGTCGCCTTGGCTGGCACGTGCTCGCCGCGTTCGTTCACCGGGTCGTGGGCGACGTCGTCGGGGCGGAAGGCGCGGGTCAGGGCCGCCAGCTCCATGTGGATGCCGTTCGGGTCGCGGAAGTACATCGAACGGATCCAGACGCCGTCGTGCATCTCGGCCGCCGCGCCCGCCTCGGAATCGTCGTGGTTGATGACATAGACGCCGACGCCCTTGCTCTTCAGCCGCGCGACATAGGCGTCGAACTTCTCCACCGGGATCGAGATGGCCAGGTGGTTCATCGAGGCGATGGCGGTCATCGAGCCGTTCTTGCGCACGTCGGCGTGCATCGAGGCGACGCCTGGCGCGATCGGCGGGGCGTCCTTGAACCAGAAGAAGGCGATCAGCCCGCCGCCGCCGCAGTCGAAGAAGAAGTGCTGGCCGCGGCCGCCCGGGAACTCGACCGTCTTCACCAGCGGCATCTCGAGCACGCCCTCGTAGAAGGCGACCGTCTCGGCCATGTCGCGCGCCACCAGCGCCACGTGGTTGACTCCCAGATACTGCATCGGCTCCTGGGCCATCTTCGTCCTCCATCGCGCCTCGTTTCACGGATGAGGCGGCGTTGTTCCTGAAGGGTAGACCTGCCGGCGTCGCGCGGAAATAGCGACCTAGCGTCAACCCGGGTGGGCCGCCGCCGCGGCGCTTGCGACGGGGCGCGGACGGCGCTAACCGTTGCTGCATCGGGCCGCGCGGGCGCCCGGTCAGACGGTGCGCCGTCCAAGACCCGCTCCAACCGCCCTGCCCAGGGCGCGGAGCGATTGTATTGGCACGGAACGAGCCGTCTCCCGACCGAACCTTCCCTTCCACGGCGACGGCCGAGCCGCCCGAGCACGTGCCGTTGCGCCAGATCGTCGCCTACTTCCTGCGGCTTGGCGCGCTGGGCTTTGGCGGCCCGGTGGCGCTGTGCGGGCAGATGGAGCGCGAGCTGGTCGACGAGAGGGGCTGGCTGTCGAAGGCGGAAATGCGGGAGGCGATCGCCGTCAGCCAGGCTCTGCCCGGTCCGCTGGCGATTCAGGTCGGCATCTTCGCCGGGCACATGCGAGGCGGGTTCGGGGGCGCCTGGGCTGGTGGATGGGCGTTCATCCTGCCCAACTTCCTGATCGTCGCGGCCTTGGGCGCGCTCTACGTGCATTTCGGCGACCTGCCGTGGATGACCGCCGTGTTCTACGGCGTGAGCCCGGTGGTGATCGCTCTGATCCTGCACTCTTGCTGGCGGCTCTCGCGGCTCGGCATGGAGGACTGGCTGCAGTGGGCGATCGCGGCCGCGGCCTTCCTCGCCACGGTTATCCTGCAGGCCGAGGTGGCCATCGTCTTCATCGCCGCCGGCCTTCTGGGCGTGGCCTACTATGGCGTGATCGCCGTGCGCCATGCCGGTGCAGCCGGCGGTGTTGTCGCGGCTGGCGCCGCGAGCCATGCGCCGACGGCGTCGACCATTGGCAAGCTGGTGCTCTTCTTCCTCAAGGCTGGCAGCCTCACCTTCGGCAGCGGCCTCGTCATCGTGCCGTTTCTGGAGCGCGGGCTCGTGCACGAGAACGGTTGGCTGTCGCCGCGGGCCTTCCTGATCGCCGTCGCCGTCGGGATGATGAGTCCGGGCCCGGTGGTGATCACCGCGACCTTCGTGGGTTTCGTCGTGGCGGGCTTCTGGGGCTCGCTCGCCTCGACGGTGGCGATCTTCCTGCCGTCGTTCGTGTTCGTGCTGGCGGTGGCGCCGCTGCTGCGCCGCCATCGCGGCAGCCGCTACGTACAGGGCTTCGTCAAAGGCGCGTACGGCGCCGCGATCGGAACCATCCTTGGCGCGACGGTGCTGCTCGGCAAGATCGCCATCGGCGACGCGCTGACCGCCGTGCTCGCGCTGAGCGCGCTGGCGTTGCTGTTCCGGTTCAAGATTCCCAATCCCGCCCTCATCGCAGCGGCCGCGCTCGTCGGCCTGATCGCCTTCCCCCTCATCAAGCCAGCCTGGGTCCTGGTCCAATGACCCAGCTCGACGGACACCTAGGTCCTCGAGCTCAGCGCCAGGCGAACACCGGCTGTTCCAGGTGGGCCACGCGGGTGACGCGGCCGGCGACCAGCTCGCGCAGCTGATAGATCAGCGCCGCCGTCGGGGCGTGGATGTTGTGCTCGCCGATTTGCACGCGGATCAGCGGGCGCGGGCTTTCGGGGATGGTCTCGAAGGTGATCACGTCGTCGGCGGCGATCGCGTCCAGCCGCACGCGATAGGCGGCCGCCACCTCGTCCGGGTTCGGCCGCATGGCGCCCACGTCGTCCAGCCACGCCACCACCGGCGTGATCGCGTAGCCGGAGCGGGTCGGATAGTCGTCGAGCAAGCCGAGCACCGCGCCCGCCGGCAGCACCAGGCCCAGCTCTTCTTCCAGCTCCCGCGCCGCCGCCTCGGCCGGCGTCTCGCCCGCGTCGCAGCGCCCGCCAGGCAGCGCCCACTGCCCCCCGTGCGCCCGAAGTCCCGACGCCCGCCGGGTCAGCAGGAACGCCGCCTCGCCCGATGCGTCGTCGGCCGCGACCAGCGCCAGCGCCACCGCCGCCGGCTTCAGGGCCGCGTCGTCGTGGCCAATGCGCGGAAAGGCGGCGCACCGCTCGGCCATCAGCACGCGGAAGTCGGGGGCGAACGGATAGGTCACGCTCACACAGTGACGCTCGCGGCGCGCCGGCTCAACATCGCCGGTTGAACCTCTGCCGCGCCCAGGGGAGAACCCCCGCGTCCGCGGGGGCGTGCGATGTCGGAAACCAAACGCTGGGACGGTCCGCCGGAGGAGACCTGGTCGCTGGCCTGGACGCCGGACGAGGCGGCCGCGGCGCTGGCGGGCGTCTCGGCGCCCTGGGCGGTCGCCGGCGGCTGGGCGCTCGACCTCTGGCTGGGCGAGCAGACCCGTTCGCACGGGGACCTGGAGATCGCCGTCCCGGCCGTCTTCTTCCCCGAGCTGCAGGCGCGGCTCGAGAACCTGGGCCTTGCCCTGTACGACAACGACGACGGGCAGGTGATCGCGCGGGCGCCGGGCGACGCGCCGCGGTCGGGCACGCGCCAGACCTGGGTCGCCGACCCGGCGGCGAGCGCCTGGCGGATGGACATCTTCCGCGACCCGGGCGACGCGCGGACCTGGATCTACTACCGCACCGGCGAACTCAGCGCGCCGCGTCCCTGGGCCACCGGACGCACGGCCGCCGGCATCTCCTACCTCGCCCCGGCGATCGTGCTGTTGTTCAAGGCCAAGTGGCGCCGCGACAAGGACGAGGCCGACTTCGCCAGCGTCGCGCCCCGCCTTTCGCCCGGCGCCCGCGACTGGCTGGCCGCGGCGCTCGGCGTCATCCATCCCGGGCATGCGTGGATCGAGCGGCTCCTCGGCTGACGCTCTCGCGCCGCGACGTTCAGCGCGCCTGGGACAGCGGGCGGAGGGCCGCGTCCGCTAGCGGGCGCGCCAGATTCCGGCCTCGACCGAGGGTCGATCCGCGACGTAACGCCGGAAGGTCTTGATAGGGGACGCTGGTAGACGGTGGCGGTGGAGGAGGAGGTGGACAGCGTCCCTATTTCAAAGCTTCAGGTATTACGTCGCGAACCTGGGCATTAAAGCACGAGCGGCGGGGCGCTCAGGATTTCGCTTAGCGGACATCGCCGGCGGCCCAGCCCTAGGACGCGGCAGGTCCAAGCGAACATCCCAGCCGCTCGGCCATGACCTCGGCGATCATGACGGTGGTCAGGTGGGTGTTGGCGCGCACGACGCTCGGCATCACCGAGGCGTCGATGACGCGCAGGGCCTCGAGGCCGAGCACGCGGCAGTTGGGGTCGACCACCGTGGCCGCATCGGCCGGGTCGCCCATGGCGCAGGTGCTGGTCGCATGCTGGGCGTCGCCGGCGCGCCGCAAGGCGAAGGCGTCGATGTCGGCGTCCGCCGCGGCGGGAGAGAGGTCGACGTCCACCCGGCCGATCGCGCTCACGCTGGCGTGGCGACCGAGCGCCAAGAGGCGCCGCACGCCGTCGCGCATCCGCTCCACGTCCGAGGGGTGGTCCAGCATGTTCTCCTCGATGAGCGGCAGCTCGAGCGGATCGGGCGAGGCCAGGCGCACCGTCCCGCGCGAGACGCATTCGTTCACCCAGACGCCCAGGAGGCCAAACACCGGCTCGTCGGCCGCGCCGGCCAGGTGCTGGCCGAGGCTGTCGCCGAAGCGGTTCATGGCCACCATCATCATGTCGTTCGGGCCGGCGCCGGCGAGGCCCGAAGAATAGCGCACGCAGGCGTTGGTGTGGCGAAAGCCCGGCGGCGGCTGGGCGTGCGGCCCGAGCCGCACGGGCAGGAAGATCGCCGGATGGTCCTGGAACCCCTCGCCCACCGGCAGCGCCGCCTTCACCGCGATGCCGTGCGCCTCGAGGTGCGCCGCCGGCCCGACCCCGGAGCGCAGCAGGATGGCCGGCGAGGCCACCGCGCCCGCCGAAAGGATGACTTCGCCGCCGCGCACCTCGCGCCAGCCCCCGGCCATGCGCACGCGCACGCCGATGGCCCGCGCGCCGTCGAACAGCACCCGGTCGACGAAAGCCTCGCCGAAGATGGCCAGGTTGTTGCGCCCGCGCGCCGGCTCGACATAGGCGTCGTTGGTGCTGACCCGCGCGCCGTCGCGGCTGTTGATGGCGTAGGGCGAGACGCCGGTCGTCCCCGGCGCATTGTGGTCGGCCGCCCACGGATACCCTGCGTCCAGCGCCGCCTCGGCCAGCGCCTGGTCCACGGCGCCCCACTTGGAGAGCGGCGCGCGATAGACCGGAATCGGACCGTCATCGCCGTGGTAGTCGGCCGCGCCGAAGCGCAGATCGGTCTCCAGCCGCCGGAACGCCGGTAGCACCTCGGCGAAGGACCAGCCGACGCAGCCGCTGGCCGCCCAGCCGTCGTAATCCTCCGGCACGCCGCGGATGGCGATCTGACCGTTGACCGCCGAACTCCCGCCCATGCCCCGCCCGCGCCAATAGGTGCGCGGGCTCTGCGCCGCCGTGCGCCTGGCCTTCAGCGCATCCCAGCGAAAGCGCGCATGCGCCTCGCCGACGATGATCTCATTCGGATTCGCGCTCCGCATCGCCGCCGGCGTGTCGGCCGAGCTGTAGTCCGGCCCGGCCTCGATGAGCGCGACCTGCACGGACGGGTTGGCGGAGAGCCGCGTGGCCAGCACCGCGCCCGCCGAGCCGGCGCCGACGATGATGTAGTCGTAGTCCATGGCGCTCCTGTCGCGGCCATTCCACGAGGGCGACCTCGGCGCAAAGGCCAGCCGGGCGCGCTACGCGTCTGTTCTGCGTCCGGCTAGCCGGCGAGCGAGATCAGCGAGCGGGCGACGCCGTGCCAGAGCGTGGTGTCGCTCAGGGGGATCTTCAGCAGCTGCACGGCGAGCGCAAACCCGCCGGCCCACAGATAGGCCGGATGCACTTTGCCGAGCGCGCGCCAATCGCGGACCATGCCGACGACGATGAAGAGCATGGCGATCAAGGCGGGCGGCAGGACGCCCAAGACCGGCGGCGGCGGCATGTTGAATCCGGCCAGCCCGACCGTTCCTCCGAACGGCGGCGGGTGGCCGCCCATCACCAGGTAGACGATGAACGGGCGCGCGATGGCCGCATCGAGGAGAACCGCGGTCGCCGACAGCATCAGCCGCTTGTGCCATTCGGAACGGCGGATGTTGAGGATCGCCGCGGTCACCAGCACCGCGAACGACAACAGCGCCGCCAGCGGCACGACCATGAAGGATTCGCCCGGCCCGGCGTAGTGCGCGGCCGTGGCCCGCTGCGCGGCGTTGATCGCCGCCAGCACGCCGAAGATCGTCATCGCCGTCGCCAGCGACACGCCCAACAGGCCCACGTCGCGGTGGCGGGCGACGCGACCGGATTCGACCAGCCAGGCCTGATAGATCACGAACAAGGTCCAGCCGAAGAAGAGCGAACCGTGGATCGCGAGCACGGCGATCAGCTCGGGCACGCCTTGCGCCATCGGCGCCCAGAACGTTGGCGCAAAGCCGATGAACGCCGTGGCCGCCATGGCGACCGCCATCCAGAGATAGAAGCGCGTCCGGCGGGCCGCGGCGGCGACCGGCGCCGCATCAGCGGTTGTTGCTGTCATGTCGTGAACTCCCCCAAGTCTCGACCACTCTACGCCAAGCGAGGCGCTCGCACAGCGGCGACGCAATGGCGCATCCGGCCAGCGTCGGGGCCGCGGCCGGCGCGGGCGGCTTCACCCTTGGTTTCGCTGTTTGGTCTTGGGCTTGTCGCCACCCGCCTTGGCCAGCGCCGCGCCCACGCGCGTCATCTGCCGCGCCTCGCCCATCTTGGCCCGCTCGGCCTCGGGGATGGCCAGCTCGCGGATCATGTAGTTGGAGTGGGCGGCCTGCACGGCGAGCCGGTAGCCCATGGCGTCCTGCGCGAGGTTGATCGACTGCTTCAGCATTCGCAGTTCGAGGAGGCTGTTGGCCGCCCACCGCTCCGCCTGCGCCATCACCGCGTCCTCCAGCCGGTCGCGCGGCACGACCTCGGAGACGAGCCCGAGCTCGTACGCCTCCTGGGCGGGGATGAACCGGTTCTCGAACAGGATCCGTTTGGCGTTGCGCACGCCGATGTCCCAAGGCGCGGTGTGCAGCTGCAGGTGCGACGGCAGGAAGAGCGCATCGTCGCTCGCGATGATGATGTCCATGCACGATGCGATCAGGAAGCCGCCGAAGATGCAGTACCCCTGCACCTGCGCCAGCGTGGGCTTGCGGACATCGCGCCAGCGCAGCGAGTTCTCCACGAAGAGGTGCCAGGAGCGGTTCACGCGCCCGAGGACCCCGTCGCCGAAGGGCTTGGTTGCGCGATCCTCCAGTTCCTCAGGGGTGCCGAGGTCGTGGCCGGCGGAGAAGTGATCGCCAGCGGCGGCCAGCACGATCACTTTCACATCGTTGTCGAGGTCGGCGCGGGCGAAGGCCTCAGTCATCTCCTCGAGCAGGATGCGGGACTGGGCGTTGCGGTAACGCGGGCGATTGAGGCGAATGATCTCGATTTCGCCGCGGCGTTCGACTTCGATGTGACGGTAGGTCATGCGGGCGCCTTTGCGGTCTCGGCGCCCATTGCGCCGACCGGGTGTTGAAGCACGACCCCGGCGTCCACCAGAGCGTCGATCTCGGCGCGGGAGAGCCCGAGCAAGCCCTCCAGCACCTCGCGGGTGTGTTCGGCGAAGCAGGGCGCCGGCGAGCGGATGGCGCCCGGCGTCAGCGAGAGCCGGTAGGCCAGGCCAGGGTATTCCGCCGCGCCCGCCGCCGGGTGCGTGAGCTCCTGAATGAACCCGCGGCTGCGCAGGAACGGGTCGCGCCAGACGTCCGCTCCGCTGTTCACCGGCGCGGCGGGGACCCCGGCCGCCTGCAGAAGGTCGGTCGCTTCGTGCTTGTTGCGGCCGCGGGTCCAGGCGCTGAGCGCCGTCTTGATCGCCTCGGCGTTGGCCAGCCGACCGGCCAGCGTCGAAAACCTCGCGTCGGCCAGGTCGCCGAGGCCGGCCGCCGCGGCCAGCCGGGCCCACGTCTCGTCATCGGGACAGGCGATGACCATCCATTGGTCGTCTCCCGCGCAGGGGAAGGCGTCGTGGGGCGCCATGTCCGGGCGCCGGTTGCCGTCGGCGCGGAACACCTCGCCCGTCCGCCCGGTCTCGAGGATGTATTCGCCGATCCAGTGCATCGCCGCTTCCACCTGGGCGACCTCGACATACTGGCCGACGCCCGTCCG
>DATGKF010000132.1:0-3227 GCA_035294785.1 Caulobacteraceae bacterium | reverse complement strand
TTCAGCCTCGCCGCCGGCGCCGTTGCGCTCGCCGGCGCCGCCTATGCCGATCAGCCGCCGAGCGGCGTCGCAGCGCCAGGCGCGCCGCCGGCCGACGCGCCGCCCGTGGCCGCCGCGCCGAAGACGAACGACCCGGTCATCTGCGAGTGGGAAGAAGAGCTCGGCAGCCGTCTCGGCCGCCAACAGGTGTGCAAGACCAAGTCCCAGTGGCGCAGCGACAGCTACGACGCCCAGGATCAGGTCAACGACACCGTCCGCCGCTCGCTCGCCGGCTCGCCGCCCGGCCACTAGCGCCTAAGCGAACAGGTCCTCGAAGTTCCGCCGGTAGAAGCGGTCCTTCACCTCCTCGTCCAGCCCCTCGAACGTCGACTCGAACCGCTCGATCGGATTCTTCGTCCCCTCCGGGTGCGGGTAGTCGCTCGAGAAGAGGAAGAGCTCCGGCCCGCCCTCGCGGATGATCGTCCCGGCGTTCTCGGTCGCGAACGGCGTGAAGCGCACCGCGCGGCGGATGAACTCCGAGGGCGGCATTGAGAGGCTCGCGATCACAGGGTCGGTCTTGCGCCAGCCCTTCCACGCCTGGTCCATGCGCCTGAGCATGTCGGGAACCCAGCCCGCGCCCAGTTCGATCACCCCGCCGCGCAAGGTCGGGTGCCGGTCGAACACCCCGTCCAGCGCCATGGCGCAGAGGAAGTTCTGCGGCGCGAAGGCCAGCGCGAAATAGTCCTTGGCCCTCAGGTTCTCGCCGCCGCCCAGCCAGTCCTTCGGCCTGGGATGCCCGTTCTTGTGATAGGCGGGCGGCAGGCTCGGCGAGGCCGCGCCCACGTGCAGCACGAAGGGCGTGTGCGCCTCGGCCAGCCGCGCCCACACGGGATCCAGGTCCGGATGCCCGGGCGAGCGCTCGCCCGCCGGCGCGGCCGGAATCCAGATCGCTTTGACGCCCGCGGCGATGGCCGCGTCGATCTCCGCTGCCGCCCGCTCCGGGTCGTCCAGCGGCACGACGCCGACGCCCAAGAGGCGCTTGTCGGCGGCGCAGAACGCCGCCATGGCCCGGTTCAGCGCCCGGCTGCCGCCGTACTTCACCTCCGGATCGGGCGAGGGCAGGAACTGCGAGCCTGCGAAGGTGGTGAACACCAGCTGGCGGGCGAACCCCAGGTCGTCCAGCGCCTTGGTCCGCTCGCCCGGATCGATCGCGCCGAACGCGGCCCAGCCCTTCGGCCCGGTCACCACGTTGGAGGCGATCTCCGCCGTCGCGGCCGCATCCTTCTGCCGCTCCAGGGCGCGATGAATCGCCTTCTCCGCCCCCGATCCGCCCGCCTCCAGCCGCATCGACCCCAGCCGCTCTCGGATCGCCGGATCGGCATGGCTGGAAAGCCAGTCCAGGCTCTCCATGATGTGGCTGTCCGCGTCGTTGATGACGCGCCCGGCGGCGTAAGGCATGGCGGTGCGGCTCCCTTTGTTCCCTTGCGGCAACCGTACCCGGACTTAGAACGCGGTCAAGCGGCCGGCGCGTGGGGTTGTGTCCCTCGAATTGAGAACCGCAAGGCTCGATCGGCGTTACGTCTACACCAGGGGTCCGAAGGAGAGTTCTCATGCGCAAGAAAACCATCGGCGCGATCGGCGTGGCGGCCCTGGCGGGCGTTCCGGCCGTCGGCGCGGCCATGCCGCCGATCCCCCAGTCGCCCGTGCCGGTCGCCCACTCCTATGCCGACCTGCTCGCGCCCATCCCCAACGCCAGCGAACGCCTGCGCGCGGCCGATGCGGCTGGGCTTCGCCCCGCCGCCTACGTCCGCTACCACGGCCGCTGGATCTGGGTTCAGAACCGCCGGCGCTACTACTACCGCCCCTACTACTACGCGCCGCCAGTGGGCATCTACTTCGGCTACGGCCACCACCACCACCACCATCACCACCACCATCACCACCACAACAGCTTCTACTGAGGTGAACGCGATCGCCTGAGACATCCGGCGTCGCCCGTGGGCGACGCCGACGCTTCCGCTTGGGCGGACGATTGTAATGGTGCAACAGTTGCACTATATGGACGGCGATGGTGACCCTGCACCGCCAGGCGCGGTGGAAGATCGCAGTCTACGGCGGCGACCACGGGATTCCGCATTTCCATGTGGAAGGCCCCGACTTCCGGTGCTCGGTTGCGATCGCAACGCGAGCTCTGATCGTGGGCGACGCGCCGGCGCGCGTGTTGGCGGCGGCGAGGGCCTGGGCGCAAGCGAATGAAGCCGAGTTGGCGGCCAAGTGGAAGGAGTTGAACCAATGAGCGCGACGGATGCGATGCGGACGATCGAGACCGTCAAGGCGACCGGCCCCGCGCAGTTGCGCCTGCACTGGTCCGATGGCGCTGAGGCCGAACTCGATCTCAGTGGCTGGCTGGCGACCCCGGCGTTCGCCGCGCTGCGGGACCCCGCCGCGTTCGCTGCGGTCCAGGTCGGCGACTGGGGCCATAGCCTCCAGTGGTCGAACGGCGCCGAAGCCAGCGCCGACAGTCTCTGGCTCGAAACCCTCTCGGCCTCAAAGCGCGCAGACGCGCGCGCGTTCCTGGAATGGCGGCTGAAGAACGGCCTCTCGCTGACCAAGGCCGCCGAAGCGCTCGGCCTGTCGCGCCGCATGGTCGCCTACTACTCCAACGCCGAAAAGCCGGTGCCGAAGACGGTGCTGCTCGCCTGCCGCGGCTGGGAAGCTGGCCATCGGTCATCAGGCAGCCGCGAGAGTGTCGTTGCGGCCCGATGACGACCGTTGAACGGCACACGGTCGACAACGTCTTCGAAGCGTTGATGGAAACGCCCGCGGAGGCCGCCAACATGACCATGCGGTCAGACCTGCTCCGGGCGATCCGCAAGACCGTGCAGGGATGGGGTCTGCCCCAGACGGCGGCGGCCAAACGCCTCGGTGTCTCGCAGCCCGGGCTCAACGACCTGCTCAAGAACCGCATCAACAAGTTCAGCCTCGACGCCCTGGTGACGCTCGGCTCGCGAGCCGGCTTGACCGTGAGGCTCGACGTGATCGCGCCCGAACCCGCCGCCTAGACTTGGCCGATCACCGGCGGCTAGCTTTGGACGCTCGGGTCCAGTTCTCGCAAGCGCGCTTCGAGCTGCTCTGAGAATTTGTAGATGTCCGTCAGATCATCTATCGAGTGGCGGGTTTCTTCTTTCCCAGAGAAGAGACCCAAATACCTAGTCGTTGCACCATTGAAGTGAAGACGAGCTAGGCTC
>DATGKF010000131.1:0-6044 GCA_035294785.1 Caulobacteraceae bacterium | reverse complement strand
GGTGCGGAAGGCGTCTCACTGCCAGGCCCGGTCGGCTGCCCGCCCTGCTGCGGCCCGGGCTGGACAACGACCGGCCCCGGCGGCGGCTCGAGCTGCGCCAGGACGATGGGCCCGTGGCCAGACGAGGCCGCTGCGGGCGCGACAGCCGCGGGTGGCTCCGGCGGGGGTGGCCCAACATCCATCGATCGGCCCCCTCCGGCGCCCGAACCGCGGGCGCCGCACCCCAACCCGCGCGCAGACTAGTTCGCCATCGCCTTCTGGAAATTGGCGTCGCCGGCGAGCGCCGCGAACGCCGAATTCGACGCCAGCTGCGCGAACGCCGACGAATTGCTCGCCATGGCCGAGAAGGCCGAGCTGTTGCTCGCCAGCGCTGCCATCGCCTGGCTGTTCGAGGCGAGCCGGGCGAACGCCGGGGCGTTGGCGGCCATGGCGGCGAAGGCCTGGCTGTTGGCCATGAGGTTGGCCGCCTGGGCGCTGGCCTGACTTGCGGCTTGGTTCGATGCGGCGAGCGCCTGAAAGGCTTCGGCGTTGCGCGCCATGGCCGCGAACGCCTGATCGTTGGAGGAGAGCGCTGCGAAGGCCGGTGCGTTGGCCGACATCGCCGCGAAGGCTTGGCTGTTGGCGCAGAGCGCGGCGAAGGCCTGGCTGTTGGCCGCCAGCGCCGCGAACGCCTGCGCGTTGGCGGCCATCGCCGCGAACGCCTGCGAATTGGCCGATAGGGCCGACATCGCGGCCTGGTCGGCGGCGAGCGCCGCGAAGGCGGACGCATGCGCCGAGATGGCCGGGTTGTTTTGCGCGGCCACCGCGGTCGCGAACGCCTGGGCGTTGTTGGCGTAGGCGGCGAACGCCTTGGCGTTCTGGGCCATCGCCTGGAAGGCCTCCGCGTGCCGCGACAACGCCGCGAAAGCCGGGGCGTTCTGCGCCATGGCCGCCATGGCCTGCGGCTGCTGAGCCATCGAGGCGAAGGCCTGGGAGTTGGCGGCCATCGCCTGGAAGGCCTGGACGTTGGCGGCATACTGGGACGCGTTCGCGGCCTGGGCGGCGGCAAGCTGCGCGGCCAGCGCTGCGAAGGCCGTGGCGTTGCTGGAGAGCGCCGAGAAGGCTTGCGAGTCGTGCGACAGCGCGGCCATCGCGGTCTGGTCGGCGGCGAGCGCTGCGAAGGCGGACGCGTGCGCCGCCATCGCCGGATTGTTCTGCGCGTTCGTGGCGGCGGCCGCGAACGCCGAGGCGTTGTTGGCGTAGGCGGCAAAAGCGGGGGCGTTCTGCGCCATGGCGGCGAAGGCCTGCGGGTGGTTGGCCAGGGCGGCGAACGCCTGGGCGTGGCTGGAGAGCGCAGCGAACGCTTGCGAATTGGCGGCGAAGGCCTCGAAGGCCTTCGGGTTGCCCGCGAAGGCCGCGAACGACCGCGCATTCGCCGCGTTGGCCGCGCCCGACTGGGCCGACAACGACTGGGCCATGGCGAGCAGCGCCGCGAACGCCTGGTGATTCTGCATCAGGCGCGAGAACTGGCTCGAATTCTGCGACATCGCCGCGAGCGCCGGGGCGTTCTGCGCCAGGGCGGCGAAGTGCGGGTCCGCGGCCATCGCCCGGAACGATGGGTTCTTGACCATCAGCTCGAACGCGTCCGTCTGCATCAGCAACGGCACGGTTGAATCGCCGAGCGTGACGTCAGCCTCGGCGATTTGCGGCGCACGATAGCGCTGCGCCGGCACGATCGTGCCGGCGACCGAGCCGCCTCTGATCGGAAGCTTCGTACCGACGACGTAGACGCCGCCGGCGAGCGCCACGAGGGCGACGGCGACGAGGGCGGTTCGCGCGCCGCCAAAGGCTTTCGAGCTCATGCTTGACTGTCCCCACAGACGCCGCCCGCAAATGTGACACCTGCGTCGCTTTCGTCAATGGTACGGCGTAAGGCGATACCGCAGGCGCCGCCGGGGCCTTCCCCCGCCGCGCGCCGCCGACAATCGCGAAAGGCCGATCACAGGTCCTTTTCGGCCAGACTGCGGAAGTCGTCCGGCACGGATCGCGAGGCGCCGGGCGCGGCCGACGCATAGTTCACAGCCTCCCAGCCGAAGCGCTCGCGGATCGCGTCGATGGCCCGGTCGGCCCTGAGGCGCGCGATGCCCCGGCGCGTGCCCGGCCGTCTGCCGTCGTCGGCGAGGTGGAACGGCAGTTCGAGCTGCAGAAGCGGATCCTCGCCGAGGTTGGACGCCGAGATCGCCAAGAGCGAGATCGTGCGCTCGGCCGGGTTGTCGGCCAGCACACCGCGCACGAGCGCGATGGCCACGTCCGCCAGCGCCGCGGTGGCTGCTATGGGCGCCGGCAGCGTCAGCGCCCGCGTGACCGCGCGCAGATCGGCGAAGCGGACGCGAACCGTCACCGTCCGGCAGGGACGATCCTTGGCGCGCAGGCGTCGCGCGACGCGGTCGGCCAGATGCTGCAACACCGGGCGGAACACGGCCTCGGCGGCCGGCCGGCGGCCCAGGGCCGACTGCGCTCCCGCCGAGTGGGCGCGCCTCTGGGTCTGGATGGCGCGTGGATCCTTGTTCCAGGCGAGCGCTGAGAGCTTTCGGCCGGCGGCGCGGCCCAGCAGGCGCTCAATCGCCCAGGTCGAGCTTGCCGCCAACTGGCCGATCGTGGTGACGCCGGCATCCGCCAGCCTCGCTCTCGTCGCCGGTCCGACTCCCCACATCAGTTCCACCGGCAGATCGTGCAGGAAGGCGAGTTCGCCCGCCGGATCGACGACCACCAGGCCATCCGGCTTGGCGACCTGAGAGGCGATCTTCGCCAGGTGCTTGGTGCGCGCCACGCCGACGGAAATCGCCAGCCCGAGTTCGTCCCGCACCCTGGCCCGCACGCGGGCGGCGATGTCGGCCGGCGCGCCGAACAGGCGCCACGATGCCGAGACGTCCGCGAACGCCTCGTCGATCGAGATGCGCTCGATGTCCGGCGTGAAGTCGGCCAGGACGGCGATCGCCGCATCGCCCAGGCGCTGGTACTCGCTGAAGTGGCCGCCGGTGAAGATGAGGCCTGGGCAGAGCTCGCGCGCCCGCCGGCCCGGCATGCCGCTCCTCACGCCGAAGGCGCGCGCCTCGTAGGAAGCGGCGAGCACCACCCCGCCCCCAACCGCGACCGGCTTGCCGCGCAACTCGGGCTGCAGCAGCTGCTCGACCGAGGCGTAGAAGGCGTCCAGGTCGGCATGGAGAATGGCGGCGCTCACAGAGTCATTGTTCTCGTTTTGTTCGAGCCGTCAAGCCGAGCGCTGGCCGACGCCGGCCAAGGACGCTAGCCTCGCCCGCCGATGGTCCGCCTCGAGACGCCCCGTTTGCTGCTCCGTCCGACGACGGCTTCGGATCGGGCGGACTTGCACCGCTTGGAACAGGATCCCGAGGTGATGCGTCACCTCCACGGCGGGCGTCCAACGCCGCTTGATCCGAGAGAGGATGCAGGATTCCTCATGCCGCGGGGCGAAGAGCCCGGCGTGTGGGCGGTGATCGAGCGTCAAACCGGGCGCTTCCTCGGTTGGGTCGCGCTGCCGGTGGAAGCCGGCGCCGGCCGGCTGGGCTATCGGTTCTTCCGAGCGTTCTGGGGCCATGGCTATGCGACGGAGGCGGCGCGCGCCGTCATGGCCGATGCGTTCGAACGTCTGGGCGCGGCCTCCGTGGCGGCCGACACCATGACCGTCAATCTTGCGTCGCGTCGCCTGATGGAGCGCTTGGGGATGCGCTACGCCCGGACATTCTTTGCGGACTTCCCTGAGGCCCTGCCCGGCAGCGAGAAGGGCGATGTGGAATACGTGCTGACCCGGGAGGCGTGGCAGGCTCTGCGCGCAGAGCGCCTCTCGTTCGTCCGCGCCACGCCGGCCGACGCCGCCCGCCTTGCCGCGCATGAACGGCGCGTCGCCGACCCCAGACTGTATGGCCCGCCGCTCGACCACGACGCCTGCGCACGCGAGATCGCGCACAACGTCTTCTACTTCGTCGAAGTGGACGGCGCGCTCGTCGCGACCGCCGCCTGGAAGCGCCGCGAGGACGGCAGCGCCTACCTCTCCAACATCGCGGTCCACCCCGACTTCCGCCGCTGCGGCGTCGGACGGGCGGCTGCGCTCTTCCTGCTGGCGGAAGCGAAGGGCTGCGCCCGGGTCGACCTCGTGACCCATCCCGACAACGCGGCCGCGATGGCGCTTTATGGCTCGCTGGGATTTGCAGTCGAGAGCCGCAAAGAAGACCACTTCGGCGACGGCGAGCCACGCGTGGTCATGGTGAAGTGCGACCGCGGCGTCGCGTAGGGCGGCCTCTAATCGGAGAGTCCGCCACGGGGAGCTTGGGTGGTCGTCGGCGCCTTCCCGGCTTGACCGCAGGGCGGCCGGACGGCACCTTCGCCCGCGTCATGCGCCATTTCGTGCTTCGGAAACTGCCCGACTGACGAGAATTCGCGTCTAGCGAGTCCGTCACGCCCAGCGGCTTTCACGCCGCTGCGCTCCATTGGGCATTTTCGAGACTTCAATCATGACCAACACCGACTTGCGCGGCTCTTCCGCGGCCGCCGCCGTTCCCGAGGCGGCGAACCTTCCTGACGTCATCCTGCTGAACGGCACGTCCAGCGCCGGCAAGTCGTCGCTGACGCTGGCGTTGCAGGCGCGGCTGCCGTTCGTGCGCATGGGCCTCGACGACTTCATCTGGGAACGCGCGCCCATCGGCTGGTACGGCGCGTCCGAGGGGTTTGTTTTTCCGTCCTCCGGTCGCGTCCCCCCAGAGTTTGGCGCCGAGGCGTTGAAGCTCTGGCGGGCCTACCACCGCGCGGTGCGCGTCTGCGTGACTGAAGGGTTGGGGGTGGTGGTCGACGACCTGATCATGACCCGCGCGTTCCTCGATGACTGGGTGACGGCCCTGGCCGGCCTCGACGTCTTCTTCGTGGGCGTGCACTGCGCGCCCGAGGAGCTGGCCCTGCGCGAGATCGCCCGCCGGGACCGCCGCCAAGGCTCCGCGGTGGGTGCGCTGGCGTATGTCCACGCCCACGCGATCTACGACCTGGAGATCGACTCCACGGCCGCCCCAAGCTCGGCCCTGGCCGCGCAGATCATCGCGGCGGCGCAAACGCGGAGCGGCCCCAGCGCGTTCGAGCGGCTGCGGGCCGGCGCCTCGCGACCGACAGGAGGTTCGCGTGGTCGCCGCGTCTGAAGAAAGCGCGCCGCGTCGCAATGTTCTCTTCGAGCGTGTCGACTACGGCTAGGCGCGGTCGTGGGAGGAAGCTGCTCCGGCGGCGTCGCGCTGCTAGGCTGATCGAATGAACAACGTCATCGTCTACCTGATGGGGCCGCCGGGGGTGGGGAAGTATTCAACGGGCAAGCTCCTTGCGGAGCGTATGCCGGCAAAGCTCCTCGACAATCACTATTGGTGCAATCCGATCTTCGAGATCGTCGAGCCCGACGGGCGAACACCTTTGCCGCCAGCCGTCTGGGACCGCACGAACGCCGTGCTGACAGCCGTTCTGGAGACCGTCGCCACCCTCGCGCCGCCGGATCGCAATTACGTTTTCACCCACGCGATAGGGGACGATGGGGGCAGTCCGTTCGACTTCGCTATCGCCGGCCAAATCCTCAGGGTCGCCAGCCGCCGAAAGGCCAGGGCGCTGGTCGTACGACTGTCCTGCGGCGCGGCAGAGCTCTCTGGGCGCATCGTCGCGGAAGGACGCGCGAAAAGGCTTAAGACGGCAGATGCCAGCCAGGCGGAGCGCCTCGCCGGGCTTGAGCCGTTGAACTTGAACCATGCCTGGATCGTGGACCTCGATACGACCGAACTGAGCCCGGAAGCCGTGGCCGACTTCGTGATGGCCGAAATCTCGAAGAGCCCCACCGGCTGACGCTGGGCCTCCAGGCGCGGGACGGGAATTCCGGCGCCGTCGCGAAACCGGTGGCGCCGCGATTCCCATTCATTGCCGGTTCACGCGGACAGGATCACTGCAGTCGCACTCCGTCGACATCGGAGTCCTCTTTTCGGGAGGCGCCAACGTGCGCACGAACAGGGTTGCGGTCGCAGCATCGA
>DATGKF010000130.1:0-30558 GCA_035294785.1 Caulobacteraceae bacterium | reverse complement strand
CGCGTAGCGCGCCTCTTCGGCGCCGCTCAACACGCGTACGGGAAGGCCGACTTCGGTCTTGAGCCGCTTGACGAACGCCTTCCCATCGCCGGCGTCGCGCACGGCGGCTGTCGCCACCGCGAAGGTCTCGTCCGGCCGCGCCGCGTCGATCAGCGCCCTGAACCGCTTCAGCGCCGCGAACGCCTGTTCGACGCCCTCCGGCGCGAGGCGTCCGCTGGCGGCCAGGTCGGCGCCCAGGCCGGCCAGTACTTTTTCGTTGAACACGGTCCAGATGGCGCGGCCTTCGAGCCGATAGATCACCAGCCGGACGGAATTGGATCCGATATCGACGACGGCCGCGTCGCGGGGCGGCCCGGTCACACTAGCGTCGGGCGCCGACATGCTCGAACGCACGCGGCAGGTCTTTCACCTTCTGCCCGCGCCCCGAGAGGCTGGGATTGGTCATGAAGTACTGGTGCGCCGAAAAGGCCTTCGGCGCATCCCAACCGGGAACGCGGCGGTATCGGCCCTGGGCGTCCATTGTCCAGCTCTGCGCCTCGTCGTTGATGTTGGCGACCATGATCTGGGACAGAACCTGCTGGTGGGTGGTCGGGTTCTCGATGGGTACGAGCGATTCCACCCTGCGGTCGAGGTTGCGCGGCATCCAATCGGCCGACGAGATGAAGACGCGCGCGTGCGGGCTGGGCATCGGGTGGCCGTTGGCGAAGGCGACGATGCGGGCGTGCTCGAGGAATCGGCCGACGATGCTCTTCACGCGAATGTTGTCAGACAGCCCCGGGACGCCTGGTCTGAGGCAGCATATCCCGCGGATGACGAGCTCGATCGACACCCCGGCCTGACTGGCGCGGTAAAGCGCGTCGATGATGACCGGATCGACCAGCGCGTTCAGCTTCGCCCAGATGGCCGCCGGCTTCCCCGCCGTCGCGTTCGCCGCCTCCTGGGCGATCATCTTGAGCAGATCGGCCTTCAGGGTCACCGGCGAGAAGGACAGCTTTTCCAACCCCGTCGGCACCGCGTAGCCGGTGATGAAGTTGAACAGCTTGCCGGAGTCGCGCGCCAGCGCCACGTCGACGGTGAACAGCGACAGGTCGGTGTAAATCCGCGCCGTCACCGGGTGATAGTTGCCGGTGCCGAAGTGGCAGTAGGTCTTCAGCGCCTCGCCTTCGCGCCTGACGACGATCGAGAGCTTGGCGTGGGTCTTGTACTCGACGAACCCGAACACGACGTGGACGCCGGCGCGCTCCAGGTCGCGGGCCCACTTCAGGTTGGCCGCCTCGTCGAACCGCGCCTTGATCTCGACCAGGGCGGTGACGTTCTTGCCGTTGTCCGCCGCCTCGATGAGGGCGGCGATAATCGGGCTGTCGGCCGAGGTCCGATAGAGCGTCTGCTTGATCGCCAGCACATTCGGATCGCGAGCCGCTTGGCGCAGAAACTGGACCACGACGTCGAAGCTCTCGAACGGGTGATGGACCAGGATGTCCTTCTCGCGGATAGCGGCGAAGCAATCGCCTCCGTGGTCGCGGATGCGTTCTGGAAAGCGCGGCTCGAACGGTTGGAACTTCAGGTCCTGGCGGTCGGCGGGAATGAGCTGGGCGAGCTCGTCCAATCCCAGCATGCCGTCGACCAGGATGATGTCCTGCGGTTCGGCGTGCAGGCTGTTGGCGATGAAGTGACGCAGGTCCTCCGGCATCAGCGCCTCGATCTCGATGCGCACCACAGACCCCAGCCGCCGCTGGCGCAGGCGCATCTCGAACTCGCGCACCAGGTCCTCGGCCTCTTCCTCGATTTCCACATCGGAGTCGCGGATCAGCCGGAAGACGCCGCTGCCTTCGACGTCGCAGCCCGGGAAAAGCTGGTCGAGGAACAGCGCCACCACGCCCTCCAGCGAGAGGTAGCGGCGCACGGTGCGGCGCGTGCGGCCCTCGGTCGACTGCGGCAGTTCCCAGAAGCGCGCTACCTGCGCCGGGATCGGCACCAGGGCGTAGAGGGATTTGCCGTCCGAGCGGCGCTTGAGCTTCAGCACCATCGAGAAGGCGAGGTTGGGAATGAAGGGGAAGGGGTGCGCTGGGTCGATGGCGAGCGGCGTCAGGATGGGGAAGAGCTCGGTCTGGAACACCTCCGCCAGCCAGTCGCGTTCGATGGCCGTGACGTCGCCGGCGTCGATGAGGGTCAGCCCCTCGGCTTTCAGTTCGGCGCGCAGTTCTCGCCACCGAGTCTGCTGGTCGGCCATGAGGATGGCGGCTGAGTCGTTGATGCGCTCGAGCTGCTCGGCCGCGCTCAGGCCCTCCTGGCTGAGCACGCGGACGCCTTCGCGCACCTGACCCTTCAGCCCGGCCACGCGGACCATGTAGAACTCGTCCAGATTGCCGGCCGAGATGGAGAGGAAGCGCAGCCGCTCGAGCAGCGGGTGGCGAGGGTTTTCGCTCTCTTCCAGCACGCGCTCGTTGAACGCCAGCCACGAGATCTCGCGGTTGATGAACCGGTCCGGCGAAGCCAGCAGGGTTTCGTCCAGCGCAGGGCTGGAGGGCACCGCCGTCAGCGTGGCGGGAATGGCGTCGGCGATCGCGATGTCGGTCATGCGGGTCCCGCGCGAGCGGTTGCAGTTCTTTCGCTCAGCCTACGGCGCACGGCAAGCCCTCAGTCGGCCGGGTCGCCGCTCGCCGCCCCGTTTTCCAGGACCTGCCGCGCCAGCGCGCGCGACACCGGGCGCCGTTCGGCTGACGCGGTCTCGTCGAGCAACTCGACGACGTCGCGCGCCCCCGCGATCGATCGCTCGATTCGCCTTAACAGATAAGGGATCAGGTCATCCCCGGGTCTTATATTCCGCTCTCGGAAGAATTTGGCTAGCGCGCCTTCGAGCACGACATCGTCCGGCGATGCGATCTCGGCGACCGGAATCGCGTTCAGCCGCGAGCGAAGGTCGGGCAGCGTGGCGGACCAGGCGCTTGGCGGGGTGCGGGCGGTCAGGAGGAGGCCGCCGCCGGGCGCTCCGGCCATATTGATCAGGTGAAAGAGCAGGTCGTCGTCCGCCCCGCGGTCGGCGTCCTCGACCAGCACCGGGCGGCCGGCGAATGCATCGAGCTCGGTCGGGCGGGCCGGCGTCGCCGCGTCGACCGCCACGGCGTTGGCGCGCGCGGCCCAGGCGGCCGCCAGGTGCGACTTGCCCGACCCCGCGGGCCCGACCAGCGCCAGGCAGCCGCCGTGCCAGTTCGGCCAGGCGTCGATCACGCGAAGCGCATCGGCGTTGGCAGGCGAGCTGATGAAGTCGGCCCGGTGGAAAGGGGTCGCTCTGCCGAGATTCAGGCGAAGCTGTTGGGCCACGCGCGTTGTCCAGAGGCTAAGAGCACCCGCGAATCATAGCGGGATAAGGGTTTTCCGTCGACCTTCGCGGCAGAAATCGTCTGTGGACGCACGGAATGAGCGATGTGGACGCAAGGTGAAAAGGTGGGTGTTCCTGACATCAAGCTGTGCGATCAGTCGCGCCGTGGCCCGGTTCTCCGACCTCTCCGAAACGCCCGATTTCTGTGCGACCCGAAGGCTGATCGCCGTCGGCCTTGTCATCGCGCTCGGGGCGGCGCTGGTGATGGGGCTGACCGAGGGCGACATCCGCTCGACGCTCGGCGACACGGACGACGCGATGCGCCTGGTGCTGGCGCGCGGCCTCGAACACGGTCAGGGCTGGTACGACCAGCTGGTCACGCGGCTGCAGCCGCCGCAGGGCATCTACATGCACTGGTCGCGCCTGCTCGACGGCGCGCTGGCCGGATTGATGTGGCTGATCAGCCGGGTCACGTCGCAAGCGAACGCGGAACTCATCGTTCGCTTCGCGTGGCCGCTCGTCTGGATCGCCCCGGCGGTCGTGGCTGCGCTTGCGATCGCGCGCGGCCTCGGCGGCAAGGTGGCCATCTTCGTCTGCTGCGTGCTGCTGATGACCGACACTCAGATGTTCGTGCAGTTCCGACCCGGGCGCATCGACCATCACAACGTCCAGATCGCCATGGCGGTCGTGGCGGTCGCTTGCGCCATGGCGCGCGAGCATCGGACGCGGTTCGCGGCGCTGGCCGGCGCGGCGAGCGCACTTGGACTGGCGATCGGCATCGAGGCGCTGGCCTACCACGCCATCGTCGGGGCCAGCTTCGCCCTTTCGGCCGGCGTCGACCGGGAGGAGGCGAAGCCGGCGCGCGCCTACGGCCTGGCGCTCGCCCTCGGCGCGGTTGGGCTCTACGCCCTGCAGACGCCGCCGTGGCGCTGGGCGTTGCCCGTGTGCGATGCCCTGGGCGCCAACTTGATCGCCGCGCTGGCGATCGCCGGCCTCGGGCTGGCGGCGTTCGCGACCTGGGGCGCCCGCGCCGGCGCGCGGTGGCGCCTCGTTCAGCTGGCGATGATCGGCGCTTTGGCCAGCGGGGCCTATCTCGCCAGCGATCCGGCCTGCATCCATGGGCCTTTCGCCGCCGTCGACCCGCGCCTGCGGCCGATCTGGTTCGACCACGTCAGTGAGCTGCAGCCCTGGGGCGCCCTTTATCGCCAGCATCGGCAGTTCGCGCTGCTCACCATTTTCATGTCGCTGATGGCGGCGGCTGCCGCGGCGCTGCTGTTGCTCGTTCGATGGCGAAAGTGGGATCGGGCGACGCTCCTCTTGGGCGCGCTGGTGTTTGTCGCCGCGGTCGCGGCGTCCCGCGCCTGGCGGATGGAGGATTACGCCTTCTGGTTCGGCGTTCCGGTGCTCGCTGCCGCGATCGGATGGCTTGCCGAACGCTGGTGGCGGGGGGCCATGCTTCCGACGGCGATCGCCGCGCTCGTCCTCTCGCCGGTGCCGGACGCGCTCGCCGCCGACTTCGCCATCGGCCTCATCCCGAAGCCCACCGTGCACGGCAAGCCCGCGCCAACGCCGCGTCCGGGCATCGACGACCACTGCTTCGACGAGGAGATCTACCGCCCGCTGGCCGCTCTGCCGCCCGGCGTCGTGCTGGGTGAAATCGACCTTGGCCCCTTCGTGCTCGCGCACACGAACGACAGCGTGCTGGCCGCGCCCTACCACCGGATGTCGTGGGGCATCTGGAAGGCCTACGAAGCGCTTGGCGGGCCGGCGTCGCTCGCGCAGGCGCGCCTGCGCGCTCTGAACGTCACCTACGTGGTCGATTGCCGGCTCAATCCGCTGCGCGTGAACGGGCGCGGCTTTGAAGGCGATCTCAGGCGCAACGCCCTGCCGCCGTGGATCGAGCGAGTCTCGCCGCCCACTGCGCCCTTGCAGATCTACCGGGTCAAACCTTGACGCCGCCCGTGCGGGCCGCGGCCTTCTCTTCGAGGCTCTGTCGCCGGCGGAGGTCCGTCACCGGCCCGGGCAGGGCGGCCAAGGCCGTCGCCATCGCCTCGTGGCCGGCCGCCACCGCCGGCTCGTAGGCCTTCCAGTCGCGGATTTCGATCGCGTCGACCTTGGGCGCGACCAGCACGTCGGTGGCGAGCCGGCTCGCCGCCAGGTCGCGGCCGCCGGTCACGGTGGCGGCGCGGAGCAGCAGCGAGACGATCGGCGGGCCCTCTCGCCAGGCGCCGCTCAGGATGAAGCGCCAGAACGAGGGCGGATGCTCGATCTGTTCGGCCGTCACGGACCGACCGCGAGTCACGTCGATGCCGACGATCGGCCCAAGATGGATCGAGCGCATGATGTCGGATGGAAAGGTCTTCATCACCGCCCCGTCGACCAGGACGTTGCCGTCCTCGATCGCCGGCGGCAGCAGGCCGGGGATGGCGATCGAGGCTCTGAGCGCCCGGCGAAGCGTGCCGCGCCGATGCAGCTGATAGGCGCCGGAGGTCAGGTTGGACGAGACGCAAAAGAAGGGCAGCCAGAGGTCGGAGATCTGCGTCTCGCCGAAGTGCTGCTTCAGCCGCGCGCGCACCTTTTCGCCACGCGACATGGCGATGATTGGGAAGGCGACGTCGTCGACCGGGCTGGTGTCGACGAACGCCTCCCGGATGCGGGCGTCGATCTCGGCGTCATCCCAGCCCATCGCCACTCCGGCGGCGATGATGGAGCCCATTGACGCCCCGCCGACGAAATCGACCGGCACGCCCGCCTCGCGGAGCGCGGCGATCGCCCCGATGTGCGCATAGGCCCGCGCGCCGCCGCCCGAGAGGACCAGCCCGAGCGACAGGCCGGCGATGGTTCGGGCGAGGCGCGCCAGGTCCGCGCGGTCGCGATCGCGGAGGTGAAAGAGGCGCGCCGGCTCGACCGCGTCCACCCACGCTTCGGAGCCGCTCGGGCGCTCGGCGCCGCGCGGCTGGATCAAAACCAGGTCGACCAGGAGATCCTGCAGCATGCGGGAGGCGAAGAGGTCGGGCGTCGGAGGGGGCGGCGCGTCGCCCCGCCCGACGCGGAACAGGCGGTCCACCTGGCGGCTCACCAGCGCCTTCCACGCCGTTTGCCCGTGATCGGCGGAATAGAGGACGAAGTCGTGGTCCTGCTCCACGTTCGAGAACCACTCGGTCGGCGCGGCCAGGGCCTCCTCGCCGGCGGTGGCCACCGAGTAACCGAACGACGCGATCTCGCGCGCGATGCTCTCGACGAACTCACGCACGGCGATGTCTTCGCTGCAGCCGACGAAGCCGAACACGCTTGGGTCGCCCGCCCCGCTGCGCCCTGCGGTCTGCCGCGCGCGCTGCAGCATCAGCCGCGCCAGCTCGATCATCAATTCCGGGTCGTGCTCGGCCGCGTCGAAGAAGGCGTCGCGGGGCAGGGCGAGGATCTCGGAGTCGCGTAGCGCCACGACGCTCGCCGAGTGCGGCGCGCCGGCGATCAGCGCCATCTCGCCGGCCGGCTCGCCCGGACGGATCACGCCCAGGAACTGCGGCTCCTGGCCCTCTTCGTGGCGGATGGCGGCCAGCCGGCCGGTGCGGACGAAATAGAGGTTGTCGGCGACCTCGCCGGTCTCGCACAGCACCTGCCCGCCGGGCAGCGAGAACCAGCTCACATGCTCCGCCGTCGGCCCGTCGGAGAACAGCCGCGAGAGCGCCGTGTCGGCGACGGTGTGCGGTAGCAGGGCCACGGCGAAGCTGACCCTAGCCCAGCCGGCGAGTCGGGGCGATGGGGGCTAGCTGGCTCCCGCCGCGGCCCACGGATCGATGACCGGTACGGCCAGATCCTGGAAGTGCCGAACGTTGCGCGTCGCGACGGCGGCGCGCCGTGCGAGCGCTATTCCGCCGATCTGTGTGTCGCGAATCTCCGAGCCCAGGCCGCGTCGACGCCGGCTCGCAGCCAATTCCGCGCCCGCTTCGGCGGCGCGGACGTCGAAAGGCGCGATTCGCCCGCCGAGCAGCTCCGCCGTCATGACCTGAAACGCCTCTTCCAGCGCCCTTCGTCGGCCGCCCGCCGGCAGAATTGCGAGGCCGAGGCGCACCTCGAACACCGATACGCTCGTACTCCAAATGTCGGTGCTGGCCTGGGCGTCAAGCCATTGGACGACGACCGCATCCGCCGGGCGGCGCATCAGGGCCGAGATGACGTTTGTGTCGAGGAGGATCACCCCTCGAACTCGGCGGGCCGGACTTCGCCACGGAACTCTTCGATGTCGTCGTCGAGGCCGATGTCGGCGAAGAGCGCGGCGATGGCGCTCCCCAGCCGAAGGGGCGGTTTGTCCGCAGCCTCGACCGCCTCGGTCAAGATGTCCCGCGCCTCGGCTTCCATGCTTTTCCCACGGCGCTGAGCCCGCTCGCGTAAGCGTCGCTTCACGTCGTCGTCCAGCTTGCGAACGACAATCTGCGCCACGAAACTCCTCCCGGTCGATATCATGATATCACTGAACGAGCGCGCGCGCCAGGCGCGTCGCGGCTTGCCGTCCGGAAGCGCGGGGGCCTAAGGGTCGCAAACACTGACCGCCGCAAGCGAGCTCGCCTTGCCCGAACTTTCCAGCCTTCTCGATCCGAACGCGGATGCATTCCGCGCCAACGCGGCGGTCAACCGCGCGCTGGTCGAGACGCTGCGGGCGCGCACGGCCGAGGCGGCGCTCGGCGGGCCGCAGGCGCAGCGGCGTCGGCATGAGGAGCGGGGCAAGCTGCTGCCACGCGAGCGCGTGAACCGCCTCCTCGATGTCGGCGCGCCCTTTCTCGAAGTCGGCGCGCTGGCGGCCTTTGGCCTCTATGACGGCGACGCCCCCGCCGCCGGCCTGATCACCGGCGTCGGCCGCGTCTCCGGCCGCGAGGTGATGATCGTCGCCAACGACGCCACGGTGAAGGGCGGCGCCTACTTCCCGCTGACCGTGAAGAAGCACCTGCGCGCGCAGGAGATCGCGCAGCAGAACCGGCTGCCGTGCATCTATCTGGTCGACTCCGGCGGGGCGAACCTGCCGCACCAGGCGGAGGTATTTCCCGACCGCGACCACTTCGGCCGCATCTTCTTCAACCAGGCGCGGATGAGCGCGGACGGCATCGCCCAGATCGCCTGCGTCATGGGCTCGTGCACGGCCGGCGGCGCCTATGTGCCGGCGATGGCGGACGAGAGCATCATCGTACGCGGACAGGGGACCATCTTCCTCGGCGGACCGCCGCTGGTGAAGGCCGCCACCGGCGAGGTGATCAGCGCCGAAGACCTGGGCGGCGCCGACACCCATGGGCGCAAGTCCGGCGTCGTCGACCATGTGGCCGAGAACGACGACCACGCGCTGGAGTTGGTGCGCTCGATCGTGGCGCGGCTGAACACGACCAAGCCCGCCCCGCTCGTGCTCGAGACGCCCGAGCCGCCGAAGTACGATCCGACCGAGCTCTACGGCGTCGTGCCGACCGACGTGCGCGCGCCATACGACGTGCACGAGGTGATCGCCCGCATCGTCGACGGCTCCCGCTTCGACGCCTTCAAGCCGCTCTACGGCGCGACGCTGGTCACCGGATTCGCCCACATCTGGGGCTATCCGGTCGCCATTCTCGCCAACAACGGCGTTCTCTTCTCGGAAAGCGCGCTCAAGGCGGCGCATTTCATCGAGCTCGCCTGCCAGCGCGGCATCCCGCTCGTCTTCCTGCAGAACATCTCCGGCTTCATGGTCGGGGGCGCGTACGAGGCCGGCGGCATCGCCAAGGATGGGGCCAAGATGGTCACGGCCGTCGCCAGCGCCGAGGTGCCGAAGTTCACCGTGCTGATCGGCGGCTCGTTCGGCGCGGGCAACTACGGCATGGCCGGCCGCGCCTATTCGCCACGCTTCCTCTTCGCCTGGCCGAACAGCCGCATCAGCGTCATGGGCGGCGAGCAGGCCGCAAGCGTCCTCGCCACCATCCGCCGCGACGGCATGGAGGCGCGCGGCGAGACCTGGCCGGCCGAGGCGGAAGAGGCCTTCAAGGCGCCGATCCGCGCATCCTACGAAGCCGAAGGCGACCCCTACTTCGCCACCGCCCGCCTTTGGGACGACGGCATCATCGACCCGGCGCAGACGCGCCACGTGCTCGGTCTTGCTATATCCGCGTCGCTGAACGCGCCGATCGGAAAGACGCGCTTCGGCGTTTTCCGGATGTAAGGAGGCCCGCCTATGCCGAACCCCATCGCCGATCCGCTCGTCGAGGGCGTCGACAGCGACATCACCAGCGGTTTTGTCGAGATCGAAGGACTGGGCGACGGCCACGCCGTCACAGTCTGGATCAACCGTCCGGAGCGGAAGAACGCCTTCGACTCGACCGTCATCGGCGCCCTGGACGAGGCGTTCGAGACGATCGACAACCAGGAGGGCATTCGGGTCGTCTTCGTGCGCGGCCGCGGCGCCGCCTTCTCCGCCGGCGCCGACATCGACTGGATGCGCGCCGCCTCCGACCTGACCGAGCACGAGAACCAGGAAGACGCCATGGCCATGGCGCGCATGCTGAAGCAGCTGCACGACCTGCGGCCGCTGACTGTGGCGCTCGTCGAAGGACCGGCCATGGGCGGCGGCGTGGGCCTGGTCGCCGCCTGCGATGTCGCCATCGCGACCAAGAACGCGCGCTTCGCCTTCTCGGAGGTCAAGCTCGGCCTCGTGCCGGCGACCATCAGCCCATACGTGATCGCCGCCATCGGCCCGCGCCGCGCGCGCGGCCTCTTCGCCTCTGCGCGAGCGTTCGACGCCGCCTTCGCGGAGAAGATCGGCCTCGTCGACGATGTGGTTGCCGACGCCGCGGCGCTGGAAGCGGCGCAGGCGCGGATGGCCGACGAGATCAGGGCCTGCGGTCCTAATGCCGTGGCGGCGGCGAAATCGCTCGTGGCGCACGTGGCCGGTCAGCCGATCGACGAGGTGGTCATGGCCGAGACCGCCCGCCGCATCGCCCACGCCCGTGTCAGCGAAGAAGGTCGCGAAGGCATCGCCGCCTTCCTCGACAAGCGGAAGCCCGACTGGGCCGAATGACCGCCGCCGGATGATCGGCTCGCTGCTCATCGCCAACCGCGGCGAGGTCGCGCGGCGCATCATGCGCACGGCGCGGCGCATGGGCGTGCGCACGGTCGCCGTCTATTCCGAGGCCGACGCCGGCGCGGCGCATGTGCGCGAGGCGGACGAAGCGGTGCTGATCGGCCCGCCGGCCGCGGCGCTGAGCTACCTCGACGGCGCGAAGATCATCGCGGCGGCGAAAAGGGCGGGCGCGGACGCCGTTCACCCCGGCTACGGCTTCCTGTCGGAGAACGCCGACTTCGCCCAGGCGGTCATCGCGGCTGGCCTGCTCTGGGTCGGTCCGCCACCCGCCGCCATCCGCGCCATGGGCCTGAAGGATGCGGCCAAGCGGCTGATGGCGGGGGCCGGCGTGCCGGTGACGCCCGGCTATCTCGGCGAGGACCAGGACGTGGCGGTGCTGGCGCGCGAAGCGGCCGCCATCGGCTGGCCGGTGATGATCAAGGCGATCGCCGGCGGCGGCGGGCGCGGCATGCGCAAGGTGGATGGCGCGGCGGATTTCGAGGCGGCGCTGACCTCGGCCCGCCGCGAAGCGCTGGCCGCCTTCGGCGACGACCGGGTTCTGCTCGAAAAGGCGATCGCGCGCCCGCGACACATTGAGGTGCAGGTGTTCGGCGACGCCGCCGGCGACGTGGTCCATATGTTCGAGCGCGACTGCTCCCTTCAGCGCCGGCATCAGAAGGTGATCGAGGAAGCGCCAGCGCCCGGTATGACGGCAGAGGTCCGCGCCGCCGTCTGCGACGCCGCGGTCCGCGCGGCGAAAGCGGTGGCTTACGAGGGCGCCGGCACCGTCGAATTCATCGCCGACGCCTCGGACGGCCTCCGCGCCGACCGCATCTGGTTCATGGAGATGAACACCCGCCTGCAGGTCGAGCACCCGGTCACCGAAGCCGTCACTGGCCTCGATCTGGTCGAATGGCAATTGCGCGTTGCGTCGGGCGAGCCGCTGCCGCTGGCGCAGGACCAGATCGCGATGAGCGGTCACGCGATCGAGGCGCGGCTGTACGCCGAGGATCCCGCGAGCGGCTTCATGCCGTCGAGCGGCGCCGTGCGCGCCTTCGTCGTTCCGGAGTCGGTGCGCGTCGACAGCGCTGTGGAATGGGGCGATCGCGTCCCGCCCTACTACGATGCGATGATCGCCAAATTGATCGCCCACGGGCCTGATCGAGCAACCGCGATCGAGACACTGACGAACGCGTGCGCGCGCCTGCAGGTGTGGCCGGTGAAGACGAACGCCGGCTTCCTGAACCGACTTCTGCAAGAGCCCGCGGTTCGCGTTGGCGATGTGGAGACCGATTTGATCGAGCGCCGGCCGGATCTCACCGTGCGGCCAGCCCCGGACGCCGAGATTCTGCGCAGCGCGGCGTTCGCGTTCTCCCTGCCGGGCGGCGCGGTCGCCGATTCCTCGCCGTGGCTGAACCTCACTGGGTTTCGGAGCAACGTGAGCAAGCCGGCTGCGCTGGTGCGGCTCGAGTCTGACGGCATCGGCTACGCTGTCGATCTCCTGGCGTCGCCGCCTGCCGAGGGCGCGCGCAGGGTGCTGCGTGCGACCGGCGTCGATGGGCATGCGATCGTCTTCGAGAACGGCGACGTTTACGATTTCGTCCGGCCCGGCGCCGTCGGAAACGCGGTCGGAGAAGGCGGCGACGGGGCCATCCGCGCCCCGATGCCGGGCCGCATTGTCGCCGTGGCGGTCAAGGCGGGCGAGGCGGTCGAGCCCGGGGCGCCGCTGGTGACGCTGGAGGCGATGAAGATGGAGCACGTGCTGGTCGCGCCGTTCGAAGGCACGGTGATCGAGGTCGCCGCGACGGTCGGCCAGCAGGTGGGCGAGGGCGTGCTGCTCGCGCGGGTGGAGGCGAAACCATAGCGGGCCTCAACCTCATCAAGCTTTGCGTTGGCGCCGACACGCCGGCCGATCTCGCCGCCTGGCGGGCGCGGCGCAAGGCCGAGGGGCGCAAGCCCATCGTGCATACGCGTCAGACGCCCAAGCGCGCCGCCGAAGTGCTGGACGGCGGCTCCCTCTACTGGGTGTTCAAGGGCCAGATCCTCATCCGCCAGCGCATGCTGGCCATCGAAACGATCGCGGACGGCCCGCGCACGCGTTGCGAGATCCTGCTCGACGAGCCGCTGATCGCCACCGTCCCGCAACCTCGGCGCGCGTTTCAGGGCTGGCGCTATTTCGAGACCAAGGACGCGCCGGCGGACCTCGCCCAGGGCGACGCCGCCGAGCTGCCGCAGGACCTCGCCCGCCAGCTGCGCGAGATCGGCGCCTGGTGAGCGCGCATTGGGCAAAGGGCGCTGCGGCCACGCTCGCGGCCATCCTCGCCGCCCTCGCTCAGCCGGCGGGGGCGTTCGGCACGCTCAACATCCTCGGCCAGCACTCGGAGCATCAGCGAATCACCCGCTGGGCGCTCGCGGACGCCGGGCTCGGCCGCAAGACGATGGACGCGCTGGCCGGCGTCGACGGTCGCTTCGGCGCCGTTGGCGCGCCGGACGATCCCTTTCGCGGCCTCCTGGGCGTGAAGGCCGCCCATTGCGACGGCGGCGACTATCTCGACACGCCGGACTATCCGCACCCCCGCGATGCGGCCCAAGCAAGGCTCGAGACCTGCCGGCGCTGGATCTTCGATCACCTGGACCAGGCGGTGCGCGACGCCGGCGCACTTGCGACGCCGAGGCGGGAGGACGGGGCGGTGCCCAGCTGCGCCTTCGACGGCCGCCGAGCCGGGTCGGCCAGGTGTCTGGTGCTTGAGGACCTCGGCCTCGCCTTCCATGCGGCGCAGGACTTCTACGCCCACACGAACTGGGTCGATCACGCAACGCCGGGACCGATCGGCCCCGCCAACCCGCCAGGGCTCGCCCAGGACGGCCGCTCCGCCTGGATCGACCCGCGGCGCAATTCGCCGTTCCCGTCAGGACTGATCTCGGGCTGCTACGACGGGTTCCCTGAGTGGCTGCACTGCGGCGCGTTGTTCGGCCCGGCGCGCGCGCAGCATCGCTACCTCAACAAGGACGAGGGCGAGATCGATGTCGCCGCCCAGACCGTCGGGCCCGGCGAAACGCCGCGCGGTCGCATCGACGACAACTTCCAGCGCGCGGTCCGCGCCGCCGTCGCCGACACGCGCAGCAAGTGGCTCTACGTCGAAGACCGGATTCGTGCGGCTTACGGCGCGGACGCCAACCGGATTCTCTGCCGGCTGACATCCGACACGCCCGCGACCTGCTGATCCGCCGGTTGCCCTCGCATTCAAGATTCGATAGATATCTAATTAGATATGCATCTAATGAGGTACGTCGTGGCCGACGACAACGACTCCGCCGATCTGTTGCTGCTGTTCAAGGCGCTGGCCGACAGGAGCCGCCTCAACCTGCTCGGCCTTCTGGCCCAGCGGGAGCGCAGCGTGCAGGAACTCGCCGCCGAGGTGGTGCTGAAGGAGCCGACGGTGTCGCACCACTTGGCGATGCTGAAGCGGGTCGGGCTCGTCAGTCTGCGCCACGACGCCAACACGCACTGGTATGCGCTCCAGCCGGACGCGATCACGGATCTGGCCAAGCGGCTTTCGAGCCGCGATGCGATCGCGGGCCTCGCGCCGGAGGCGGCGGACGACTGGCAGGCGAAGGTGCTGGAGACCTTCGTCGACGCCGATGGGAAACTCAAATCCATCCCCGCCAGCCGCAAGAAGCGCTGGGCCGTGCTCGCCTGGCTGGTCCGCCAGTTCGACGAAGGCCGGCGCTATCCGGAGAAGGAGGTGAACGCGCGCCTGCTCGCGCGCCACTGGGACTCCGCCACGCTGCGGCGCGAGTTCATCGGCTATCGGATGATGGCGCGGGAGTCCGGCGTCTACTGGCGGCTGCCGGAGTCCGCTTGGGCCGCGGAGACGGGGGAGCCGTTTCAGGACGCCTGACCCTGGGCTCGAACCCATCGAAGTGCTCGGGCTTGATCAGCGCCCAACCCGCCTTGCGACCGACCCGGTAGAGCTCGGGCACCATGGTGTCGTCGTCCATCTTGCCGAGTTTGGCGATCTGCGCGTCTGTGAAGTCCTCGCCGAGGTGCGTCTTCAGCCATGCCTTTTCGATCGGCGCATCGTAGCGGACGAAAGTCCAGAGCGCCTCGGGGCAGGGCAGGGAGTTCTGCAGGCCGTCGATCTCGCTGTTGATCCGCCACGGCTGCGGCGAGGCGCCGAGCCACTGCATCATCGAGATTCCCAGCTGGCTGCTGTCGTAGGCGAGCGAGGTGAGCGCGTGGATCGCCTTCCACACGGGCAGCACGACGGGCTGGCTGACCCAGCCGGGCTTGACCGGCCGCGCCTGGCCGGTGCCGACGGAGACGACCAGCAGGTTTTTTTCCCCCGGCGTCCAGTTGAACCCATAGGCCGGCGCGAGCGCGGTCAGGGTCATCTGCAGGGCCGGGTTGTTGTGCGGCGTCATCGCGCCATCGAAGAAGACGCCCGGCTCGCCCTTGATCACCTCGAGCGTCACCGTGTCGAAGTAGAATGGTGCGGCAGCGCTGGCCTGCACGATCTTAGACAGCGAGTAGTCCCGGTTCGGCGTGGCGTCGGGGTAGGCTGGATCGCCGTTCCAGAACTTGGCGTGCGGGCAGTTGGTCAACACCCAGCTCGAGCCGGTGTCGACACGTTTGGCGATCGCGGCGAAGCCGGTCTTCCAGGCGGCCGTCTCCAGCGTCGCGTCGCCCAGCTCGGCTTGAATGACGCCGCCGAGTTTGCGCGGATCGAACTTCGACTGCAGCAGCGGTATGCGCGGCGCGCCGCCGCCGGCGAACACGATCGGCCCGAGGCGGTGGTAGAGTTCGCGCAGGTAGGCCGCGTCCTGACCGAGCGCCAGGCCGGCGGCGATGATCGAACCGGTCGAGGTGCCGCCGATGAGGTCGAAATAGTCCGAAAGGACGAGGTCGGGCCGTCCTGATGTCTGCCTCAGCGTCTCTTCCAACCGGGCGATGATGCCGACCGCCAGGGCCCCGCGCATGCCGCCGCCGTCGATGGCGAGGATGCGGCGCGTGTCGCTTGGGGTGTCGAAGACATCGGGCGTCATGGCACGCAAACTAGCGCAAGCGCGCTGAGGGTTCAGGCCTTTTCAGCGACCCGACCCGCCAGCGCGGCCATCTCGACGCGGATGCGGTGGCTAAGCACTGCCGCGTTGGCCAGCGACCAGACGATCGCGACAGGCCAGTTTCCGAACGCCAGCGGCAGGACTGCGATCTCGCAGGCGACGATCAGGTAGTTCGGATGGCGGACGAAACGGAACGGCCCGCCGCGCACCAGCGGCGCTTCGTCGAGCGTGATGATGCGCGTCGTCCAGTAGGAGCCAAGCGTGGCGATCACCCAGACGCGTGCAGCTTGCAGAAGGACGAAAATGGCGACGAGCGGCCAGATCGGGGCGCGCTGGATCGGGGTGGTGAGCGCGATGGCGACAAGCCAGGAGGCGTGCAGGACGATAAGCATCCAATAGTGGTCGCGCCCGACCTCGCGCCCGCCGCGCGCCAGAAGCCGGCGCGTGTTGGCGCTGGCCAGCCCGAGTTCGCCCAGCCGCTGCGCCGCGACGAAAGCGAGGATCCAGACGAGCGGGCTCCGGACGAAGGCGACGATCATGCGGCGGCGCGATCGCTCATCCAGGCGTCGGCGCGCCGGTCCATCACTTTGCGCCAGAGCGGCGGCACAAGCGCCATGAGGATCGCGCCGGCATAGCCCGTCGGCAGCTCCGGCGCCGCCGTCTCGGGCTCAAGCCGCTGGTAGGCGCGCGTCGGCCGACGGTGGTGATCGCTGTGGCGGCCCATGTTGAACAGCGACCAGTTGTTCATTCGCCGGGTCGAGTTCCACGAATGCCGCGCCGCCAGCCGCTCGTAGCCGCCGGCCGGCGTCCGCCGCCGCTCCAGAGCGTAGTGGGCGATGTAGTTGAACAGCTCGAGCGTAATGATCGCCACCACCGCCTGGCCGATCCAGAACGCCAGCGCCGCCCAGCCGAGCATGGCGGCCGCGGCGAGCACGAGCAGCTCGGTGACGAGATAAAGCAGCATGCGGTTGCCAACGCTCCACACCGGGCGCCCGCGGCGCAATAGCCGTTTGCGCTCGAATGCCCAGGCCTCGCGCGCCTGACCGAGCGTCGAGCGGACCACGAATGCATAGGCCGTCTCGCCTTTGCGTGCTGACGCCGGATCCTCGAACGTCGCCGCGCGGACGTGGTGTCCATGAACGTGAGCGATCCGGAAGTGCATGTAGCCAATGCAGGCGAAGAAGGTCAGCCCGAGCGCCCGCTCGGCGGCGCGTTGGCTGTGCACCATCTCGTGCGCCGCGACGATGCCGAAGATGCCCGAAGTCAGGCCGACGGAGGCGGTCAGACCGATCGGTGCGAGCAGGCCGACGCCGGGTTGCATCACCGCCGCCGCCGCCCAGATGGTCAGGCCGATCTGTGCGGCGAGATAGGTCCAGAGCAGGGCCCGGTACGCGGGCCCGCCCGCCTGGCCCTCGACGCGCTCGTCGAACCCCAGCGCGACGTCGAACCCGGTCAGCGCCAATGGCAGCGCCGCCAGCGTCAGGAACGCCCAGCCGCCGCCCAGCCAGAACCCGAGGGGTGCCGTCGCCAGGAACAGGAAGGGCAGGCCAAAACGGATCGCTCTCATGGTCGTCAGTCGCCAGGTCGATGCGCGCCGATTTTGGCGCAAGCCGCCCCGGCCTGCTAGCGTGACCGCGATGAGCCTCTTCGCCGCGCGCTGGTCGATCGATGTTTGGCCGATGCGAGCGATCGTCAGCCTCTATCTGCTGACGACGGGTGTGCTCGTCGCCGGGGCGATCTGGCTGGTCGGCGCGACCGTGCAGCAGGCGGCGGCCGTGAGCGGCATCGTCGCGGTCAAGGTGTTCGGCCTGACCTTGCCTGTCCGCCAGGGCGGGACCGCGGCGTTTCAGGTCATTGCCGCGGGGGTCGCCATCGTCTTCCTCGCCGCGACGCTTCTGATGTGGACGGGTCTGGCTATTCGCCGGGCTGTGGCCGCTCTGGCGGCGCTTCTCGCCGGCGCGGCCTGGTGGGCGCTGGTCTGTGCGGTGGTCACCCAGCCGGTGCGGCCGGCGCTGGCGCCCTCCGCGGTCCTCGCCGGCCTGACGGCCGTCGTCACCTTAGGCGTCGTCGCCGCGACCTTGCGCCGCGCCCCCGCCGACCGGCCAGTTGTCGATCAGGCGCGTGCGGCCGAGGCGGACGGCGGCGAAGACCCGCGCGGCGGCGGCGACGGGGCCCGGACCTAGCCGCTTGAGGTCGTCCGCACCGCGGGCTTCAAAATAGTCGATGGCGTCGAAGCCTGCGTCGATCAGCGCATCGCGCGCCCGACCCTCGACCGCTTCGACGCGGCCGCCGTCGGTGAGGTCATCGGCCGCCTCGGACAGCACGCGGTTCAGCCGCCCGGCGAGCGGCCGCTCGTTCGCCGACAGGTAGGCGTTGCGCGATGAGAGCGCGAGACCGTCGGGCTCGCGGATGGTCGGCGCGCCGACGATCTCCACCGGCAGGTCCAGGTCGCGCGCCAGGCGCCGGATGACCAGCAGCTGCTGGTAGTCCTTCTCGCCGAAGACGGCGAAGTCGGGCGCGCACTGGGTCAAGAGCTTGGTCACCACCGTCGCCACGCCGCCGAAGTGATGCGGGCGAGCGACCCCGTCCATGCATTCGGTCAGGCCGGCGACGGCCACGCGCGTGGAAAAGCCCGGCGGGTAGATGGCCTCGACGCCGGGGGCGTAGAGCAGATCGCAGCGCTCGGCGGCGAGCAGGCCAGCGTCGCGCGCCTCGTCGCGAGGGTAGGCGTCGAAGTCCTCCGCCGGCGCGAACTGGGTCGGGTTGACGAAGATGCTCGCCACCACGCGGGTCGCGCGCGTGCGAGCGAGGCGGACGAGGCTGAGGTGCCCGTCGTGCAGCGCACCCATGGTCGGGACAAGCGCGACGCGCTCGCCGGCGGCGCGCCAGGCTGCGACCTCGCGACGCAGGTCGGAAACGGTCCGGACGATCGGGAGCGGGCTCATACCGCAGCGCAATAGCGAATGCCGCGTCGCAAGACGACCCCGAAGCGTTGACGCCCCGACGGCCGGCGCCAGACCCGGCGGTGGCGGGAGGCGTCGGCTTGTTCGTTCTGATCCTGGTCGGCGCGTTCGCGGTTTGGCTCGTCTGGCCCCGTCGCCCGTCGCTGAAGCCCGCGCCGGAGGCCATGAGCGTTGCGGAAGCGCGCTCGGTGCTTGGCGTCGACGCGGGCGCGGACGCCGCTCAGATCCGCGCGGCCTACACGCGGCTGATGCGCAACGCCCATCCGGACTTCGGCGGCGCGAGCGAGGCGGCGGCGCGGCTCAACGCCGCACGCGACCGTCTTCGGGCGGGCTAGGATCAGCCGTCCGGGTTGACGATGGCGCAGGTCTGGTGGTGGGCGCGGAGCGCGGCGCAGGCGCGTTTGGCCGCTTCCTCGCTGAGCCCGGAGAAGCGGGCGCGGTAGTAGCCGTGCCGCGCAGCCTCGACGCTGGTGTCGGCGTCGCCGAGCTTGGCGTAGCGGTGGCCGAGCGAGCTCAGCTCTTCGCGGGCGTCGCCGCGGCTGCGATAAGCGCCGATCTGCACCGCCCAGGTCTCGTGACCGCGGCTCTTGGCCTGCCGCTCGGCTCGCGCGCGCTCGGCGCGGGTCATGCCGCGGTCGGCGTCGCGGGTGGGCGGGCCGCCGCGGTCGGCGGCTGGCGCATAGACGTGTTCCGGGCGGTCTTCCGCGATCAGGCGACGGGTGGGCGAGGGGTCGCTGAGCACGATGTGCACGCCGGCCTGGTCGCCGGAGCCTTCTTCCGCGGGCGGACGAACGACGTCGCCCACAGGCGCCGGCTCATGCAGATTCTGCGCGACGGTCGTCGTTTCGCCCAGCGCGCGGCGATTGAGGACTTCGAACCCGGCGTCGAGCAGGTCGGCCACGTGCGCATCGCGCGCCGCGGTGGACGAGCCGCCCAGCACCACCACGATCAGGCGGCGGTTGTTGCGGATGGCCGAGGCCGCGAGGTTGAAGCCCGATGCGCCGATGTAGCCGGTCTTCAGCCCGTCAACGCCCGGCGTGCGCCCCAGCATGCCGTTGTGATTGTTCATGTAGTGGCCGTGGTAGGTGAAGCTGCGCTCGGAAAACAGCCGGTAGTACTGCGGATAGTCGCGCATGAGCGCGCGGCTGAGGATGGCGATGTCGCGCGCGGTCGACAGCTGGCGCGGATCGGGCAGGCCGGACGCGTTGTCGTAGTTGGTGTTGCTCATGCCGAGTTGACGCGCCTTCAGCGTCATCATCGCGGCGAAGCGCGATTCGCTGCCGCCGATCTTCTCGGCCATGGCGACGGCCATGTCGTTTGCGGAGTGCACCGCGATCGACTGCATGGCGTCGTCGACGGTGATCTCTTCGCCGGGACGAAGACCGAGCTTGCTGGGGGCCATCGAGGCCGCGTGCGGGGAGACGACGATGACGTCGTTCATGTGAAGACGCCCCGACGAGAGCGCCTCGAACGTCAGGTAGAGCGTCATCAGCTTGCTGATCGAAGCCGGGTAGCGAAGGCTGTCGGCGTTGCGCTGGTAGAGCACCTCGCCGGTCGACGCGTCGACGACGATGGCGGCGTACCTCGGCGCTTCGGTGAAGGAGAAGAACGGCGCCTGCGCCTGCGCCACGTTGGTGGCGCCGAGAGTGGCGAGGCCGGCGAAAGCAAAGGCGATGGCCACGAAAACGCGGCGGGCGGTCTGGTACATCGGGGCGCTCGTCGGTTGATACGTTACCGGCGGACCCAGCTCCGCCAACGCGTGCGTGCTAACATGGCCGCCATCTCCTTTCGTCAAAGTAAACAACTAGTGAGCGCAGATGCCGCACCGATTCGGGCGGCCCTGTCTCGCGGGACGAACATGCTGCGGCGCACAAACGAGCTTGGCATTTTTGTGCACTGCACAATTTTTCTTGACCGCTGGGGCTGTCGGTGGCACAAGCCCATCCCGCGAACCCTCCCCCAACCCCTTCCCCCCGCGCTGGAGATTCCCCGAAAATGGCCACGAGCGCCGAAACCCTCAAGTCGACCGCCGACACCTACGCCGCCGCCGGCGGCCAGGCGTTCAAGGACGCGGTCGAGAAGTCCCTGACCGCTCTGAACGAGATCAACGCCCAGTCCAAGTCGAACCTCGAGGCGGTCGTCGCCTCGGTCACCGCCGCCGGCAAGGGCGCCGAGTCGCTCGGCGCGCAAGCGGTCGCGTATTCGAAGAAGTCCCTGGACGAGCACATGGCCGCGGCCCGCTCGCTCTCCGCCGCCAAGAGCGTGCAGGAAGCGTTCGAACTGCAGACCACCTGGGCGAAGACCGCGATCGAGGGCTACCTCGCCGAGGTCAATCGCGCGTCGGAAACCTTCGCCGCTTCGATGAAGGAAACGCTGACCCCGATCAACGCCCGCGTCACCGCCGCGATCGAGACCTTCCAAGCCGCCCGCTGATTCGGCTCTCTACCTTTGACGACAGTCGAGCCCGGGCGGAGCCTCCGCCCGGGCTCGTTCATTTAGGGATCATCCTTGGCGGCGTATCGTTTCTGGGTGTGGACGAACTGGAGATTCCGCGTCACGCGACAGCATGGACCCTTCCATATGGCGTGCGTTTCCATATCTATTCGGCCCTGGATGGGTCGAGATGCGCTTGGGAGAGCGTTTGATGGCCGAGCGACAGCAAGGTGATCAGAAAACGGATGTCGGCGTCGCGGTGGTCACCCAGACCAAGCCGAAGACGCAGAAGCCGTCGCTCTATCGCGTTCTGCTGCTCAACGACGACTACACGCCGATGGAGTTCGTGACCTACGTGCTCGAGCGGTTTTTCAACAAGTCCCGGGAAGACGCGATCAGAATCATGCTCCATGTGCATCAGCACGGAGTGGGGGTATGTGGCGTCTTCACCTTCGACGTAGCCGAAACCAAAGTCGCGCAGGTGATCGACACCGCACGGCGCAATTCACATCCCCTTCAGTGCACCATGGAAAAGGATTGAGAGGCCCCATTGCCCTCGTTTTCGCGCAACCTTGAGGAAACTCTGCATCGGGCGATGACTTTCGCCAACGAGCGGAAGCACGAGTACGCCACGCCCGAGCACCTGCTGCTGGCCCTGATCGACGATCAGGACGCCGCCGCGGTGATGAACGCCTGCGACGTCGACATGGGCGCGCTCAAGAAGAGCCTGGTGAACTACCTCGACACCGAGCTCACCTCGATCGTCGTCGACGACGGCGAGGACGCCAAGCCGACCGGCGGCTTCCAGCGCGTGATCCAGCGCGCGGTGATCCACGTCCAGTCGAGCGGGCAAGAGGACGTCACCGGCGCGAATGTGCTCGTGGCCATCTTCTCCGAGCGCGAAAGCCACGCCGCTTATTTCCTGCAGGAGCAGGAGATGAGCCGCTACGACGCGGTGAACTTCATCTCACACGGCATCGCCAAGAAGGCGGGCGCGTCAGAACCGCGGCCGGTCAAGGGCGCAGACGACGACGACAAGCCGGCTGTGAAGACGGGCGGCGAAGCGCTGGAAGCCTACTGCGTCAACCTGAACGAGAAGGCCAAGGCCGGCAAAGTCGATCCGCTGATCGGGCGGGTCAACGAGGTCGAGCGCTGCATCCAAATCCTCTGCAGGCGGACGAAAAATAATCCGCTGCTGGTCGGCGACCCCGGCGTCGGCAAGACCGCCATCGCCGAGGGCCTGGCGCGCAAGATCGTCAACAAGGACGTGCCGGACGTGCTCGCCGGCGCGACCATCTTCGCCCTCGACATGGGGGCGCTGCTGGCCGGCACCCGCTACCGCGGCGACTTCGAGGAGCGGGTCAAGCAGGTGATCAAGGAGTTGGAGAACCATCCCAACGCCATCCTGTTCATCGACGAGATCCACACCGTCATCGGCGCCGGCGCGACCAGCGGCGGGGCGATGGACGCCTCGAACCTGCTGAAGCCGGCGCTGGCGTCGGGCACGCTGCGCTGCATGGGCTCGACCACCTACAAGGAGTTCCGCCAGCACTTCGAGAAGGACAGGGCGCTCGTCCGTCGCTTCCAGAAGATCGACGTGAACGAGCCGACGATCGAGGACACCCTCAAGATCCTCAAGGGCCTGAAGACCTACTACGAGGAGTTCCACAAGCTCCGCTACACGGCCGAGGCGCTGAAGGCGGCGGTCGATCTGTCCGCGCGCTACATCACCGACCGCAAGCTGCCGGACAAGGCGATCGACATCATCGACGAGGCGGGCGCCTCCCAGATGCTGCTGCCGGAATCGCGGCGGAAGAAAACCATCGGCCTGAAGGAGGTCGAAGCGGTCGTCGCCAAGATCGCCCGCATCCCGCCGAAGTCGGTGTCGAAGTCCGACACCGAGGCGCTGAAGCAGCTCGAGACCGACCTGCGCGGCGCGGTGTTCGGCCAGGAAGAGGCGATCCACCAGCTGTCCGCCGCCATGAAAATGGCGCGCGCCGGCCTGCGCGATCCGCAAAAGCCGATCGGCTGCTACCTGTTCTCCGGTCCGACCGGCACGGGCAAGACCGAGACGGCCCGCCAGCTGGCCGCGACGCTGGGCATCGAGCTGCTCCGCTTCGACATGAGCGAGTACATGGAGCGGCACACGGTCAGCCGCTTGATCGGCGCGCCTCCGGGTTACGTCGGCCACGACCAGGGCGGCCTCCTGACCGACGCCGTCGACCAGCACCCGCACGCGGTCGTCCTGCTCGACGAGATCGAGAAGGCGCACCAGGACGTCTACAACATCCTGTTGCAGGTGATGGACCACGGCGCGCTGACCGACGCGGTCGGCAAGAAGGTCGACTTCAGGAACATCATCCTGATCATGACCACCAACGCCGGCGCCTCCGAGGCGCAGCGCAACTCCATCGGTTTCGGCCGCGGACGTGCGGAAGGCCAGGACGAGGAGGCGATCAAGCGCATCTTCTCGCCCGAGTTCCGCAACCGCCTCGATGCGACGGTGGCGTTCAAGTCGCTGACGCCGGAGATCATCCGCCTGGTGGTGCACAAGTTCGTCAAGCAGCTCGAGGTTCAGCTCGCCGACCGGCACGTGACCGTCGATCTCGACGACGACGCGGCCGACTGGCTGGCCAAGAACGGCTTCGACGAACTCTATGGCGCGCGGCCGCTGGCACGGGTGATCCAGGAGAACATCAAGAAGCCGCTCGCCGACGAGATCCTGTTCGGCAAGCTGGCCCGCGGCGGCCACGTGATGGTGACGTTGAAGGACGGCAAGCTGGCCTTCGACTTCGATGTCCCGGGCGGTGGGGCGGACGAAGACGCCTCAGGCGCGCGCCAGCCGGAGCTGGCCGGCTAGTCAGCCGCTGCCGACCGCTTGCCTTGCGCGGCGGCGCTGCCTAACAAGCGCGCCCCCGCCGAGGCTTGCGTCATGACCGACTATTTCGCGCTCAACCGCGCTCATTGGGACGAGGTGACGCCGCATCACCTGGCCGCGCCCTTCTACCGCGCTCAGGCCTTCCGTGACGGCGAGGTGGTGCTGGACGAGGTCGCCCGCGAGAGCGTCGGCGATGTCGCCGGCAAGCGCCTCTTGCACCTGCAGTGCCACATCGGCCTCGACACCCTGTCGTTGGCGCGGATGGGCGCCGACGTCACCGGCCTCGACTTCTCGCCGGCGGCGCTTGAGGCCGCGCGCACGCTGTCGGCGGAGACGGACGTGCCCGGCCGCTTTATCCAGGCCAACGTGCTCGAGCCCCCGGCCGACCTAACGGGCTTCGACATCGTCTTCGCCAGCTGGGGCGTGCACTGCTGGATCCCCGACATGGCCGCCTGGATGCGGACCGCCGCCGCCGCGCTCGAGCCCGGCGGGCGCCTCGTCTTCCTCGACGACCACCCCGTCCGCGCAATGCTCTCGGGTGAAGAGCCGTCGCCGTACTCGGTGCGCTATCCCTACGACTCGCCCGAGGCGCTGATCTTCGAGGACATCGGCGACTACACCGACCGCGACCTCAAGATGGCGGCCAACCGCACTGCGGAGTGGGCGCACGGGCTGGGGACGCTGGTCAACGCCGCCATCGACGCCGGCCTCGTCGTCCGCCGCCTGGACGAACTGGACCGTGTGCCCTGGCGGGCGTTGCCGCAGCTAGCAGAGGCCGGCGCCGGCTTCTGGCGCCTACCTGCCGACGCGCCGGCGTTCCCGCTCGGCTTCCGCCTTCTCGCCGATAAGCCCTAGCGGCGCAGCGGGAAACTCAGCTCCATCGTCTCGCCGAACGGCGTCGCCTTCCAGCGGCCCTCGAGCTGCCGCATGCGTTCGCGGATGGCGAGCACGAACGCCGGCGTCAGCCAGCGCGGCGTCCGCTCGTCGAACAGCTGCAGGTATTCGCTGACGCTCGCGACGAAGGCTTCGGCGTCGAGGTCGGCCGCGGCCAGCGCGCCGGTGAGGCCGCCGACGATGCGCTCGGTGATGGCCACCTCGCCGCCGAGCGCCGCGCCGCCGCCGACGCTGAGCTCGGCATAGCCGCCGACCTTGGCCAGGAGGCCGTAGAAAGAGCCCTGCAGGCCCGCCTCCGTCTCCACCGCATAGTGGAGAAGGTCGTGGGTGAGCAGGCTGCGGGTCTCCATCTCGATCGCCTCGCCGGTCCCGTCCGGGCGCTCATATTCGAACCGGTGCCGGTCCGGCCCGGTGCGCGTGAAGCGCAGGGTGAGGATCGGCTCACTCATGCGGTCAGCCAAGAGCGTTGACGGGTCGGCGCGGCGCGGCTTTGGTTCGCGGGCGTGACGGGCGTGTGGGGGCGGGGTCGGCGTTGGTTCAATTCAACTACCTCTCGATCCTGATCTCGCTGATCATTGGCATCGCCATGGCCCAAGTGCTGACCGGCCTCAGCCGCCTCGTGCAGGCGCGGACGCGCGTGGTGTTCTATTGGCCGTCGGTCGTCTGGGCGGGGCTCTTCCTCGTCATCCTGATCGAGACCTGGTGGTCGATGTTCCGCCTGCGCCAGGACCAGACGTGGAATTTCTTCGCCTTCCTCATTATCGTGGCGCATCCGGTCGGCCTCTTCCTCATCTGCTCGCTGGTGCTGCCGGATCCGGGCGAGTTCAGCGGCGATAGGGCGGCCGATCTCCGCGCCAACTATTTCGACCACCGCCACTGGTTCTACGCCCTCATCATCGTCGTGTCGGTGACGCGCCTGGCGCGGCCGTTCGTCGCCGCCGATACGCCCCTCACCGCGCTCGATTTCGCGGTCCAGGGATTGATTATCCTGGCCTCGGGCCTCGCCATCCTGACCAGCCGCGAACTCATCCACCGGGCGCTGCCCGTCCTCGCCTGCGTCCTGATGGCGGCCTACTACGCGGTGGTCTACATCCGCCTCGCCTAGTCGATCATCGCGGCGATCTCTTTCGCCAGGGCGCGCAGCTGGTCCATGTCGGCCATGGCGCCCTGGGCGTGCGGCCGCAGCAGCATGCCCTCCGAGCGGGGGATGATGTGAAAGTGCAGGTGGAAGACGCTCTGGCCGGCCGGCGCGCCATTCAGCTGCGCGACCATCAGGCCGGCGGGTTTGAGCGCAGCGCGCACGGCCCTTGCGACCCGCTGAACGCCGAGGATGAGGTCGCTCAGCACGTCCGGCTCGACGTCGAGCAGGTTGCGGGCGCGGCTCTCCTTGGAGATCACCAGCACATGCCCGCGCGCTTGCGGGAAGACGTCCATGAACGCCAGCACCTGGTCGTCCTCGAACACCTTTGCCGCCGGCGCCTCGCCGCGCAGGATCTTGGCGAAGATGTTGCCGTCGTCGTAGGCGCCATCGAGGCTCATGGTCTTCCGCCGGGTTGCTGCCTGGGACTAACGTCGTAGCAAGAACGCCGAGGGGCCGAAACCATGCCCGCGCCGAACCTGACGCCGCGCCAGCAGAAGTACTTCGAGTCGATGCGCGCCAGCCTGGAGCGCGATACGGGGCGGTCGCTGGCCGAATGGGTCGCGATCGCAAGAAGGTGCCCCGAGACGGGGCATCGCGCGCGGCTGAAGTGGCTGAGGGACAATCACGGCCTGCTGCAGAACCACGGCAGCCACGTGCTTAGCGAGGCGTTCGGTTCGACCATGTCGTGGATGGAGCCGGAAAAGCTGCTGGCCGCCCTGTGGACCGATCCCGCCTCGCGCTCCATCTTCGAGGCGATCGACGTGGCCGCGCGCAAGCCGAACGCGGTCATCCAGACCGCGCGCAAGGGCTACACGGCGTGGTCGCGCGAGGTCCAGTTCGCCGCCGCCCGCCCGGTCAGGGGCGGCAAGGTGATGCTCGGCCTGGCCGTCGCCCCCGACGCCAGCGCCCGCCTCGAGGCGCCGCGGAGCGAGTCCTGGTCAGAACGCCTGAAGGCGCGGACGCTGCTCGCCGCATCTGGCGATGTCGACGCCGAGATCGAGACGCTGCTGCGGCGAGCGTGGGACGGCGCTGGCTAGGACGACGCCCGGAAGGGCGAATAGGTCTCCTCCAGCCACTCCATTTCGCCTTCCACCGCCTCGCGCTCCTGCTCCAGGTAGCGGGCGACGGGGCCGCGAAGGGCCGAGTCGGCGATCCAGTGGGCGGAGTAAACGGGGGAGGGGAGGTAGCCGCGGGAGATCTTGTGCTGGCCCTGCGCGCCGGCCTCGACGCGCGCCAGGCCCATCTCGATCGCCCGCTCGATCGCCTGGTAGTAGCAAAGCTCGAAGTGCAGGAAGGGCACATCGACCAGGCACCCCCAGTTGCGGCCATAGAGGCAGTCGCCGCCGATCAGGTTGAGCGCGCCGGCGATCCAGCGGCCGTTCTTGCGCGCCATGATCAACAGCACCCGCTCGCCCATTCGCTCGCCGAGCAGGGAAAAGAAGCGGCGTGTCAGGTACGGCCGCCCCCACTTTCGGCCGCCGGTGTCCATGTAGAAGGCGAAGAACGCGTCCCAATGCTCTTCGGCGAGGTCGCCGCCGGTGAGGCCGACGATCTCCACCCCGGCCTGCGCTTCGCGCCGCTCCCGGCGTATGGTTTTGCGTCGGCCCGACGAGAGCGCGCCGAGGAAGTCCTCGAAGGTCCGGTAGCCAGCGTTCCGCCAATGGTACTGCTGGTTCTGCCTCTGCAGCATTCCCTGCTCGCCCATGAACCGCCAGTCGGCCTCTGTGGGGAAGGTCACGTGCAGCGACGACGCGCCGTAGCGCTCGCAGACGGTGAGCGCGCCACCGAGCAGGATCGAGCGCGCCTCGCCGGCATCGACGTTCTCGCGCACGATCAGCCGCGGGCCCGTCACCGGAGAAAACGGCGAGGCGCACTGGAGCTTGGGATAGTAGCGGCCGCCGGCGCGCTCATAGGCGTCGGCCCAGGCGCCGTCGAAGATGTATTCGCCCTGGCTGTGGGATTTCAGATAGAGCGGCATGACGGCGCAGACCCGGCCCTCCGCGTCGTCGACGCTGATGTGCCGTGGCCCCCAACCGGTGCGCTCGACGGCGCAGCTGGCCTCTTCGAGACAGTCGAGGAAGTCGTAGGAAACGAAAGGGTTGGCCTGATATTCGGCCGCGGCCGTGCAGCCGTCCCAAGCCTCGCGGCCGATTTCCCGGATGCGGCCGTGAACCTTGACCGCCGGCTTGACGCCTATCACGCGGCGTAGCCCTCGAAGATCAGGTTGTCGCAGTGATCGCGCACGCGCGCCCATTCCTCGGGCGAGCGCACGGTCCAGGCCACGACCGGCATCCCGTCGGTGCGGTATTCGTCGGCGCGGGCGCTCGGCAGCATGTCCATGCCCAGCGCCAGGAAGTGCGGCTTGGCGATAGCGACGTGCTCGAGGCGGGCGTAGGCGCGGCGCTGTTCGTACGCCATCTTGCGCGAGCCGTCGTCGGAATAGCTGAAGGAATCCAATCCTCTGAGGATGTCCGGATGGCGCTGAGCGAACCAGGCGTGGGAGTAGGGGTTGAAGCCGATCACGGCGATCGGGCCGTTGTGATCGATGAGGATCTCATGCACCCGCCGCTCCAGGGGCCCGACCTCGCCGGCCCCTATCTTCAGTTCGATGTGGACCATGGCGCGGTGGCCGACTTCGGTGAGCACCTCGAGCAGGGTGGGGATCGGCTCGTCGGTGCCGGCCAGGCGCAGCTGGCGCAGGTCAGCGGCGGAATGCTCGGTCAGCACACCCTCGGCGCCGGTCATGCGGGCGAGCTTGGTGTCATGGAAGACGAAGGCCTCGCCATCCGACGAAAGTTGGACGTCGAGCTCGATCCCGTAGCCGTGCGCGCAGGCGGCCTGGAACGCGGCCAGTGAGTTCTCCGGCGCGCCGTCCGGCGACCAGAGGCCGCGGTGGGCGATCGGCGGGTCGAACAGCCGCTCCCACGCCTCTCCGAAGCGGGCCTTGGGCGACAGGGCGTCATCGGCGAGCGTCATCGAACCTCCACGACCGCGTCGACCTCGACGGCAAAGTTCAGCGGCAGGCGATAGACGCCGACCGCCGAGCGGGCGTGCCGTCCGGCGTCGCCGAAAGCTTCCACCATCAGGTCAGAACATCCGTTCAGAACTTGCGGAATTTCAAAGAATGTCTCGGCCGCCTGCACGAAGCCGCCCAGCTTGACCACCCGCACCACGCGGTCGAGGTCGCCGCCGGTGGCCGCCTTCATCTGCGCCAGCAGGTTCAGCCCGCAGAGCCGGGCTGCGCGGCGCGCCGTCTCGGCGTCCACGTCGGCGCCGACAATGCCCTTGACGCCCCCGGCGGCGTCCACGGACACTTGGCCGGCGATGTGCACCAGATCGCCGGTGCGCACGAACGGCACATAGTTGGCCACCGGCGCGACGGGCGCCGGCAGGGTCACGCCAGCCGCTTCGAGACGTCGCTCGACGTCGGACATTAACGATCCCTCCAGGCCTTTGGTCATAGCGCCTGGGCGGCGGGCGCGTCACCCCTCATGCGTCTCGGATTTGAGCGTGCGGCCCGTGACGACGGCCTCGGGCCCGAAGCGGGCGCGCAGCGCATCGACGGTCGCTTCCTTGCGCCGGGCGCGTCGCTCGTCGTCGGCGAACATGTCGAGCCCACTGGCCGCGTCGACCAGATCGGAGAGGCCGGCGCCGATCAGCCGGTAGGCGTCGCCGCGCATCTCGGCCGCGAGCAGCGCGCGCGTGAGCTGAAAGAGGGCCCCGCCCGACTGGGTCGGCACCGCCAGGGTGCGGCGGCGGGTCAGCGTGCGGAAGTCCTTGGTCTTCAGCTTCAGCGTCGCGACGCGCCCGGCGACGCCGCCCGCGCGCGCCTGGCGCCCGACCCGCTCGCACAGCGGCCAGAGGCGGTCTTCCAGGTCGCCGAGATCCGTGAGGTCGTCGAAGAAGGTCGTCTCGGCGCTGATCGACTTGCGCTCCTGGTCGGGATCGACGGCGCGGCCGTCGCGCCCCTGCGCCAGCTCGGAAAGGCGAAGGCCATAGGCGCCCCACCGGCGCGTCAGCGCTTGCGGGTCCGCGCGCGCGAGGTCGCCCACGGTGGAAAAGCCGGCGCCGACAAGCGCCTTGGCGAACGCCGGCCCGACGCCCGGGAGGATGGAGACGGGCCGCGGGGCCAGGAACGCGCGCGCCTCGTCCGCCGCGATCACCGAAAAGCCGCGCGGCTTGTCGAGGTCGGAGGCGATCTTGGCCAGGAACTTGTTGGCGGCCAGGCCGATCGAGACGGTGATGCCGACGTCGCGCTCGATGTCGGCCTGCAGCCTGATCAGCACCTCGGCCGCCGAGCCGCCGTGCAGGCGCTCGGAACCCGCCAGGTCGAGCCACGCCTCGTCCAGCGAGAGCGGCTGGACGAGCGGCGTGAGCGCCTCGAGCTTGGCCATGATCCGTTGGCTCTCGGCGCGGTACTTGGAGAACGCCGGCGGAATGATCACCGCGTCGGGGCAGAGCCTGCGGGCCTGGAACATCGGCATGGCCGAACGCACGCCGGAGAGGCGGGCGATGTAACAACATGTGGTGACGACGCCCCGCTTGCCGCCGCCGACGATCACCGGCTGATCGCGCAGCTCCGGCCGGTCGCGTTTTTCCACCGACGCGTAGAAGGCGTCGCAGTCCATGTGGGCGATGGTCAGCCGCTTGAGTTCCGGGTGCGCGGCGAGGCGCGGCGAGCGGCACCGCGGGCACCGGGCGGGGGCGTCCTCTGCGCTCCAGAAGCAGTCGCGGCAGATCGCGCTCACGGCAACGGCCAGAGCCAGGCCGCGCCGCGAACGCCGGAGGAATCGC
>DATGKF010000129.1:0-17808 GCA_035294785.1 Caulobacteraceae bacterium | reverse complement strand
TCCATCTCGCGAGGCTGACGGCGCCCGCGATGGTCGCAGGCGGCGAGGGCGCACTGATCGTCACCGGAAACACCTCGGCCCAGCGCGGGCGCGCCGCCTTTGCCGGCTTTGCGCCGACGAAAGCCGCGCAGCGCATCCTCGCTGAATCGCTCGCGCGCGACCTGGGCCCGAAGGGCGTCCACGTTGCATACCTCGTCATAGACGCGGTGATCGACGTGCCGTGGCAGCGCGAGCGCCTGCCCAACGCGGCGGACGATTTCTTTATCTCGCCCGCTTCGATCGCCGACGAGGTCCACCATCTCGCGCACCAGCCGCGGGACGCCTGGTCGTTCCTCGCCGAGATCCGCCCCTTCCACGAGCCGTGGTGAGCCATTCCAACGGCTCAGGGAGATGCGAGAGTACCGCGTGCTCCTGCACGCTGTAACCGGATCGTCCTCCAGCCAATAGGGCGAGAATGACTCAGTCCGACGACCCAAGTGGGCAAGCATCCATGCAAGAGGTCGCGCTGATCGTCGGGGGCGGCCCCGGCATCAGCTCAAGCTGCGCAAGGCTGTTCTCCGAGAGTGGCATGCGGGTCGCTGTGGCGGCCAGGGATCCGGACAAACCCGCGCTGCAAGTGCTGGAGAAGGCGCACGGCGCGCACCGATATGCGTGCGACGCAAGCGATCCCGCCGCGGTGGAGCAGTTGTTCCGGGGGGTTGTTCGCGAGCTCGGGGCGCCGAGGCTTGTCGTGCACAACATCGACGGCCGCGTCGCCGGAATCTTCCGAAAGGGCATCACCGAGGCCGATCCCGGCATGGTGCTCGAGACCCTTCGCAACTCGGCGTTCAGCGCGTTTCTGGTCGGCCAGCAGGCCGCTCGCCTCATGCGCGAGAACCCGCCCGGCGCCAATGGCGCGAGCGGCACGATCATCTTCACGAACGCGAGCGCCGCGCTCAAAGGCTTCCCGACGAGCGGGGCCTTCGCGATGGCATGTCAGGCTAAGTCCGGGCTTGCGCAGAGCATGGCGCGCGAACTGATGCCGCAAGGCATCCACGTCGCCTATGTCCCGATCGACGCGGCGATCGGCTGGCGGCAGGAAGACGGAAGCCGCGCGCACCGGCTGGCCGGAACAACGGTCGACGACAACATGGCCGATCCTGACCGCATCGCGGAGACCTATCTGCAACTGCACCGGCAGCATCGATCCACTTGGGCATTCGAAATCGTGCTGCGGCCCTGGGTGGAACGATGGTGACGGATGCCGAGCCGCGCATGCGCCGCCGTCCTGCTCAGGGTCACCCGCGGCGGCGCCGGGCCATTCCGCGAGCGGAGCTGGACACACGTTCGCTGCGCGCGGCCTAAGGTCCTAGGCCAGCGCGACCTCGATCAGCATCGGGCCCTTGTTCGCCATGGCGCTGGCGAACACCTCGTCGAAGCGCTCTGCGGTCTCGCAGCGCTCGGCGGGGAGCCCGAAGCCGCGCGCCACCGAGGTCCAGTCCATCCGCGGATGGCCGAGGTCGAGCAGGCTGGCCGCCGCCGGTCCGGGATCGCCCGAGCCGGTGCGGGCGAACTCGACGCCGAGGATTCGGTAGGTGTGGTTGGCGAAGATGACCACGGTGACGTCGAGGTTCTCCCGCGCCAGCGTCCAGAGCCCCTGCACGGTATAGGCGGCGGCGCCGTCGCCGTTCAGGGAAAGCACCTTGCGATCGGGACAGGCGACCGCCGCGCCGACCGCGGCCGGGATTCCCTGACCGATGGCGCCGCCGGTCAGCCCCAGCCAGTCGTGCCGCCGCGCGGTGCGGGTCTGCATCACGGTCCCCATGCCCGAAGTGACCGAGTCGTCGGAGACGATCGTCTCGTCCGGCATATGGCGGGCGATCGACGCGCCGACGCTGCGGGCGTCGACCTGGCCGGTCGGCGCCTCAGGCAAGCTGAGCGCGTTCGGGGCCGCGGGCGCGGGCGCGCCGAGCGCGTCGGCCAACGCGGACAGGGCGGCTTCGGCGTCCTCGGCCTGGTCGGCCAGCACGACCTCGGTGCAGCCGTCCGGCACGAGCACGCTCGGCGCATCGGGGTAGGCGAAGAAGGCGACCGGCTCCTTGGTCCCGGCCAGCACCATCACATCAACGCCCTCCAGATCCTTGAGCGCCGCCTCGCCGAAGTACTGCATTCGGTCGGGCGAGTACCGCCCTGCCCCGCGCGGTTGCCGCGCCAAGAAGGTATCGCCCATCATCCGCACGCCGGTCGCGGCGATCCGCCCGGCGGCCGCCAGGCCGTCCTCCCCGTGCGCCGACGAGCCCATCAGCACCAGCGGCTTCTTCGCAGCCCGGATGGCCTTGGCGGCGGCGTCGACGGCCGCGCCCGACGGGGCCGAGCGCACTGGCCTGGCCAGCACCGGGCCCTTGCGCGTGGCGGGCGACCAGGCGCAATCGGCGGGCAGGATCAGGCTCGCCGGGCCGCCTGGCGGGCCAAAGCTCGCCTGCACCGCCTCGGCGGCGAGATCGGCGGCGTTGTCGGCGGTCTTCGCCGACTTCACCCAGCGAGAGTTGGGGCTGGCCAGGCTCTTGATGTCGGACGCCAGCGGCGCGTCGTGCTTCTGGTGATAGGTAGCGTGGTCGCCGATCACGTTGACCATCGGCGTGAACGCGCGGCGCGCATTGTGCGAATTGGCGACGCTGTTGCCGTAGCCCGGCCCGAGGTGCAGCAGCGTCACCGCCGGATGTCCGGCCATGCGAGCGTAGCCGTCGGCCGCGCCGCTCACGACGCCCTCGAAGAGGCAGAGGACCGGGCGCACGCGCGGCTCGCGGTCGAGGGCGGCGACGAACTGCATCTCGCTGGTGCCCGGATTGGCGAAACAGGCGCGCACGCCGTTGTCGGCGAGCGTCTGGATGACGGCGTCGGCGCCGTTCATGGTCTTGCCTCCAGGGCTTCCTGAAAGCGGACCGGCTGGCCCGTCCCTTCGGCGATCACTTCGTCGTCGCGCATCACGATCCTCCCCCGGATGATGGTGGCCGTGGGCCAGCCCTTGGCTTCGAAGCCGTCGAAGGCGGTCCAGCCTGATTTGTTGGCCTGGTCCGCGTTCCTGATCGTGCGGCGGGCCTTCAGGTCGACGATGGTCAGGTCGGCGTCGTAGCCGACGGCCATGCGGCCCTTGCCGGCGATGCCGAAGACTCGGTTCGCGCCATGGCTGGTCAGGTCGACGAAGCGTTCGAGCGTTAGCCGGCCCTCGGCGACGTGGGTGAGCATCACCGCGACCACGGTCTGAACGCCCGGCATGCCGGATGGCGAGGCCGGATAGGACTTGGCCTTCTCCTCGAGCGTGTGCGGCGAGTGGTCGGTGCCGATCACGTCGGCGATCCCCTGCGCGACGCCGCGCCAGAGGCCGGCCCTGTGGCGCTCGTCGCGGATCGGGGGGTTCATCTGCGCCAGGCCCTTCAGCCGCTGGTAACACTCCGGCGCCGCCATGGTGAGGTGCTGGGGGGTGATCTCGCAGGTGACGATGTCGCGGTGCTGCGCGAACAGCTCGATCTCGTCGGCCGTTGTGGTGTGCAGGATATGGATGCGCTTGCCGGCGGCGCGGGCCAGCGCGATCAGCCGCTTTGAGGAGCGGACGGCCGTCTCGACGTCGCGGACCTCTGGGTGGCTGGTCCATTCGCCCTCGCGCGCCAGAGGCTTGCGCTCGTTCAGCCGGTCCTCGTCCTCGGAGTGGAAGGCGGCGCGGCGGCGGATGGCGGCGAGCACGCGCTTCAGTCCCTCGTCGTCGGCGATGAGCAGGTTGCCGGTGGAGGAGCCGACGAACACCTTCACGCCGCAGCAGCCGGGAAGCCGCTCCAGCTCACCAAGTTGGTCCGCGTTCTCGTGCGTGCCGCCGATGTAGAAGGCGTGGTCGCAGTGCATGCGGTTCTTGGCGCGGGCGAGCTTGTCGGCCAGCGCCTCGGCCGAGGTGGTGTTGGGGTTGGTGTTCGGCATTTCGAACACCGCGGTGACTCCGCCCAGCACCGCGCCGCGCGACCCCGCCTCCAGGTCTTCCTTCCACTCGAGCCCCGGCTCGCGGAAATGCACCTGCGTGTCGATGACGCCGGGCAACACCACGAGCCCTGCCGCATCGAAGGTCTCGCCGGCCGCAGCGGTCGCGAGGTCGCCGATCTCGGCGATCATGCCGTCGCGCACGCCGACGTCCGCTATCCCGCGGCCCGCGTGGTTCACCACCTCGCCACCGCGCACGATGAGATCGAACGCCCTTGCCATGCCGCTCTCTATAGGCGGGCGCAGACTGGCGCTCCAGCCAAGCCGGCGCCATGTGTGGCGGATGGCCGAAGGACCCCTCGCCGCCGAACTGAAGAGCCGGGCGCTGGTCGGCGTGATCGGCCCGGACTGGCGCGACTTCCTGCAAGGCCTGCTCAGTCAGGACGTGGAGACGCTGGGGCCTGGCGAACTGCGTTTCGGCGCCCTGCTCACGCCGCAGGGCAAGCTGCTGTTCGACCTCTTCATCCTCGGTCGAGACGACGGCTGCTGGCTCGACGTCGCCGCCGACCGGCGCGAGGCGCTGATCCAGCGGCTGACGATCTACCGCCTGCGGGCCAAGGTCGAAATCGCCGCTGTCGAGGCGAGCGTCTGGGCGGTCTGGAACGGCGCCGCCGGCGGCGCACCCGATCCCCGCCTGCTGGCGCTCGGGCGGCGCGCCTACGGTCGGACGCCCGGCGGCGCGGCGATCACGGACGAGGCCGCCTACAATACGATGCGGCTCGCCCTCGGCGTGCCTGACGCGGCGAAGGACGCGCCGGACGACTATCCGATCGAGGCGAATTTCGATCGCCTGAACGGCATCGACTTCCAGAAGGGTTGTTTCGTCGGGCAGGAGACCACCTCGCGCATGAAGCGACGGGGCCAGATCAAGAGCCGCATGCTGCCGCTGGTGTTCGAAGGCGCGGCGCCGCCGTTCGGCGCGGAGGTGATGGCGGGCGCTTTGCGCGCCGGCGAGGTCCGCTCCGGCGCTGAGGGGCGGGCTATGGCGCTGCTTCGCCTCGACCGCATCGCGGGCGCGGCGCTCAGCGTCGACGGACGCGCCGTCGCGGTTGAGCGGCCAGCCTACGTGGACTGATCCGCCCGGGCGGCGAGCCGGGCCATGACGGCCGCCCAACCGGCCTCGCTTTCGCGGCCCGCGGCGTCGAAGGCCGCCTCCAGCTGGCGCATCTGGGCGCCCGTAAGCTCGGCCTCGAGGCGCTGGCCGGCCGTGGTGAGCCGGAGCCGCTTCACCCGCCGGTCCTCCGGGGCCGCCGACTGGGCGACCAGCTGCATCTCGCCTAGCTGGCGCAGCGGGACGTTGATGGCCTGTTTGCTGATCGCCAGGATGCGCAGCAGGCCGGTGACCGAAACCTCCGGATGCCGGCCCACGAAGTAGAGGATGCGGTGGTGCAGCCGGCCGAGCCCGCGGCGCTCCAGGATGCGGTCCGCCCGGTCGGTGAAGGCGCGATAGCCGAAGTAGAGCGCCTCGATCGCGTCGCGCAGCTCGGCCTGGCGATTTCGGTCAACCACGTTGACACAATAAGGCTCCGCGCCGTAGCGTGTCGATAGGTCAACAAGACTGACTCTTCTTTCGATGGGGGAGCCCGATGCCCGTCCTGTCCGAGCGCGTCCGCGACCTGCGGCCATCGGCGGTGCGCGCGATGCTCGAGGCGGCGCAGCAGCCGGACGTGATCTCCTTTGCCGGCGGCCTGCCGGCGCCCGACACCTTCGCCGACATCAAGCTGCCGCCGGCGTCGGCCGACCTTTGGCAATACGGGCCGACCGAGGGCGAACCGGCATTGCGCGCGCGGATCGCCGAGGACCTCGCGGTCATTGGCCTCGACTGTCCGGCGGAGCGGGTGATGATTCTGTCGGGGTCGCAGCAAGGCATCGACCTGGCGGCCAAGCTCGTGGTCGACCGGGGCGCCCGGGTGGCCGTGGAGTCGCCGACCTATCTCGCGGCGCTGCAGGTCTTCCGCTTCTTTGGCGCGGCTTTCGTCGATCTGCAGCGCAGCGATCCGGCGCCCGGCTGGCGCGGCGAATCGCCGGCGCTGGCGTATGTGACGCCGACGTTCCAGAACCCGACCGGCGACTGCTGGTCGGCCGACGAGCGCCGCGCCTTGGCCGAGGCTTGCGACGCGCATGATGTGGTGCTGTTCGAGGACGACCCCTACCGCGATCTCGCCTACGACGCCTGCGAGCGGCGGCCGGTCGCATCGTTCGTTCGCCGCGCGTCGTGGATCTACCAGGGTTCGTTTTCGAAGACCGTCGCACCGGGTCTGCGCCTCGGCTACCTGGCGGCGACGGCCGACCTCTTTCCGCATCTCGTGCGGCTGAAGCAGGCGGCGGATCTGCACGCCAACCGGCTCAGTCAGCGGATCGTGCTCGACCACCTGAACGAACCGGGCCGCGGCGAACGCATGGCCCGGCTCGTCGATCGTTACCGCCGCCGTCGCGACCTGTTCGCCGACGCCATGCGAACGCATCTGGGCGAGCATGCCGACTGGCGCGCGCCGCCCGGCGGGCTCTTCTTCTGGGCGACGCTGCGCGACGGGCGGAGCGCACAGGCGCTGCTCGAGCGCGCCCTGGAACGCAAGGTGCTGTTCACCCCCGGCGACCACTTCATGGCCGCCCGCGGCGCCCCGTCCTCGGCCATGCGGCTCAACTTCAGCCACCCCGGCGAGGCCGCGGCGGAACGTGGCCTGGCCATCCTGGGCGAGCTGCTCGCCGGCGCTTGAGGCGCCGGAGCGCTCGCATCAGGGCCGGATGATCGAGGCGTAGGTCGCGAAGGACCGGCCCGCGAGCTTCTCCACCACCGCGATCACCGGCTTGATGTCGCCTGCGGTTTCGACGACGAAGTCGAACTGCTGCCCGCGCTGCTCTCGGAGCACCGCCAACCGCTCGCTCGTCGCCGCGCGCGCCGGCTCGTCAGCGGCCATTGCGCCGAGCGCGGCTTCCGCCAGCTTGATCTCCTCGGTCAGATCGAAGAACCCTTCCAGCGTTAGCATCATCCGAGCGACCAGCGAGTGGATCCGCGCCCGCGCTGCGGGGTCGCTGAGGTCGTACAGCGACTCCCGATTGCGGTCGTAGACCTCGATCTCGGCGCGGAGCGCGCGGGTCAAGCGCAGCGTGAATCCGCCGTACGGATCGCCGCGCCCGCGCGACTCGTCGGCGAGACTGGTCAGAAGCTCGATCACCGAAAGCACTTCGCCGAACAGCAGGGCCGCGCTGCGCTGCCGCTCTCGGCGGCGCAGATGCGCCTCGAACCGTGTGGCGATGAAACCCCCGAGCGTCGCCAGCACCGCCCCAATGATGACCGCGCCGAGCGTATCGCCGCCGCCAGCGTCTATGTGCAAAGACCTGCCCCCGCCATTCGTCCCATTCTTAGCGCTGGATGCGCGTGGGCCAACCGACGAAGATTCCGCGCCGTGACCGGGGGCGCCTCTTTCGCCGCCCGCCCGCTCGGGCCTAACGTCGCGCTCATGACGTCCACCCCGAATCGCTGCGCCTGGGCCGACGGGGGCGATCCGCTCTATGCCGCCTATCATGACGAGGAGTGGGGCGCCCCGGAGCGCGACAGCCGCGCGCTGTGGGAAAAGCTGGTGCTGGATGGTTTCCAGGCAGGGCTCGCCTGGATCACGATCCTGAGGAAGCGCGAGGCGTTTCGCGCCGCGTTCAGGGGCTTCGATCCGGATGTGGTGGCGCGGTTCGGACCGGCGGATCGAGCGCGGCTGATGGCCGACGCCGGCATCGTCCGCTCGAACGCCAAGATCGACGCGGCCATCGACGGCGCGCAGCGCTATCTCGCCATGCGTGAGAAGGGCGAGGATTTCTCGGCCTTCATCTGGAGCTTCACCGACGGCACGCCGGTGCAGAACCGCTGGGCGTCGATTTCCGATGTGCCGGCGCAGACCCCTCTTGCGGTCGAGATGGCCAAGGCGCTGAAGGCGAAGGGCTTCAAGTTCTGCGGGCCGGTGATTGTCTATGCCTTCATGCAGGCGACCGGGATCGTAAACGACCACGTCACCACCTGCTTCCGTCACGGCCAGGTCGCGGCCATGGGGCGCCGCTGATGGCGGTCGCCCAGGCCAAGGCGCGCAAGCCCAAGCGGCCGCACCTGCGGCTCGAGCGCGAATGCCCGGCGCCGGTCTGCGGCGTCGACGAGGCGGGGCGGGGACCATGGGCCGGGCCGGTCGCCGCCGCGGCCGTGATCCTCGATCCGCGCAGGGTGCCGAAAGGGGTGAACGACTCCAAGGTTCTGACCGCGCTCGCGCGCGAGCGCCTGGAGGCGGAGATCAAGGCGCGGGCTTTGGCCTGGGCGGTCGGGTTCGCCAGTGTCGAAGAGATCGCCACGCTCAATATTCTGCATGCAACCGGGCTGGCGATGCGGCGGGCGATCGAGGGTTTGTGCGTGCGGCCGGCCTTCGCGCTGGTGGATGGAAACTATCGGTTCCGATTGCCGTGCCCGGTGAGGACGGTGGTGAAAGGGGACGGGACGTCGCTGTCCATCGCCGCGGCGTCAATCCTGGCCAAGACCGCGCGTGATCGGCTGATGATCGAAATGGACGACCGCTACCCGGGCTACGGGTTCAGCGCGCACAAGGGCTACAACGCTCCGGTCCACTGCGAGGCGCTGGCGCGGCTCGGGCCATCGCCGATCCACCGGATGGCTTGGGCGCCGGTGAAGCTGGCGCTGGCCGGCGGGGAGCCTTTGCTGTTTCCGGAGCTCGACGACGACCGCGGCGGCTAAGGGCGCGACCCAGCGCCAGGCCGCCTCCTGGCCGGCCCTCGCGGCGCGGCGGCTGCGCGGCCTCGTCAGGCACAGCGAACCGCTGCTGATCGTCACGGCGGCGGTGCTGGGCGTCGGCGTCGGGCTTTCCGTCGCGCTGATCGGCACGCTGTCGAGCGCGCTGCATGCGCTTCTGTTCGGAATCGGCGGCGAACACCTGAGCGGCGTCGCCAGGCTGCCGCGCGGCTATGTCGCGCCGATCGCCGGCGGCCTCCTGCTGGGCGGCGCGAGCTGGCTCTGGCGGCGGCGGCGCTCGACCATCGCCGTCGACCCCGTCGAAGCCAACGCGCTGCACGGCGGGCGCATGTCGCTGAGGGACTCGCTCTGGGTGACCGCTCAGACGCTGGTCTCCAACGGCTTCGGCGCGTCGGTGGGGCTCGAGGGCGGGTATGCTCAGATGGGGTCGGGGCTGGCCTCCAAGCTCGGCGTCTTCCTGCGTCTCAGGCGCAACGACCTTCGCGTGTTCGTTGGCTGCGGCGCGGGCGCGGCGATCGGCGCGGCGTTCGGCGCGCCGCTGACCGGCGCCTTCTACGCCTTCGAGCTCATTGTCGGAACGTACACGGTCTCGACCGCCGGCGCGGTGCTGGCCGCCAGTCTGGCCGGCGTGCTGACGGCGCGGGCCGTGCGCGCGACCACCTACAATCTGCACATCCCGCCGGTCGGCGCGCTTCACCTGGCCGACTATCCGAGCACGCTCGTGCTGGCGCTGATTTGCGCGGGGCTGGGGATCGCGCTGATGCGGGCGACCAGCCTGGCCGAGGGGCTGCTGAACGTCGTCAGGGCGCCGCGCGCGCTCCGCCCGGCGTTCGGAGGTTGCGTCATGACCGGGCTGGCGCTGATCACGCCGCAGGTGCTGGCGTCCGGCCACGGCGCGCTTGGCGTCGATGTTGTCGGGCGATTCTCGATCGGCGCGCTCGCGCTCCTGATCAGCCTGAAGATGCTGGCCTCGACCGTCAGCCTGGGCGCGGGCTTCCGCGGCGGCCTGTTCTTCGCCTCGCTGTTTCTCGGCGCCTTGGTCGGCAAGCTGTTCGCCACCATCGCCGCGCTCGTCGCGCCGCAGCTGGGCATCGACCCGACGATCTGCGTGCTCGTGGGCATGTCCTCGTTCGCCGTCGCGGTGATCGGGGGCCCGCTCACCATGTCGTTCCTGGTGCTCGAGACCACAGGCGACTTCCTCGTCACCACGATCGTGCTGGCCGCCGCAGTGGTGACCGGCCTCACCGTGCGCGAGACCTTCGGCTACTCGTTCTCGACCTGGCGGCTGCACGTGCGCGGCGAAACCATCCGCAGCGCCATCGACGTCGGCTGGATGCGCTCGCTGACGGTCGGACGGATGATGCGGCGGGACCCGTCGACCATCGCCGCGACGGCGGGCCTGGCCGAACTCCGCCGCCGCTACCCGCTGGGGTCGACCCAGCACGTCATCGCATTGGACGACGCCGGCCGTTACGCGGGCATCGCCGTGGTGGCCGAGGCCTTCGCCTCCGCCGAACGGCCGGAGGAAGACGCCAAGCGCACCGTGGCCGACATCGCGCATTGGACGGACGCCGCGCTCACGCCGGCGACCAACATCAAGGAGGCCGTCGCCGTGTTCGACCGGACGGAGGGCGAGGCGCTCGCGGTGGTCGAGGACCGCGCGGGCGGCAAGGTGATCGGGCTCCTGACCGAGGGCTACGCCCTGCGCCGCTACGCCGAGGAACTTGAGAAGCACCGCCAGGGACTCACCGGCGACGCCTGAAGCCTCGTCACGGCATACGGCTTCTTAACCGTACCGCTTCACGGTTCGATCCCGCGTGGGGAACCGTTGATGAGCCTTGGGCCCGAAACCATCCTGGAAGGCGACTGCCTGGACGCCCTGGCGGGGCTGCCCGAGGCCTGCGCCGACCTGGTGTTCGCCGACCCGCCCTACAATCTGCAGCTCGGCGGCGAACTCCTCAGGCCGGACAATTCCAAGGTCGACGCGGTCGACGACGACTGGGACCGCTTCGCCTCCTTCGAGGCCTACGACATCTTCACGCGCCAGTGGCTCGGCGCCTGCCGGCGCGTGCTGAAGCCGGGCGGATCGCTCTGGGTGATCGGCTCCTACCACAACATCTTCCGCGTCGGATCGGTGCTGCAGGACCTGGGGTACTGGATCCTGAACGACGTGATCTGGCGCAAGTCGAACCCGATGCCGAACTTCAAGGGCGCGCGATTCACCAACGCCCACGAGACGTTGATCTGGGCGGCGCGCAGCCGCGGTCCGAAGCGCCACACCTTCAACTACGACGCCATGAAGATGGCCAATGACGAGCTGCAGATGCGCTCGGACTGGACGCTGGCGCTGTGCACGGGCGAGGAGCGGATCAAGGGCGCCGACGGCGCGAAGGCGCATCCGACCCAGAAGCCCGAGGCGCTGCTGCACCGGGTGATCATGGCCTCGACCAACCCGGGCGACCTGATCGTCGATCCCTTCTTTGGAACCGGCACCACCGGCGCGGTCGCCAAGCGGCTGGGTCGCCGCTTCGTCGGCATCGAGCGCGAGCCGGACTATGTGGCGCTGGCCAAGGCGCGGATCGCCAAGGTGAAGGCCGGGGACGGCGAAGCGGTCGAAGTCACTGGCTCGAGACGCGCCGAGCCGCGCGTGGCGTTCGGCCAGATCGTGGAAGCGGGGCTCTTGCGGCCCGGCGATCGCCTCTATGGGCCGAAGGGCGATGTCGCGGCGCGCGTGCGCGCCGACGGCAGCCTTACGGTGGGCGAGCTGGCCGGCTCGATCCACAAGCTGGGCGCCATCGTCCAGTCGCAGCCGGCGTGCAACGGCTGGACCTATTGGCACTTCAAGAGCGAGCGCGGGCTCGCGCCGATCGACGAACTCCGCGCCCGCGTGCGCGCCGAGCTGGCCGGGGCCGCCTAGCCCTTCTTGTTCGTGCTGAGCTGGCAACCGCCGTTGGTGCCGGCGACCTGGCCGCAGTTGAGCAGGTCCGTCGGCGTCTGCGAGCCGGCCGGGAACATCATCACCCAGCCCGAGCCGCCGTCGGCGCAGGCGACCTCGATGAGGTCGGAGCCGTCGTCGGCGTGCCCAAACGGCCGCGCATCGGACACCTTGCACGAACCCTTGCCCTTGGCCTGAAGCTCGGCGCTGAGCTTGGGGAAGACCGCGCTGACCTGGGTGAACGTACACTTGAAGCCCTGGTCCTGTGAGCGCAGGCAGTCGTAGACGTGGCCGGTCCCGTGCGCCGGGAAGATGCCAACGCCGCCGTCGGGCCGGTTGGAACAGACCATCTCGACGATGTCCTTGCTCGCGTCCGACTGCGGGAACAGCGCGTACTTCGACACCGTGCAATCGAAGCCGGCCTGTTTGGCGAGGCCGGAATAGAGGGAGTCTTCCTGGCTTTCCGCCTGGCGGGCGTCGGTGAGCGTGCAGCCGTCGCCGATCTGGTAGGCCTGGGTGCAGGGGATGACGCCGGCGAGCTTTCCGGTCCTGTCCGCCTGGAGCATGTAGCCCTTGCCGTCGCTGCAGGAGACCTCGAAGTAGTCCGACTCATCCGGCGTGCTCAGCACGTAGCGCTGCTTGGTCGGCGTGCACTTGCCGCTCGATTGCGCCAGCGCCGGGACGATCGCCATGTTCTGGTCGGCCGTCGTCAGCGTGCACTTCGCCGCGCCGGTGGCGTAAGCGAGGCAGTTGTTGGCGACGGTCGCGCCGTTCGGCGGCATCTGCAGCACAAACCCCGTGCCGCCCTGGCAGGCGACCTCATAGAGTTTGGTCTTGTCCGGCAACAGGCCGAGGAAGCGCGCGGCCGAAACCGTGCAGACGCGGCCGGTCGCGGCGACGATCGGCTGGATGCCGGCGGCCGGATTGGCGTTCTGCGGCAGGCGGCAGACGATCGAACTCGGCTTGCCGTCGGGCGACGGCGTGGCCGCCATCAGGCAGTCGAACGCGGTCGGCGTCGGCGACTTGTCGGATTTGGTGACGACGTAGCCCATGCCCTGCTGGCACGCGACCTCGTAGAGGGTGACCTTCGAGCCGTCCGTTCCCTTGCCCGTGCCCATCGCGCGAGCGGCGACGACCGTACAGGGAATGCCGGCGGCCTGAACCAGCGGCGGGGCTTCCTTCATGCCGGCGGCCAGCGCTTCCGGCGGAATCGGCGGCGCCGGCGGCGCGGATGGGACAGCCAAGGCTGCTCCGGCGGCCGCGATCGTCGCGACGAAGGCGGCCAAGGCCAAGCCAATCCTGGGACGTGTAGACATGATCGCTCCTCGGGGTTCTCCCGGTTTTGGCGGACATAAACGCGCGGCGCTGGCCGCGGTCAAGCGGCGGGGATCGGCGCCGGCGAGCCGCCGCTGGACGCATTGGCCGCAGCGGTTTAGGCGCAGACGACATGACCGGAGCCTGAACGAGGAGATGTGGGTGGCGGACGGCGCTCGAGGCGAAATGGCGACAGTGCGGCGCGCGCTCGTTTATCCGCTGGCCGAAGCGCCAGCGTTCGGCGACGCGGTCGAGATCGCACCGGGCGTGCTCTGGATGCGCATGCCGCTCGATGGCTCCATCGGCTTCATCAACGTCTGGGCGCTCCGCGACGGCGACGGCTGGGCGTTGGTCGACACCGGCATGCAGACCGAAAAAACCATGCAGGCTTGGCGCAAGGTGCTCGCCGGCCCGCTCGGCGGCCAGCCGGCGACGCGCGTGATCGTCACCCATCTGCACCCCGACCATATCGGCATGGCCGGCTGGCTGACGCGCAAGTTCGACTGCCGTCTTTGGATGACGCGCCTGGAGTACATGCAGTGCCGGATGCTGGTCGAGGACACCGGCCGCGCGCCGCCGGAGGACGCGATCCGCTTCTATCGTCGCGCCGGATGGAGCGCTGAGGCGATCGACAACTATCGGGCCCGCTTCGGCGGGTTCGGCTCGCGCATCCACCAGCTGCCCGATTCGTACCGCCGGCTGGTCGACGGCGAGACGCTGACGATCGGCGCGCGCGAATGGCGCGTGGTGGTCGGCTCGGGCCACTCGCCCGAGCACGCCTGCCTCTACTGCCCGGAACTCAAGTTGATGATCTCCGGCGACCAGGTGCTGCCGCGCATCTCATCCAACGTGTCGGTGTTTCCGACCGAACCGGACGGCGACCCGCTGACGGAGTGGCTGACCTCGCTCGCCCGCATCCGTACGCTCGTGCCGGACGAGGTGCTGGTGCTGCCGGCGCACAACGATCCTTTCCTCGGTCTGCACGCGCGCATCGACCAGCTGATCCGCGGGCACGAGCGGGGGCTCGAGCGGCTGATGCGTCAATTGGCGCGGCCGAAGCGATCGGTCGATGTGTTCGGCTCGCTGTTCGCCCGCCAGATCGGCCCCGAGCTGCTCGGGATGGCGACAGGCGAGTCGCTCGCCCACCTCAACTGCCTGCTCGTGCGCGGCCAGGCCGTCGCCGCCGCCGACGACGACGGTGTCGTCTGGTACTCCCGTGCACCAGAAGGAGCCCCTGCATGAGCCTCGCCGGCAAGACTTTGTTCGTCACGGGCGCGAGCCGCGGCATCGGGCTCGCGATCGCGCTGCGCGCCGCGCGCGACGGCGCCAATATCGCCATCGCGGCCAAGACCGCGGAGCCCCACAAGCATCTGCCGGGGACGATCTACACGGCGGCGGAGGAGATCGAGAGGGCCGGCGGCAAGGCGCTGCCGCTGGTCGTCGATGTGCGCGACGACGCGATGGTGTTCGACGCGGTCGAGCAGACCGCGGCGAAGTTCGGCGGCATCGACATCTGCGTGAACAACGCCTCGGCGATCCAGCTCACCGGGACGGAAGCCACCGACATGAAGCGCTACGACCTCATGAACGGGGTCAACGCGCGCGGGACCTATCTCACCTCCAAGGCCTGCATCCCGCACCTGAAGCGGGCGGCCAATCCACATGTGCTGATGATCTCGCCGCCCCTGGACATGAGCCCGCGCTGGTTCGCCGGCCACACCGCCTATTCGATGGCCAAGTTCGGCATGTCGATGTGCGTGTTGGGCATGGCCGCGGAGTTCAAGGACGACGGAATCGCCTTCAACTCGCTCTGGCCGCGCACCGGCATCGCGACGGCGGCGATCCGCTTCGCGCTGGCCGGCGACGAGGGCATGAAGGCGTGCCGGACGGTCGACATCATGGCCGACGCGGCCCACGCCATCTTCGAAAAGCTGGCGCGCCAGTTCAGCGGCGCGTTCCTGATCGACGACAGCTTCCTCTATGCTGAGGGCGAGCGCGATTTCGACAAATACCGCGTCGATCCCTCGACGCCGCTCATGGCCGACTTCTTCGTGCCGGCGGACAGCGTCCCGCCGCCTGGGGTCAAGATCGGCTGAGCATGGCCGACGTCCGCCCGTTCCAGCCTGGCGACCTCGAAGAGGTGATCGCGCTTTGCGCGGCCGAAGGCTGGCCCTCGCTTCCGACCGACCCGGCGCGAGCCCTTCGCGCGCTGACGGCGCCCGGCGTCACCACCGTGGTCGCGTCGGATGGCGGCGCCGTGGTCGGTTTCGCCCAGCTGGTGTCTGATGGCGAGATTCAGGCGCACCTGTCGCTGATCGCCGTGGCGCCGGGCGCGCGCCGAAAGGGGTTGGCGGTGAAGCTGCTGCAAGTCGGCCTGGCGCGCGCCGGCGGAGAACGCATCGACCTGATCACCGACACCGCGCCGGAGTTCTACGCCGCGCTGCCGCACCGCCGCTTCGACGGCTTTCGCATCTATCCGCAGATGATCGGCCGTGAGCGGCCCTGAGGTCGTGCTCTTCGACCTGGGCGGCGTCTTGCTGCCTTTCGATCGCGAGCGGCGCGTGCGCACGCTGACGCGGGCGCTGAAGGTCACGCCCGAAGCGGCGCGTGCGTTTATGGAGAGCGAGCTGCATGCGCGCCTCGACCTTGGCCGGGCAACCGAGGCCGAGCTCACGTCGGCGATGTCCGAACTGGCCGGCTTCGCCGTGCCGCCGGACGCGGCGCGGGCGCTGCTCCTCAGCGTGTTCGAGGCCCCGAACGAGGCGCTTTGGTCGCTGGCCGGCGAGCTGGCCGGCAAGGTGCGGGTCGGCGGCTTCAGCGACAATCCGACGTTCGTGCGTGAAATCTTCCCCGAGGGCCGCGACCTGGACCCGATGTTCTGGTCGGCCGAGCTGGGCGTGAGCAAGACGGACGCGCGGGCCTTCGCCGCGGTGGAGGCGCGGCTTGGGCTCGATCCGGGCGCGATCCTGTTGATCGACGACACGCAAGCGAACGTGGTTCTGGCGCGCGACCTCGGCTGGGACGCGATCCACTATCGCGCCAACGGCCAGCTGATCGGCGAACTGGCGGAGCGGGGCTTGGAATGAGCGTGATTGTGCGCGAGGCGAGGGCGGATGATGCGCCAGTGATCCTCGGCTTCATCCGCGGCCTGGCCGAGTACGAGCGGCTGCTGCACGAGGTGAAGACGACGGAGGCGGACGTGCGCGCCATCCTCTTCGGTGCGAGCCCGCGGGCGTTCTGCGATATCGCCGAGCTGGACAGCCAGCCGGTCGGTTTCGCGTTCTGGTTCTATAATGTCTCGACCTTCGAGGGCCGGCACGGCGTCTACCTCGAAGACCTGTTCGTCGCGCCGGAAGCGCGCGGCCGCGGCGCCGGGCTCGCGCTGATGCGCCGGCTGGCGCGGCGCTGCCGCGACGAAGGCCTGGCGCGGCTCGAGTGGGCGGTGCTGGACTGGAACGCGCCCACGATCGCCTTCTACGACGCGCTCGGCGCCGAGGTCGAAAGCGAATGGATCAAGCGCGGCCTCTCCGGCGAAGCGCTGGCCAGGCTTGCGGAATGAGCGCGTCTTAAACCAGGTCGATCCCCGCATCGACCGCAGCCCTGATCAGCGCGTCGTCTCGGGTCGCGAGAGGCAGTCGGCGCCTGGCGGCGAGTTCCAGGTAAGCCGCGTCATAGGCCGTAAGTCCGTGTTGCTCCGCGAGCGTCTCGGTCGCGGTCCAGGCGCGAAGGCCCATCTCGTCGTCGAGCTCGACCGGCAGCTGGCTGAGGAGATCCACGAGTTGGCGGCGCCCGGCCGCGTCGATGCGACCGCGGCGCTGCGCGCTCAACAGACCGTTCAGAGCCTCGATCGGCCAAAGCTGCGGCGCAACGGCGCCTTCCGCGACCACGCGATCGAGCAGCGCCATCACAGCATCTGTCTGTTCGTCCTCGAAACACCAGGCCAGCGCGACGGAGTTGTCGAGCACCAAGCTCACCGGCGCCCCTCGCTGATGAGGTCCTTCAGCTTGAGGCCCCCCAGCCGGCGGCCCTTGCTTGCCGCGCGCAACCCTTCGGCCGCCCGCGCGCCCTTGCCCTTGTCCTGGCGAGCGTCGATCGGGCCAAGCCGCGCGATCGGCTTGCCGCGGCGGGTGATGATCACCTCGCCCCCACCTTCGACCTCGGTCAACAGGACGGTGAGCCGGTTCTTCGCCTCGAAAACGCCGACTTCGCGCATGCGCCACTCAATCTAGCCAGGAAGCTAGCTTACCATGAAATCACGAGAAACGCCAGTCCTCACGGGGCGCGCGCGGTCTCTAGCTCGCCGGCGCCGTAGCCGGACGTTGGGCGCCGGGCATCGGACCGCGGTTCAGGTCGAAGAACTTGTCCTTCATCTGCGGCAGCGCCTCGGAGATGATGGTCTCCGGCGTCCAGCCTTCGGCCTTGTTCAGGTTCGCGATCGGACGGGGCTGGCTGTAGAGGATCAGATTGTCGCCTGAGGCGCCGAAGACCTGGCCGGTGACGTCCTTGGCCGCGTCCGAGATCAGCGCCACGGAGAGCTTGGCCGGCTGGTCGGGGCGGATGGTCTGGGCCATCACCTGGCGGCGCGCGGCGGCGGCCTCGTCCTTCACCGGCACCGACTGGGTCATGCGCGTCCAGGCGACCGGGGCGAGCGCATTGGAGCGCACGTTGTTGCGGGCGCCCTCCATGGCGATGATCCGCGACATGCCGGCGATGCCCATCTTGGCTGCGCCGTAGTTGGCCTGGCCGATGTTGCCGTAGAGGCCGCTCGTCGAGGTGAAGAACATGTAGGCGCCGTCCTGCTGGTCGCGGA
>DATGKF010000128.1:0-5848 GCA_035294785.1 Caulobacteraceae bacterium | reverse complement strand
ACTCCAGCATCCAGTCGCGCACGAAGCGGCCCGAACGGATGTCCTCCAGGACGCGCTTCATCTCCGCCTTGGTCTCGGCGGTGACGATGCGCGGGCCAGAGACGTATTCGCCGTATTCGGCCGTGTTCGAGACCGAGTAGTCCATGTTCGAGATGCCGCCCTCGTAGATCAGGTCGACGATCAGCTTCACCTCGTGCAAGCACTCGAAGTAGGCCATCTCCGGCGCGTAGCCGGCCTCCACCAGCGTCTCGAAGCCGGCGCGGATGAGTTCGACAAGGCCGCCGCAGAGCACGCTCTGTTCGCCGAAGAGATCGGTCTCGCACTCTTCGCGGAAGTTGGTCTCGATGATGCCGGAGCGGCCGCCGCCGATCGCCGAAGCGTAAGCCAAGCCCAGGTCGAGGGCGCCGCCGGTGGCGTCCTGCTCGACCGCGATCAGGCAAGGCACCCCGCCGCCCTTCATATATTCGCCGCGCACCGTATGGCCGGGCCCCTTAGGCGCGACCATCAGGACGTCGATGGAGGCTTTCGGCTCGATCAGCTTGAAGTGGATGTTGAGGCCATGGGCGAACATCAGCGCCGCGCCGTCCTTGATGTTGGGGGCGATCTCGGAGCGATAAATGGCGCCCTGCGTCTCATCGGGCGCGAGGATCATGATCATGTCGGCCCAGCCGGCGGCGTCGGCGACGCTCATCACCTTCAGCTGTTCGGTCGTGGCCTTTTTCGCCGACTCCGACCCGGGGCGGAGCGCCACCGCGACCGATTTCACCCCGGAGTCCCTGAGGTTCAGGGCGTGGGCGTGGCCCTGGCTGCCATAGCCGACGACGGCGATCTTCTTGTCGATGATGCGGGCGAGATCGGCGTCGCGATCATAGTAGACGCGCATGGCGTTTCCGTCTCCGGCGGGCGAGGCGGGCTATCGACCGTCTTTTCAGGCGTGCGTCAAGCGGGCCGCCCGGCGCCGGCGCCGGAACGGCCCGTCGGGCCTAGTAGAAGATGCCCTGCACCACCTCGACGACCATGCCGTCCGAGACGTCGACCAGCAGCGCATCGGGACCGTTGCGAATCCACTCGTAGCCATAGGGCGGCACGGGCAGGTCGTAGTCCCAGTAGTCGTTGATGTACCACTCGGACTCATACCAGCCGAACGGCAGGTACTCGCCGTAGAACCAGGGCCGATAATAGAAGCCGGGCGGACCGAACCAGCGGCCGTACCGCCAGTGGAAGCGGAAGTTCGGATGCACGTCGCGCGGGAAGAATTCCGGGTTGAAGCGCGGCCGGTCGCGGTCGCGGCCGAAGTCTTGCCCACGGCCTTCATGATCGCGACCAAAGTCTCGGCCGGAGTCGCGGTTGCGGTCCTCGCCGCGGCCGCGCCAGTCTGACTGCGGGTTCGGCGGATTGACGACCGCCGGTCCGTTGAAGTGGTGAACTTGCGGCGTGAACCCGCTGGACGGTCCGCGCGGCGTGAAGGTTTGCGGCCCGCCGACTTGCGGCGTCCCCATCGGGTGGCCGGTGAACGTATGGGCGCCGTTGTTGTTGTTGTTCGGGTTCGACCCGTGCGAGCCAGACGAACGATCCTGGTGATCCTGGTGGTGGTCGCCCTGGTCGTGCCCGCCATTGTCGCCATGGTCGTGATCGGCGGCGAGCGCGCTCGCGCCGCTCATGAGGCCGACGAGGAACGCGGCGGTTGCGATGCGTTTCAAGCGAAGCTCCTTGTTCGGGGCGGCGCCGGTTCCGGCGCACGGGCCTGCGATCGGCCGAAGGGTGCGCCCCGCCGCCTGAACCGCGCTTGAACGGAGCGCCAGCGCGCCGTTCACATTCGAGCGCCGTCGAGGCGCCGGTCGGGTTGAGCCGCTTGCGCCGGTCGGGCGGCTGGGCCAGCTTCGGGCGAACCCCCGCCCGGAGGCCGGAATGGCCGCTCTCGCCGCCGATGTCGTTGGATTCTGGCTCGCCGCCGGGCCGAAGAAATGGTGGGCGAAATCAACCGCCTTCGACGACGCCATCCGCCTGCGCTTCGAGCCCGTCCACCACGCCGCCGCGCGGGGCGAATACGCCGCCTGGGCGGAGACGGCCGACGGCGCGCTGGCGCTGGTGCTACTGTTCGACCAGATCCCGCGCAACATCTATCGCGGCTCGGCGCACGCGTTCGCGACCGACCCGCTCGCGCGCGCAACGGCCGGCCGGGCGATCGACGCGGGTTTCGACGGCGCCGTCGAGCCGGCCTTGAAGGGCTTCTTCTATATGCCGTTCATGCATTCGGAGGGCGCCGCCGACCAGGATCGCTCGGTCGCCCTGTTCGAAAGCGGCGAGCCTTCGAACCTGGGCTTCGCCCGCCAGCACCGGGACATCGTCGCCCGCTTCGGGCGTTTCCCACACCGCAACGCCGCCCTGGGCCGCGTGACGACGGTGGACGAGCAGGCCTTCCTCGACGAAGGCGGCTTCGCCGGTTAGCCACCTGTGGACGCGCAGGCCCGCGGGCATGGCCGCCGGTCCGATTCGGCGGCAGAATGGCCGGCGATGAACGCCCACGCCGCCGTCGCCCTCCACCCCGAGCGCCAGTACCTGGACCTGCTCGCCGACATCCTGGCGAACGGCGTCCGGCGCGAGGACCGCACGGGCGTGGGCACGCTGGGCGTCTTCGGGCGGCAGATGCGCTTCGATCTGGCCGCCGGCTTTCCGCTGCTCACCACGAAGAAGCTGCACTTCAAGTCGATCGCGCTCGAGCTGCTGTGGTTCCTGCGCGGCGACACCAACGTGCGCTGGCTGCAGGCGCGCGGCGTCAGCATCTGGGACGAGTGGGCTGACGCCGACGGCGAGCTCGGCCCGATCTATGGCAAACAGTGGCGCTCGTGGGCGGCGCCGGACGGACGCAGCATCGACCAGGTCGCCGGTGTCGTGCGCTCGATCCGCGAGGCCCCATCCAGCCGCCGCCACATCGTCTCGGCCTGGAACCCGTCCGACGTCGACGACATGGCGCTGCCGCCCTGCCACTGCCTCTTCCAGTTCTTCGTGGCCGACGGGCGCCTCTCGTGCCAGCTCTACCAGCGTTCGGCCGACACCTTCCTCGGCGTGCCGTTCAACATCGCGAGCTACGCGCTCTTGACGCTGATGATGGCCGAGGCGACCGGGCTGAAGCCCGGCGAGTTCGTGCACACCTTCGGCGACGCCCATCTCTATCTGAACCACATCGAACAGGCGAAAGAGCAGCTGACGCGCGAGCCCCTGCCCTTCCCGACGCTGACCCTGGCGCCGAAGTCCGATCTCTTCGCCTTCGAGTACGAGGACATCCGCCTGCACGGCTACCGCGCGCACCCGGCGATCAAGGCGCAGATCGCCGTTTAGGCTGGCGTCAGATCTCGCTCACATCGGGCGGCGTCATCGGCTTGCCGGCCAGGCGGGCCTTGGCGGCGGCGACGTCGGTCTGCTGCGAGAGCCCGATCCCGCCCTGAACGAGACCCCAGAGCATGCGGGCTTCGATGACGGCGGTCATGCCCGGCGTGGCGGTCAGCGCAAAGCCGCCCACCTTCGACTGGCCGGCCGCAAACCCGCCGAAAGCCGCCGTGATCGTATGCGGCCCCGCCGGAACGGCGACGCAGGTGAAGTGAGGGCTCTTCAGCTGCGCCACCGGAATGCTGTCGATCTCGAAGTTCATGCCGACCAGCTTGGCCATGTAGCCGCGGCGAACGAGGAAGATCAGCGCCTTGCCCTCCGGCGGCGACCGCTCCAACGCGGCGCGCTTGTCGGCCTGGCTGACGTTGGCGATGCTGCGGTTGCCGGCGAGCGTGGCGATGATGAAGGCCGTCAGCGCGCCGGCCCCCGCGCCGGTCATCAACGGCGTCATCGCATGCGGTTCGGGATCGAAGCTCAGCAGCCAGCCCATGCCGCCGCCGACGACGAGGGCGACGACGAAACCGATGATGAGGGCTTGCGCGATCTTGGGCATGACCGGTCCATGCTAGAGGTTCGCCGATGAGCATCCAACTGACCTTGGGTCCGGTCGCCCGCTCGCTGAACGGCGTCATCGGCCGCGACGGCGACCTGCCCTGGCGACAGTCCAGCGATCTGAAGCACTTCCGCGCCCTCACCCTCGGCAAGCCGGTGATCATGGGGCGCAAGACCTGGGAAAGCCTGCCGCGCAAGCCGCTGCCGGGCCGCACCAACATCGTGCTCTCCCGCGACGGCTCGTTCGAGCCGAGCGGCGCGCTGCGCTGCGAAGATCTCTCGGAAGCGGTGCAGATCGCCCGCGAACAGGCCGCCGAGGACGGCGCCGGCGAAGTGTGCGTGATCGGCGGGGCGGCGCTGTTCGCGCTCGCCCTGCCGAAGGCGCAGCGGATGTACCTGACCGAGATCGAGGCCGAGGTGGAGGGCGACGTGCGCTTCCCGCCGTTCGACGAGCGTGACTGGACCGAGGTCTCACGCGAGGCGCATCCCGCCGGTGATGGGGACGACCACCCGTTCGTCTTCCGCGTGCTCGAGCGGCGCTAGCGCTCGCTTGCGCCGCCTGCTTTAACGGCGCGCGAACGCCGCGAAGACAGCCGCGACAAGGGAGCGCCGCCGATGGACCTGGACCTGCACCTCCTCGCCGAGGATCTCGAGTTCCCCGAGGGGCCGATCGCCATGAACGACGGCTCGGTGATCGTGACCGAGATGTTTGTCGGCGCGCTGACCCGGGTGACGCCAGACGGCAAGAAGGAGCGCATCGCCGATTGCGGCGGCATGACCAATGGCGCGGCGATCGGACCGGACGGCGCGATCTGGGTGACCAACAACGGCGGCGCCTTCGCCGCGACCATGCAGAACGGCCTCCGCTTTCCCGGGCCGACGCCGCCCGAGCATACCGGCGGCATGATCCAGCGGGTCGACATCAAGACGGGCAAGGCCGAAACGGTCTACGACGCCTGCGACGGGCGGCGGCTGATCGCGCCCAACGACCTCGTCTTCGACAAGTCCGGCGGCTTCTGGTTCACCGACCACGGGTGCGCGACGCCGGAGGGCCGCAAGTTCGGCGCCCTCTATTACGCCAAACCGGACGGCTCGAAGATCGTGCGCGCCCGCGACCACATCATCTCGCCGAACGGCGTCGGCCTCTCGCCGGACGAGACGGTCGTCTACGCCGCCGACACCAACCTCGGCCGCCTCTGGGCGTTCGACATCGCCGGCGAAGGCGAGCTCGCCCAGACCGGGTTCGCGCCCGGCCGCGTCGTGCACAACCTGCAGGGCTATCAGCTGCTGGACAGCCTGGCGGTGGAAGCCGGCGGCAAGGTCTGCGTCGCCACGATCATCAACGGCGGCATCACCGCCTTCGACCCGGACGGCTCGATCGAGCACTACGCCGTGCCGGACCTGATCACGACAAACATCTGCTTCGGCGGCGCCGACATGCGCGACGCCTGGATCACCGCCGCCTCCACCGGCAAGCTCTACAAAACCCGCTGGCCGCGACCTGGTTTAAAGTTGAACTTTAACGCATGAATCGGCTCGGACCTGCCTGCCTGGGTGGGCTCGCGTCCGGCCTGCTGCTCGCCGCCGCCACTCCAGCGACGGCGGCGGAGGACCCGCTGTTCGCTCTCATCGAACGTGCTTGCCTCTCGACCGGCGCCCATCCTTCCGCGATTGCGGAGGCGACGAAGGCCCTGGGCTTCCTCCCCGCCTCGCCGGCGCAAGCCAGCGGCCTGCTGAGCACGGTCGGCCCGGACGGGAAGGTCGTGGTCAACGCCGACAGCAGCCGAGCGGTCGCCTGGGGCCTCAGCAGCCTGCCGATCGGCGATCGAAACTACCCGGTGCGTGTCTGCGTGGTGTTCGCGGGCGACAACGACCCTGCCGCGGTCGCAGCCGCGCATGCCTGGGGCGG
>DATGKF010000127.1:0-6246 GCA_035294785.1 Caulobacteraceae bacterium | reverse complement strand
TGACGAAAGACGATATCGACGGCTATTTCTGCGCCGGCGACGCGCCCGGCTTCGGCGCGCTTTCGATGGCCGACTACATGGGCCTGAAGCTGCGCCACCTCGATTCCACCGAGACCGGCGGCTCCTCCTACATCGTGCACGTCGGCCACGCGGCCGAGGCCATCGCGGCGGGCAAGTGCTCGGTCGCGCTGATCACGCTCGCGGGCCGGCCACGCACCCAGCGCATGGGCATGGGCGGCGGAGGCGGCGGTCCGGGCCGCGGCGGCCCGCCGCCCGGCGGCGGCTTCTCCGACGTCCCGGAAGCCGGGTTCGAGAACATCTACGGCGGGTCGACCCACAACACCTACGGCATGTGCGCGGCGCGCCACATGCACGAGTACGGCACCACGTCCGAGCAGCTGGCCTGGATCAAGGTCGCCGCCTCGCACCACGCGCAATGGAACGAGCACGCCATGCTGCGCGAGGTCGTCACCGTCGAGGAGGTGCTGGACTCGCCGATGATCGCGACCCCGCTGCACCGCATGGACTGCTGCGTGATCTCGGACGGCGGCGGCGCGGTGCTGGTCGTCTCGCCCGAAGTCGCCAAGAGCCTCAATCGGCCGAAGGTGCGGATCATCGGCGCCGGCGAAGCGCCCAAGGGCCCGCGCGGCGGCAACGACCTCGACCTCACCTACTCCGGCGCCGTCTGGTCAGGCCCGCCGGCGTTCGCCGAGGCGGGCGTCACGCCGCAGGATATGAAGTACGCCTCGATCTACGACAGCTTCACCATCACCGTGCTGATGCAGATCGAGGACCTGGGCTTCTGCAAGAAGGGGGAAGGCGGGAAGTTCGTCGCCGACGGCAACCTGATCTCCGGCGTCGGCAAGCTGCCCTTCAACACCGACGGCGGCGGCCTCTGCAACAACCACCCCACCAACCGCGGCGGCATCACCAAGGTGATCGAGGCGGTGCGCCAGCTGCGCGGCGAGGCGCATCCGAAGGTGCAAGTGCCCAACTGCGATCTCGCCATCGCCCACGGCACGGGCGGCAGTCTCGGGACCCGTCACGGCGCGGGCACCGTCATCATGGAACGGGAGGCGTAAGAGCGATGAGCGACGTTCGAACCGACACGCGGGCGCAAACGCGCCGCATCCCCGCTCCGGCGATCAACAACGAGAGCAAGCCCTTCTGGGACGCGGCGACGGAAGGCCGCTTCCTGATCAAGCGCTGCGGCGACTGCGGCAAGGCGCACTGGTACCCCCGCGCCATCTGCCCCTACTGCTTCAGCCTCAACACCAGTTGGGAGGAAAGTCCGGGCGAAGGGGTGATCTACACCTTCTCGATCATGTACCGGAACACGCCGACCCCCTACGCGATCGGCTACGTCAATCTGAACGAGGGCCCGGCCGTCCTGACCAACTTCGTCGACTGCGACTTGGCGACGCTGGCGATCGGCCAGACGGTCAAGGTGCGTTTCCAGCCAACGGAAAACGGCCCGCCGGTCCCGGTCTTCGCGCCGGTGTGACTGTCGGGACGGCTGTTGCAATTCTCCCGGATCGGCGGAAGGATCGAAATGGAGCGGCGCCGGTCGGGGAGCGGCCCCGCGCGCTGTTGAGCCTCACCCCGGGGGGAATAATGATGAAACGCGTTGTTGTTGGCGTCGTCTCGGCGCTGTCTGTCCTGGCGATGCCGCTCGTTGCGTCGGCCTACACCTGTTATTCGCGCAGCCCGGCGGCCACCGGTTGGGAAACCTCGCCCTACCTCGCCGTCGCCCAGCGTGGCGCGCTCTATCAATGCGCCATCCGCACGCCGCGCGGCTACATCTGCCGGATTACGCGCTGCACCTACTAGTCGGGGGCGTCTAGCTCGGCATGCGGGCTTCCAGCAGCCGCTGGAACGCCCGCAGGTCGGCTTCGTTCACGTCGGACACCGCCCAGAACGTCATTCCGCCGCGCGCCCAGTGCACCAGCGTGTAGCCGCCGGGCGGGTGCGCCTCCGGCGGGCCGATTGGGGCGCGATCGGGCCAGACGAACAGATTGATGATGTGGCGGCCGCGGCGGTAGACGAGCGCGGCCACGGTGCGCTGGTCGATATAGTCCAGCCGCCCGCCCACGATCGGGAACCCCTGGTCGGCCAGGTCGATCACTGGCGGGGCGAAGTCCACCTTGCCGTCGAACCACGGCTTGACCACGTGCTGGTCGGAGGTCTGCACGTCGGTCAGGTGCTGGGCCATCTCCGAGCGGATGTGACCGGCGACCAGGTCGCGCTCCAGCGACGCTGTCTGCCAGGACGGGGCGACCCCGATCGCCAGCACGGCGCAGGCGGCGATGGCGAGGCCGGCGCCCGCGACACTCCACGCCGCCCGCTCCCGGACGGGAAACACCCGCCGGGCTGGCCGCTCGGTCGACGCGTGAACGGCGGCGTCAAGGCGCGCCATGAGGCGGCGCGGCGCAACGGCGCGGACGCCCTCGCTTCGCAGCGCCGCGCGGAGGTCGAGCAGCGCCGTTCGCGCCTCGGCGCAGGCGCCGCAGCCGGCGATATGCGCCTCGACTTCCATCGCGTGGCTTGCGTCGAGCTCCCCGTCGACAAGCGCCTGCAACCGATCGGCCCATTCAGGACAGCCGTTCATGGCCGCACCCCCGCCATCTGCGCTTCGCGCTCCCGCCACGCCCGGGCCAGCGCCTCGCGCGCCCGCGAAAGGCGCGACATCACCGATCCGATCGGGCTCTCGGTCACCTGGGCGATCTCGCGATAGCTGAGCTCTTCGAGTTCGCGCAGCACGATCACCTCGCGCAGCCGCGGCGGCAGCCGGTCGATCAGCGCGTGCAGCGCGCCGACCTCGGTCTTGCCGACCATCTGGTCCTCCGGCGTTGGCTGGTCGACGTCGGCGACGTCCCAGTCGGGGTCGGCGTCATCCGAGTCGTTGGCTGGCCGCGTCAGCCTCGCCATGCCTTTCAGCCGTTGCTCGCGCGCCCAATCATAGAAGCGGTTGCGCACGATGGTGAGGATCCAGCTCTTCGCGTCTCCGCCTCGGAAGCTGACGAACCCCGCCAGCGCGCGCACCCAGGCGTCGTGCACGATGTCCTCCGCCACGTCCGTGCGCCGGCAGAGCCGCAGCGCCAAGTTGTAGGCGGCGTCGGCGTGCGGCATCACCAGCGCGCGGAACCGCTGCGCCTCATCGGCCGTCAACGCCGCCGGGGGCGCCGCCGGCCCGGTCAAGACTGAACGCTCACGCCGCGTCTCCGCAGGCGGGCAGACCTGGCTCGGAATCGCCTGACGACCGCCTGCACGCATTCTTACGGCCTGATGACGACTTTGCCGACGATGTGTGGATGCAATCGACGGTGATGCGGGAATGTCCCGGCCGTGGTGAACGTGAAGCCGGAGCCGTCGACGGCGTCGGGCGGCGTCGAGCGGATGGCCTTGCGAGGGATCATCGGCGCGCCTTGGCCTGCGCGGCGGCGCAGATCGCGCGTTGTTTCCTTCGGATCATTGCGTCTGGCCCGTCTCCGTCGAACGTGGGTCCTGCAGGCCTAGACGGGTGGCGGCGCTCATTTATTCTCCGCGCCGCCGCCCATGCGTTCCCCCGCCCTCGCCGACCGGCCGATGCGCCGCCTCACCCGCGCCGAACTCCCCACGGACGCGGTGGCGCTTGCGCGGTATCTGATCGGCAAGACCCTGACCCACGATCGCCCGGAGGGGCGCGCGAGCGGTCGGATTGTCGAGACCGAGGCCTACCCGCCCGGCGATCCCGCCGCTCACAGCTTCGTGGGCGAGACGGCGCGCAACCGCTCGCTCTTCCGCGAGCGCGGCGTCTGCTACGTCTATCTGGGCTACGGCGTCTCGTGGCTGGTGAACGTGGCGGCGGAGAGCGAAGGCGTCGGCGCGGGCGTGCTCTTTCGTGCGCTCGAACCGCTCGATGGGCATGATCTGATGCTGGTCCGCCGCGGGCGCGAGCCGCTGGCCACCGGTCCCGGCCGCCTCGCCAAGGCGCTGGGCGTCGACCGCGCCCAAGACGGCCTCGACCTCTGCGCGCCCGGCCCGCTCTGGCTCGGCGCAGCCGTGGGACCGACGGGAGACATCGGCGCCAGCGTCCGCATCGGCATCACGAAGGCCGTCGAGCGGCCCTGGCGCTTCTACGAACGGGGCAACCCGTTCGTCTCCGGCCCAAAGCGCCTCAGTCCATAAGCGCGACCGCTTTCGGACGCCCGCCGCGACCTGCTAAGAGGGCGCGCGCTGCGAAAGACGGAGTTCCCGGCATGGCCGATGCGATCGAGAAGCCCTGGGCGCTGATGCGCCACCACGCCGGCTGGGCGGACGTCTTTCGTATCGAGGGGGAGACCGCCGACGCCGTGACCGGCTTCTACCCAGACCGCGAGACGGTCGGGCCACACGTCAGCTACTCGGTGCGCGCGGTGTTGGCGCGGTTCCCGACCTTCGAGGCCGCCCACGCCGCGCGCGAAGGCGGCGTCGCCGAGTGGCGCAAGCACGATGCGGCGGTGAAGGACGCCGAAGCCCAGCTCCGCGCCGCCGAAAAGGTGCGCGAGGACGCCTGGATCGCTTGGCTGAAAGCCGCCGGCGACCGGCCCTGAGCGCGCGGCGGCGCAGACTGGCGGCCTGGATCGCCGGCGCGACGCTGTTCGCGTTGGCCTCCGCCGTCCACGCCGCGCCGTGCCGCACTCAGACCTACGAAGGCGACCGGTTCGTCGTCTGCCCCTATGCGCCGCGCGACGACCGTCTCGAGCTGGGCTGGCGCGGCCCGCACGGCGCGCTCGACAGCTTCGCCGGCCTCAAGGACGCGCTCGGGCCGCGCGCGGCAAGCGTCGAGTTCGCCATGAACGCCGGCATGTATGAGACCGACCAGTCGCCGCTCGGTCTGCTGATCGTCGACGGGCGGACGGTGCGGTCGCTGAACAGGCGTTCCGCCGCCGGCAACTTCTACCTGAAGCCGAACGGCGTCTTCTGGGTCGACGCGGCCGGCGTCCCGCACATCGACGAAACCGAGACGTTCGCGGCGAACCCTCCGCACGCGCGGTGGGCGACCCAATCCGGCCCGCTGCTCGTCGACCACGGAGCGTTAAACCCGCAGATTTCGGCGAACGGCCCGTCCCTCCTGATCAGGAACGGCGTCGGCGTCCGCGGCGGCCGGGCCTTCTTCGTGATCAGTGACGACGCGGTCTCGTTCGGCCGTTTCACCCGCTTCCTGCGCGACGGCCTCGGCTGCGGGGACGCCCTCTTCCTCGACGGGAGCGTGTCCAGCTTGTGGGCGCCGGCGATGGGACGTCAGGATGCCCGCGCCGGCCTTGGCGCCTTCGTGATCGTTCTGCGCCGACGCTAAGCGGCGGTCTTCATCCGCATCTGCCCCATGAAGTCCCGCTTGCCCAGCGGAACCCCCTTGGTGCGGAGGATGTCGTAGGCGGTGGTGGCGTGGAAGTAGAAGTTCGGCTTCGAGAACGAGAGCAGAAAATTCTCGGCCACGAACGGCATGTCGAAGCTGCGGAACTTGAACGTCACGTCCTTGCCCTCGAGCGCGTTGATCTCGGCCGGCTGCATCGCCTGCAGCGCGTCCCGCGCCTCGACGATCAGGCCGCGCATGGTCTTGTAGTCGTGCGGCGGGATTTCCGGCGGGGGCGAGAACACGCCGGCCTTCACGCCTTCGATCGCGCCAAGCGAGTGGTGGCGGACGGACTGCAGCTGAAACCGGAACGGCAGCATGTCGGGAAAGAGCCGCTCCTCCATGATCGCGTCGGGGTCGGTGTTGGTCTCCTCGAAGTGGGCGAGCCCGCGGTCGAGAAAGCCGATCACGCCGCCCAGTGTCTGCAGATAGGAGGCCACGCTGAGGTCATAGAGGTCGATCGCCATGTCGCCGTTCCGCCTTTTCCGTTCCAAGGCCGAAACGCCGGCCATTCGCCTTTGACCGTAGCGAGCCTGGCCGTTGCCCCGCAAGCCTCGCCGGCGAAATCCGGTGCGCCGCCGCTACGACGACACAGGCGGCGCGCAATCGGCCGTTCCTGCGTCGAATCCGCGCGTCGGCAATTGACAACGTACGCGAGGCCTTGGACCCTAGCGATGGACAGGATTGCGCGCCGAGCGCCAAGGGGAAATTGGGATGATCAAGAGCACGAAGCGCGGCCGCGCGTCGCTGTTGGCCACGAGCATGTTCGCGACCTCGCTGCTGGCTGGCGCCGGCGGGCTGATGGGCGCGGCGACCGTCGCGCCAGGCGTCGCCGTCGCGGGCGTCTGCAACACCTCCGCCGGCGGCCTCCC
>DATGKF010000126.1:0-25781 GCA_035294785.1 Caulobacteraceae bacterium | reverse complement strand
TATTCGGTCTTCTCGAGCTCCACGAACTCGGCATACGGCTTTCTCGGCTGCCGCCGCGTTCGCTAGAGCGTCGCGGTCAGGACTTCCAACGCGGCGCTCACGCGGACTTCGCCTTAGCCTCGTGCAGCGCCAGCACCTCATCGAACGTCAAGTCGGCCAACCCGCGCGGCGCCGGCTCGACCGACGGTGAAGCCGCCGCATACGGCCGCGACATGCAGGCGTAACGGGCTTCGTCGGCGGCGTGGTCTTCGGCGTCGGTGTCGACGTCCTCGGGCCGGTCGGCGTCGTGCTGCAGCACCGGCACGGTGCGGATGAAGTCGAGGCAGGTCGAGAACACCACCAGGCCCGGGCCGGCCTCGTCGCCGCCGATCCGCGCGCGCATCTGGTCCCAGCCGCCCATGGCCCCGCCGCGGGCGACGCGGGCGTTGTCGGCGCGCCGCCAGGCGAGGCCCTCGCGATACATCCGCTCGGCGAGCGAGGGGCCGCCGTCGGAGGCGAAGATCGACGGGTCGGCCACGCCGTAGGCGATGCGCTCGCCCGCGTCCCGCGCCAGCACGCCGCGGGCCACCGCCTCGGCCGTCATCTTCAGCCCTTCGTTCGGCTTGGGGCCGCGGCCGTACCACTCGCGGTAACGGACGAGCGCGCCGCGCGCCAGTCTGACCCCGCCCACCTGCGTGGCGTCGCCCACCACCGCCCACCAGCCGACGCTGAACGGCCGCGCCGAGCCCCAGTCGAGCGAGCGAAAGCGCGTCCAGTCGGGCGGGATCTCGAACGGGCGGACGACGTTGCGCGCCGCCGACCAGTTGTCGAAGAAGGCGCCCTCGACGATTCCCCAGTCGCCTTCGAGCCAGGCGCGCACCAGCTGCGCCGAACCGGACTGCTGCAGCTTGGCGACGTACAGCGGATCGTTCTGAAGCAGGCGCGGATTGTCGGTGAGCCGCGCCGGGATGAAGAGGCGGCTCAAGGTGATCTGCTGGCTGTCGAAGGGGCTCTCGAACACCTCCTCGATCACCGTCCACGGCCCCGGATCGATGTAGCGCGCCTTCACCCAGGTGTGGCCCGGCCCGCCCGGATTGCAGGTGGCGCGGAACCCGCAGGGCGCGCCAGCCGCCGAGCGCAGAGTCGCCTTGAGCTTGTCGACGGGCGAGGGGTTGGGAAACTGGGTCAGCTCCTCGACATAGACGCGCGTGTAGTCGTGGCCTTGGTAGGCGTCGGCATCGGCGTCCTGGTCCAGGTAGCGGAAGTAGAGCACCGCGCCGCTCGGCCAGCGGAACTGCGACTGCTGCGCCCGCCACGCCACGCCCGCCGGCAAATAGAGTTGCCGCGCCCGCGCGATGGTTGGCTCCAGCGCCACGCGCGTTCGGCGCACGAAGAGGCCCTTGGCGTCCGCGCCATAGCGCTGCGCGTGCAGCGCGAAGTCGCCGAGGCTGGCGTCGGTCTTGCCGCCGCCGCGCGCGCCGCCATAGACGACCTCGAAGACCTCCGAGTTAACGAACGCCTGCTGCGGCCCCGGCTGCGGCGTCCAGGCTATGCTTTGGTTCGCGCGCGCTCGGACCATTCGGCTTCGGTCAGCAGTGGGGTGTCGCCGAACACGGCCCACGCCGTGGCGGCCTCGGCCGTTGGCGCGATCCGCTTGGCGTAAAGGGCGTAGAACTGCGCCGGGTTGTTGCGCGCCCACCTCATGAGACCTTCAGCCCCCCCGAGGTCTTCGAAGGCGGCGTGGAAGATGTCGTGCGCGTCCGCGTCATGGCCGGCGGCCGTCGGGCGGGGCGGCCGGCTCAACTCGCCCTCCGCAGGTCGTCGCCAACCTGACGCAGCGCGTCGCGGCATTCGGCGATGCCTTCCTCGGTCAGGCAGTAGCCGGCCTCGGGATGGTAGTCGATCGCCTCGACCGCCAGAGCCTGCCTCAGCCGGTGCATGTGGTGGTTGACCACCGCCTTGCGCGTGGAGAGCGCCGCGCTGGCCAGCGCCTGGGCGCTGAGCGGCGCGCCGCGCGCGCGATAGAGGGCGCAGAGAACCTCGCACGAGCTGCGCTCGATCCCGAACCAGCAGGTCAGCGCCGCGCGGATGGCGGCGTCTTCGGCCGCGGCGCTCACGAGCGTGTCCGCCGGGCGGCGAGCTGCGCCTCGATCAGCGCGCGCACGAAGGCGGCGTCGCGCTGGGCCGGCGCGCCGGGCAGCACCGGCCAGGCCTCGGCGTGGGGCCAGTCGGCGGCTTTGGGGTGGGGAGAAGGGTTGGGAGGGGAGGACTCGATCATCGTTCCCTAAATGTTCCACAGAGTCACATTTGACGTCAACAAAAATGTGTCTATAAGGAACGTCGAGAGAGCGACCCATGGCAGCCTATCCATGAGACAGGTGGCGTCCCGGCACTTCATCCGCGCCTGGCGAAAGCACCGCGGACTGACGCAGGCCCAGCTCGCCGAGCGCATCGGCATCGATCGCTCGTATCTCTCCAACATCGAGACGGGCCGGAGGCGTTACGATCAGCCATTTCTCGAGGCCGCGGCTGAGGTGCTGCGCTGTGAGCCTGCCGACCTCATCGTGCGCGATCCGACCCAACCCGAGGGGCTCTGGTCGATCTGGGACCAGCTCGGCCCGGTCGAGCGTCGCCAGCTGGTGGAGATGGCCAAGGTGCTCCGCCGCACCGGAACCGACGGCTAGCCGCAACCGTTAAGCGATCGCCTGAGACAACCTGGACTGTGTCATATGTGTCTATATGAAACGAGAACGAAATCTCGCCCGCATGCGGGCCTGGGTCGAGGGCATGCGCGAGCGGGCGCGGGCCGAGCCGGACCCCGACGCCTTCCTGCTCGGCTGGCACGACTGGCTCGGCCGGCGCATGTCGGACCTCGGCGCCGACGAATGCCCGCGGCATCTCGCCGGCCTCACGGCCTTCGACCTCGGCGAGGCGCAGATCGCGCTCCGTCGGCCGCTCGCCGCCGCGGCGTCCGCCTGAGGTGCGCGCGCCCGATCCCGGCGTCCCGCTCTATTGGTGCTGCGGCGGCGACGTCGTGCGGCGCCACGCCGAGCACGGAGCCGAACCGGTCGACCCCGAGGCCGCGGACGCGTTGCTCGGCTTCCACCACGCCGAGTCGGCGCGCGTCCGCGGCGTCGCGCTCGCCTTTCATCAGGCGCGGGCCCGCGAACTCGCCGCAGCGCTGAGCGCCCGCGACCGCTGGCGGCGCGCCGCCAGGGTGGCGTAGCGCCGGCGTCCGGCGCAGAACGAAGGCGACGCAGCAACGCCCGAGGCATCCGTTGGCGACCATCCTGGCGGTTCACGCCCACCCCGATGACATCGAGACGCTCGGCGCCGGCGCGCTCGCGATCCTCGCCGGCCGCGGCCACACGATCCGGCTGGCCACCGCGACCGCCGGCGAAGGCGGCTCGACCGAGCATGCGGCGGCCGAGATCGCCGCCATCCGCAAGGGCGAGGCTGCGAGCGCCGCGGCGATGATCGGCGCGACCTACGAGTGCCTGGGCCTGCCGGACCTCGGCGTCTTCAACGACGATGCCCAGCGCCGCGCCATGACCGGTCTGGTCCGGCGCAGCCAGGCGGAGATCGTCATCACCGCCTCGCCCGCCGACTACCACCCCGATCATGAGGCGGTGAGCCAGCTCGCGCGAGACGCCTGCTTTGCGTCCACCGTCCCCAACTACACGACGCCGGACGCGGCGCCGCTGGCCGCCATCCCGCACCTCTATTTCATGGACTCCATCGGCGGGCGCGATCGCCAGGGGGCGCGGCTGCGCCCAGACTTCGGCGTCGACATCGGCCCCGTCATGGAGACCAAGCGGCGCATGCTGCTGGCGCACGAGAGCCAGCAGGCCTGGGTCGCCAGGCAGCACGGCGTCAGCGACTACCTGCGCTCGATGGAGGCCTGGGGCGAGCGGCGTGGACGGGACTTCGGCGTCGACTTCGCCGAGGGCTTCCGCCAATACCGCCACCAGCCTTACCCGCGAACACCGGCGCTACAGGATCTGCTCGGCGACGCGTTGGTCGCGCTCAAGGACTGGCCGGCCTAGCGAAACGCCCCGCGAGGCTGTGTGGCCGCGGCGGTGACGTCCGCCGCGATCGCCGAACGCTGCAGCGGGCTCGCCTGGTCGGACCGGTAGAGGCCGGCCAGAAAGCCCCTGTCCCAGTCGGTCAGCCCGACCGGCCGGGATGTCGCGGAGAAGAGCCGAAGGATGGTCGGGACGCCATCGAGGTCCGCGTCTGGCTTGATCTCGGCGAGCCCGGCCACGGCGACGTAGTCGGCGATCTGCTCGACCGTCACGTCGCGCGCCTGGCCGGTGTCGACCACCAGAATCACCGAGTCGATCCCGCGGACGGTCACCCGCTTCAGCCGCGAGATCGTGGCGACGTGGACGCTGGGGATCCCTTGGAAAGTCCCGGCGTCTGTCGTGACGGCCTGGCCGCCCGCTGGGGCTCGATGCACATTGTACCAGACCCGCACCGGTCGCGCCTTCGACACGAAGCCGTCGGCGTCCGACGTCGAGGCGCCATCGAACATCAGCGGATCGCGTCTCCGCCATGCGGCAAGCAACGGGCCTGGCTCGCGGCTGGCGATGACGATGAAGTTGGCGGCGCAGCCATCGCCGCCGACGTCGGCCCCGGCGGCCAGCGCGATCTGGTCGATGCGCGTGGCGACAGCCACGTCCTGCTCGTCGGTCAGTCCTTCGACGAGCGGGCAGATGGGTTCATTCCAGCGGGCCAGGGACTCGCCATCGGGCTGGACGGTGATGCTCTGCACGAAGGCGTAGGCGGCGTGATTGACAGACGCCGGCGGCGGCTTCGCCGTCACGGTCACGGCCGGCGCTTGGGCCGCTGCGGCCGTCGCGACGACGGCGAAAGCCGCGCCGACGGCGATCAACTGCAGGTGAGCACGCATCGCGCCGTCTCCAGTTTCGGTCGACCGAGGCTCTCACGGCGCCGCGACGGCGATCAAGGGGCGTGTCTCGCCGTTGTGGGCGCGCTCCGGCCGGACTAGCTTTCGGGGGGTAAATCCAGGGAGCTTGCGGACGATGAGCGAGAACGGCGTCGAAATCGATGTGGTCTACGGCGATGCGGGCGATCGGCCGCTGCATCTGGACATCTACCGCCCAACCGGCCCCAACCTCAGAACGGCGGTGGTCATGCTGCATGGCGGCGGCTGGTCGCGCGGCTCGAAGGCGATGCTGGTCGAACACGCCAAGGCGCTGGCGGCGGAAGGCTTCGTCGCCATCCCCATCGAGTACCGGCTCACCGGCGAGGCGCTGTTCCCGGCGCAGATCCACGACGCCAAGCGGGCCATCCGTTGGGTGCGCTCCCACGCCGACGCGCTGGACTTCGATCCCGACAAGCTCTGCCTCGAGGGCCATTCCGCCGGCGCGCACCTTGTGTTGCTCGCCGCGGGGACGCCCGACGACGCCAGGCTCGACCCGCCGGAGGGCTCGGGCGGCGTCTCGGCCGCCTGCCGCGCCGTGGCGGCGGTCTATCCGCCGGTGCTCTTTCACCTGGGCGGCGAGCGGCCTTCGGGCGGCCTCGCCGCGCGCTCGCTGCCGGGCGCCGATGACTCGGTCGAGATGGCGGCGCTGGCCAGCCCGATCGAACACGTCACCGCCGCCTTCCCGCCGGCGATGCTGCTGCACGGCGACGCCGACAAGGTCGTGCCGGTCTCGGCCTCGCGCCGGTTCGAGGAGCGCATGCGCGCGGCCGGCGCCCCGGTCGACCTGCACATCTTCGGCGGCCTGCCGCACGGCTTCGGCAACAACCCGGCGATGCGCCCGGTGATGATGGCGATGATCGGCGCCTTCTTCCGCCGCACCGTCGCCCAGCCCGAGGCCTTCGTCGTCGCCCAGCCGCAGGCCCAGCCGGCGCCGGCGAGCTAGCGGCCGGGCAGCGGCTTCAGCGGCGGCTCGACGCCGTCGGGCAGCGGGACCTCGGCCACGTTCAGGGTCATCGAGACCGTGTCGTAGTACCCGCTGACGCCGATCAGCTCGATCACACCCTGCTCGCCCAGGAGGTCGATCGCCCTGGCCAGCGTCGCGTCGCTGACGTTCCGCATCGCGCGGAGCTCGGTGCAGAAGTCGTAGACCACCGCCTCGTCGGCTTGCATCGGCTCCGGGCGTTGGCCCGCGGCGATGGCCTCGGCGATCTTCGGATCGAGGCCCGCCTCGCGCGCCAGCCGCTCGTGCGCCCACCACTCGAACTGAGCATCCCACGCCCGCGCCGTGATCAGGATGGCAAGTTCGTTCAGGCGCGCCGGCACGCTGGTCTCAAAGCGCAGGTAGGCGCCGACGCGCTGCATCAGATCGGCGAACCTCGGGCTGCGCAGCCAGGCCTGGAACGGCCCCCGAAGCCCCCCGCGCGGCCCCGATCGTATGCCGTCGGCGGCCGTCCGCTGTTCGGGCGTCATGTCCTCGATCTCGAGCGGTGGAAACCGCGCCGGCCGTTCGCTCATCGAAACCTCCCTCTTGTTCTGAACTGCGCGGGCTAGAACGCCCAGCCCTGCCGCGCGACCTCGATCCCCGCCAGCTTGGCCTCGAAGGCGCTCCAGTCGTCCCGTTCAGCGATCGCCGCCCACAGCGCCTCGATCTGGTCGTAGAGCAGCTCTTCCGGCTCGGCGCCGGCGAAATAGGGATGCGACAGTCGCTCCGGCCGGTCCGCCTCGAAGCCGGCCAGCGCCTGGCGAAAGGCGCTCGCGTGATCGCCGGCGTAGAGCCCGCCCCGCGGGCCGCCGACGGCGCGGGCCGCGTCGCCACAGAACCAATCGAAGAAGAACGGCTCCCACCGCGCGCCCTCGCCGGCCTCGGCCAGCGCGCGGAAGGCGAGGTTGACCAACGTGACATCAGCCTCGGCGCCGCGGCTCTTCATGCCAAGCCGCATGAGCATGCTTTGCCTCAGCGCGTCGCGGTAGGCGCCGGAGAAGCTGTTGAGCGCGTCGACCAGGGGCTCCGTCTCGCTGATCGGCGTCAGCGCGCCGGCCAGCTGTTGCAGGTTCCAGAACACCGCCTCCGGCTGGCGCCCGAAGCTGTAGAGGCCGGTCTCGTCGAAATAGGCGGCGACGAAGTTCGGGTCGTTGCGCGGCAGGAAACGATAGGGGCCGTAGTCGAAGCTTTCGCCGGTGATGTTCATGTTGTCGGTGTTGAGGACGCCGTGCACGAACCCGGCGGCCATCCAGCGCGCCGTCATCGTCGCCGCCCGGCCGGCCACCGCTGTCAGCAGGGCGCCGGGGCGCTCGTGGGGGTTGCCGAGCTCCGGGTAGTGGTTGGCGATGACGTAGTCGATCAGACGGTTCAGGTTGTCCGGGCGCTCCGCGTAGGCCTGCCGCTGAAAGCTGCCGAAGCGGATGTGGCTGTGGGAGAGCCGGGTCAGCACCGCCGAGCGCGTCGGGCTCGGCTCGTCGTGGCGCAACAAGTCCTCGCCGGTCTCGATCAGCGAAAACGAGCGCGAGGTCGGAACGCCAAGCGCCTCCAGCATCGCCGTCGCCAGCACTTCGCGGACGCCGCCCTTCAGCGTGAGCCGGCCGTCCGCCGTGCGTGACCATGGCGTCTGCCCGGAGCCCTTGGTGGCGAGGTCGAGCAGACGGCCGGAGCCGGCCTCGCGGAGCTGGGCGAACAGGAAGCCGCGGCCATCGCCAAGGTCGGGGTTGTAAACGCGGAACTGGTGTCCGTGATAGCGCATGGCCAGCGGCGCCGGGATGTTGTCCGGCAGGGGCTCGAAGCGGCCGAAATGGGCGATCCACTCCGCGTCCGTCAGGGTGTCCAGACCGACGCTCGCCGCGGCCCGGTCGTTGCGGAAGCGAAGGATGGTCTTGGGGAAGTCGGCGGCGGCGACCACGTCGGCGAAGTCGGCGCCCAACGCGGGCAGTTCGGGCGCTGCGGCGTAGGCGGGCGAAACCGGCATCGGCGTCACATGGCCCGCCGGGCTTGGACCGGCAAGCGTTTGTCGCGCGGGCGCGCCATGCTAACGGGCCTTCCCATCAACCTTAGCGGAGGCGCACTTTTGGCGCTTCGCCCGACACTCGACTTCCTCAAGACCGAATCCGCCGGCGGCGCAGCGCTGGCCGGCTCGGCGGCGCTCGCGCTCATCGCCGCCAACTCGCCGTTCGCCACCGACTACTTCCAGTTCATCAGCGCCCCCTTCACCGTCTCCGTCGGCGACTACGTCGAGACGCTCTCGGTCCGCGACTGGGTCGGCCAGGGGCTGATGTCGATCTTCTTTTTCGTCGTCGGCCTTGAGATCAAGCAAGAGCTGCTCAAAGGCGAATTCTCCAGCCCCCGCAAGCTCGCCCTGCCGCTTGCTGCGGCGGTGGGCGGGATGGCGATGCCGGCGCTGGTCTATCTGGCGATCAACGTCGGCCTCAAGGGCGGCGCGCCGGCCGCGTGGCCGATCCCGACGGCGACCGACATCGCCTTCGCGCTCGCCGCCCTCGCGCTGGTTGGGCGCGGCTTGCCGGAGTCGTTGAGGCTCTTTCTGCTTACGCTCGCCATCGCCGACGACCTCGGCGCGATCGGCCTCATCGCGCTGCTCTACACGGGCCACATCCATGCCTGGGCGATCGCTGGCGCGACCGCGACGTTGATCGCGCTGATCGGCCTATCGGAGTGGAAGGACGCGCCCTTCCTCTTCCGCGCGGTTGGTTTCGTGGTGCTGGCCGCGTTCACGATGAAGTCGGGCGTCTCGACCTCGCTCGCCGGCGTCGCGGCAGCGTTCACGGTGCCGATCGATCCCCGGAGGCCGGGGCAGGAAGGCGTGCTCAAGCACTTCATGCAGAGCCTGCATCCCTATGTGGCCTTCGCCATCCTGCCGCTGTTCGCCTTCACCGCAGCCGGCGTGTCGCTCGCCGGGGTGCGGCTCTCCGATGCGCTCGCGCCGGCGCCGCTCGGCATCGCGGCCGGCCTCTTCCTCGGCAAGCAGGTCGGCGTGCTCGCCGTCGTGTTCGCTCTGGTGCGCTTCGGCCTGGCCCGCCGCCCGACCGGCGCGAGCTGGCTGGAGCTCTACGGGGTCGCGCTGCTGTGCGGCGTCGGCTTCACCCTCAGCCTGTTCATCGGCGTGCTGGCCTTCAACGGCCAAGGCGAACTGGCGCGCAGCCAGATGACGCTCGGCGTGGTCGTCGGGTCGGTCGCTTCAGCCCTCTGCGGGGCCGGCGTTCTGGCGCTCGCCGCCCGCCGCCGCGCCCGTCTCGCCGCCTAGCGAGGCAGCGGCCCGCCCCTCCCCGAAGCCGGGGAAGGGCGGCGCTCTCGTCTCGTCTTACTCGGCCGCCACTTTCGGCGTGAAGCCGAGAACGGCCTTGGTCTCCAGGTATTCGTGGAAGCCGTAGTCGCCCCACTCGCGCCCGTTGCCGCTCATCTTGTAGCCGCCGAACGGCGCGTTCATGTCGCCGTTGCCGTTGATCGACACCTGACCGGCGCGCAGCTTGGAGGCGACATCGCGGACCTTGTTCATGTCCGTGCCCGAGATGTAGGCGGCCAGGCCATACTCGGTGTCGTTGCCGATGTTCACCGCCTGGTCGACGCTGTCGTAGCCCAGGATCGACACGACCGGCCCGAAGATCTCTTCCTTGGCGATGGTCATGTCGTTGGTCACGTTGGCGAACACGGTGGGCTTCACATAGAAGCCCTTGTCGAGGCCTTCCGGACGGTCGGGACCGCCGGTGACCAGGGTCGCGCCCTCGGCGATGCCGGCCTTGATCAGCCGCTGGATCTTTTCCCACTGGGTCTTGTTGACCACCGGGCCGATCATGCTGTTGCCGTTCGGATCCCCGACGGTCGTGGACTCGGCGGCTTCCTTGGCGATCGAGATGGCCTCGTCCATCTTCTTGGCCGGCACCAGCATCCGCGTCGGCGCATTGCACGACTGGCCGGAGTTCTGCATCACCGAGCGCACGCCGCCGGCGACCGCGGTTTTGAAGTCGGCGTCCTCGAGGATGATGTTCGGGCTCTTGCCGCCCAGCTCCTGCGCGACGCGCTTGACGGTCGGCGCGGCCGCCTTCGCCACCTCGACGCCGGCGCGTGTCGAGCCGGTGAAGGAGACCATGTCGATGCCGGGATGGCTCGAGATGGCCGCGCCCACTTCCGGTCCGGTGCCGTTGATCATGTTGAAGACCCCGGCCGGCACGCCGGCGGCGTGCATGACTTCGGTCCACAGGTAGGCCGAGAACGGCGCTTCCTCGGACGGCTTCAGCACCATCGTGCAGCCGGTGGCGAGGGCGGGCACGACCTTGCAGGCGATCTGGTTGATCGGCCAGTTCCACGGCGTGATCATGCCGCAGACGCCGATCGGCTCCTTCACGATGCGGGTTTGCCCGCGGTCTTCGTCGAACTTGAAGTCCTTCAGGACTGCGATACCCGTCGACAGGTGGCCGAGCCCGACGGCGGCCTGCGCGCGCTGCGCGAGGCTGGCGGGCGCGCCCATTTCCTCGGTGATGGCGTTGGCGATGTCGCCAAAGCGCTTCTGATATTCGGCCAGAATGCGCTGCAGCAGGTCGATCCGCTCCTCGCGCGTCGTGCGCGAATAGGTTTCGAAAGCTTTCCGCGCCGCCTTCACGGCCTTGTCCACGTCCGCCGCCGAACCGGCCGAGATGTGGCCGGCGACCTGTTCGTTCGCCGGGTTGATCACGTCCATCGACTTGGGCGTCACAGGGTCCACCCACTGACCGTCAATGTAGAATTTCATGTACTCGCGCATGCCGTCCTCCTTGGGCGTCCCACCGCTTCAGCCGTCTGGGATCCACGCCCCCCGGCTCATCGGGCCGGCATATTAGTGATCGCGGTTCATTCTGGAAGGGGGCCCAGGCCGATTCGCGCCTTTTCCGCCTTACCAATGCGCATGCGGGAGCCGGCCGAAAACCGCCTCTGCGACGCGGGCGCGCGTGCCGGTGGTCGCGGCGTCCGGCAGCGCGTCCGGCGCGAACCATCCGATCTCTGCGATTTCGCCGGTCTGGGTCGGCGGTCCGATCTCCCAAGCCGGGACCCGGAAGAGAACGATGTGGTCGCCGCGAAAGTGCGCCTCGGCGCTGTGGATCGAGACCATCTGCAGGGGTGCGGTCGCCGTGACGCCCGCCTCTTCCAGGAGCTCGCGCGTCATCGCGTCGGCGGCGGTCTCCCCGCGCTCAACCCCGCCGCCCGGCATGTGCCAGCCGCGCGAGTAGGTGTGACGGACCAGAAGGACGCGCCTCTCGCCATCCTGCACCAGCCCGCGCACGCCCAGCGTCATCCCGCGGCTACGGCGGGAATAGGCCTGGTAGACCGGCCGGATGAGCCGCTCGAATCTGAGGCGAAACGACATCCGCCGAGGCTAGACCGCGCCGCCAGTCCGCGGGAAGCCGGGGTGCGCTTGCCGTGTACGTTTGCGGCCGCTAAAGCCGGACGGTCGCCCAAGGACCGCTCGCCATGCTCGCCATCGCCTTCATCGCCATCTTCCTGATCGCTGTCGGCGTCATGAACCGCCTCGACTTCGGCCGGTTCGACTAGGCCCGATGGCCGACCGCGGCGGCGCGCTGATCACCGGCGCGGCCAGGCGCATCGGCCGCGCCCTGGCGCTGACGGCAGCCGAGGCCGGCTACGCGGTCGCCATCCACCACCGCCACTCCGACGCCGAGGCGCACAACCTCGCCGAGGACATCGAGGCCAGCGGCCGCCGCGCGGCAATTCTGTCCGCGGACCTCGCCGATCCGGCCGCCTGCGCGCGGTTGGTCGCCGAGGCGGCGGAGGCCACCGGCGGCTTGAGCCTGCTCGTCAACAACGCCTCGATCTTCGACGACGACCGCATCGGCACGCTGACGCCAGCGACCTGGGATGCGCACATGGCCGCCAACCTGCGCGCGCCGGTGCTGCTGGCTCAGGCCTTCGCCGCCCAGGCGAGCGACGGTGGCCTCATCGTCAACATCCTCGACCAGCGCGTCTGGCGCCCGACGCCGCAGTTCTTCAGCTACGCTGTCTCCAAGGCGGCACTCTGGCAGGCCACCCGCATGCTGGCGCAGGCGCTCGCGCCGAAGATCCGGGTCAACGGCATCGGCCCAGGCCCGACGCTCCCATCCGCCCATCAGTCGATCGCCGACTTCGACGCCGAAGCGCGCAACGTTCCGCTCGGCCATCATACGACGCCCGAGGAGATCGCCGCCGCTCTCGCCTATCTCATCGACGCGCGGTCGGTGACCGGTCAGATGATCGCCGTCGACGCCGGCCAACACCTCGCCTGGCGCACGCCGGATGTGATCGCCCCATGAACCATCAGAGCCTGACAGTCTTCGTGCGCGGGCTGGTCTTGTCGGCCGAGGTCGGCGTCTACGCCCACGAGCATGGCCGACGCCAGCCGCTGATCGCCGACATCGAACTGCAGCTCGCGCCGCAAGCGTGTGAACACATCGCCGACACCGTGAACTATGCCGACCTGACCGAGCAGGCCAAGGCGCTGGCGGCCAGCGGCCACTTCAAGTTGATCGAAACGTTCGCCCAGCGCCTCGCCGAACTTTGCTTGGCCGATCCGAAAGTGCTCCGCGCCCGGGTGCGCATCGAGAAGCCCCGGGCGTTGGCGCCGGATGCGGCCGCCGCCGGCGTCGAGGTCGTTTTGGGTCGCGACTAGCTAGCGGCCGAGCAGTCGCTCGGTCGCTAGCACCGCCGCCGCCCAGGCGTCGGAACCCGGCGCAATGAGTTCAACGTGGCCGCTGCGGCTCACCACCTCGGTCAGAATCGGCTGGCGCGCGCGGCCGTGCATGCGCTCGGCGAAGCGCGTTGCGCTGTCGGGCGTTGCGATCGGGTCCTGGTCGCCGCTGATCTGCACCGCCGGCGACGTCAGCCTGAGCGCGGCCGGCGAAGTGTCTGCATAGACGTCCGCGTGCGCCGGGCCGGGCGGGCCGACCAGCCTCTCGACCGTATCTGCGCCACAGGCCTCGTCGCCGCGCGCATGGGCGTCCTCGAGATCGGGCAGGCCGCCCAACGAGACGACGCCCGCGATCGGGAGCGGATGGGTCCGCCAGAGCGGCGACGTCCGCGGCAGGCTCGGGCGCGCCGCCAGCCAGAACACCAGATGCCCGCCGGCGGAGTGGCCGAGCGCGACAACCCGTTCGATCTGCAAGTGATGCTTCGCTGCGATCGCCGGCAGCGCGTCGGCCGCCGCCTCGACGTCCGCGAACGTGCCGGGATAGCCGCCGCCCGCCACGTCGACGCCGCGATACTCGATGTTCCAGACCGCGATGCCGCGCCGCGCCAGATCGGCGGCGGCGTAGTTCATGATCGTCAGCTTCGCGACGCGCGAGCGCCAGCAACCGCCGTGCACCATCAGCACCACCGGAAACGGGCCTTTGCCTGCCGGCAGCCAAAGGTCGCCGAACTGCATCGGCCCCGGCCCGTAGGCGATGGTCTCGGTCGGGCGCGGCATCGGCCGGCCGAGGAGGTCCGGCCAGTTCATCAGCGGCGCCGCGGCTGCGGTCACCGCCAACCCGAGCGCGAGGGCCGCTCCGACCAGTCCGGCATGCGATCGCCTCCTCTCCACGTTCTCTGCTCCTGCGCCGGCCTCTCTTAGCGTCTACGTCCGCGTCTGTCCGCCGGATCGGGCCGGCGTGGCGCGGCGGGCGGCGGCGGCCTAGAGTGCGCTTGCCGGCTGGAGGGGATCGGTTTGACCGTTTCTGCCTGGACGTTGACGCCGATGGCGCGAGGCGTGGCGATCCTCGCCCTGGCGATCGCTGTCGCCGCGCCCGCCTTCGCGGCGCCTGGCGGCCTCGCCAGTTCGCCCAATGGGCCGATCCGCCCACGTCCGCCGGACAGCGGCCAGCGGCCGGTGCTGATGCCGTACGTGACCGGCATGCCGGTGCTGTTGGCCGAAGTGCTGTTGTTGCGTCAGGGAATCCGGGCCGACGTCCAGAACGCCCCTTCCAACCAACCCAAGGGATGGATCACCGCTCAGGCGCCCCCTGCCGGCCAGCCCGTGTCGTCTGATCGGCCGGCGCGCCTCTGGGTCTCGAGCGGGCCTCAGCCCGCGCCGCAGCCACAACCGCAGCCGAAGCCAACGCCGACTCCCACGCCTATTCCGACGCCCTCGGCTGCGCCACCGCGTCCAAGACCGCCGCCGGTCTTCTCCGCCCAACCGCCGCGCCTGCCGCCGATCATCGTACGCCCGCGCCCCTCGCCGCGGCCACTGCGGACGCCGAGCGCGCCAGCGCCGGTGACCAGCGAAGCCGCACCGCCGCCACCCGTGACGAGCGGGCCGCCGCCGTCATCGGCAACGCCGCCGTCCAGCGAAGCCTCCGCTCCGGCGCCCACGCCGCCAAGCCCCGGCGCCGGCTCTGGCCCTGGCGTCAGCGTCGCCGGCTGGCTCGCTCTCGCCGCCGCGCTGGCCGCGGCCGCCGCGATCACCGCCGCCGTGTTGCTTCGACGACCGCCGGTCACCTTGGCCCCGCCGTTCAGCGTGCGCGTCTCAATGGCGCCCGCCGCGGTCCGCTCGGCGGCCAGCGAGCCGGCGCCGACGACGGCGCCGAGCATGAGCCTTTCCTGGCGCGTCGCGACGCTCGCCCCCCGCATCGAAGGCCTCGCCGAGGAGCCGCCCGCATGAGCGACCAGACCAGCCTCACCATGGCCGACCTCCTGCCAGATCCGATCGAGGGGCTGGCCGCCCAGCTCAAGGCCAACGCCGCCGAGCACGGCGCCGCGGCCGTGCCCTGGGGCGTGGTCGAAGGCGAGGCGATCAACGGGCTGAAGACAGAGCTCACCAAGCTCAGCGTCTTCGAACAGATGGCGCAGGCCTGGGTGACGCTCGGCGCCGTGCGCGCCCACCGCGATCCCAAGGTCCACCCGCCAGGCGAGACGGGTATCGTGCCCCTCGGTCAACATTCCATCGCGCTGACCGCTGAACCGGAACTCAATCTGGTGGTCGCCGGCTGGACGGCCCCGCCGCTCAAGCTGGGCGTTGTCGCCACCGCATTGTTTGAGTCGGTGCATCTGTCGATCAAGGACGGCCATTTGATCGCCGCCGCGCCGGGCAAGTGCGTGCTCAGCGCCGGGCTGAACTGCGGCTCGATCCCGCTCCACCCGCCGCGCGAACTCGGCCATGTGAAGCTGCCCGGGCAGATCAAGTTCGCCGAGCCGGGCTGGAAGATTCCCTGACCGGTTTAGTGGCTGGAGACGATCGAAAGGATGTTGCCGTCGGGGTCCTTGAACCAGGCGACCTTCATGTCTCCGGCGCCGACGTGGATGTCGCCCTTCATCGCCATGCCGGGCAAGTTGTCATAGCGCTCGAAGGCGACGCCGCGCTTCTTCAGGTCAGCCACCACGGCGTCCACATCCGGAACCGCCCAGGTGGCCGACGTCGCCTTGTTCGTCCCCGCCGCCTCGCTCTCATAGACGAAGATGGCGGTGCCGCCGCTGGAGTAGGTGGTCACCCCGTCACGGATTTCCATCGGCTGCAGGCCAAGCTTCTCCTGATAGAACTCCCTGGCCCGCGCCGCGTCGCTGACCGGGATCGTGGCGACCGCCCGATTGTCACCCAACATGGCATGCTCCTTCGGTATTTCGCGCGAATAGCGTGGCGGACCGGCCGGTCCGTCGCTCCGCTTGCGCCTTCAACGCTTGCACGGGCCTGCGAGTTGCCTCGCGCCGCTAGCCTATGGGATAGGACGCGCCATGACCGCGATCGCTCCTTCGCGCCCCTCCGCCGTCAAACGCCTCGGCAGCGCGCTCTCGCGTATCGGCCGCCGGCTGGAGGCGGGAATCGAAGGATGGATGGCGCGCAAGTCGTTGGTTGAGACCAGCGAGATCCTTTCGCCCGCGTCTTTCCCCTGGGTGGCCGATCTCGAGGCGAACTGGACCACGATCCGCCGCGAACTCGAGGGCGTCATCGGCGAGCGGGCGTCCATGCCCAACATGCAGGACCTCTCGCCGCTGCAGTACAGCATCGTCAAAGAGAAGGTCTGGAAGGTCTTCTCCTTCCGCGCCTATGGCGTGCGATCGGAGGGCAACTGCCGCGCATGCCCCGAGACAGCCAGGCTGATCGACGCGATCCCTGGCCTGGAGGTCGCCTTCTTCTCCGTGCTCGAACCGGGCGCCCACCTGGCCGCCCACCGCGGCGCGTACAAGGGCCTGGTGCGCACCCATCTCGGCCTCATGGTGCCCGAGCCGCGCGAGAAGGTGCGCATGCAGGTCGGCAAGGAGACGGTGATCTGGGAAGAGGGCCGCTGCGTCGTCTTCGACGACACCTACCGGCATGAAGTCTGGAACGACACCGATGGCGTCCGGGTCGTGCTGCTTATCGACACGCCGCGGCCATTCCCGCCGGCCGTCGCCTGGATGAACCGCCTGGTGCTGAAGCTCGCCCGCCTGACGCCCGAGATCGGCGGAGCAGTGCGTGAAATGAAGGCCTGGGAAAAGGCCCGCTACCCGGAGGTGGCGAAGAGCGCGTGACCGCCGGTTCAGCCGAAGACATCACAGAGGTCTCCATCCCGGTGACCAGCCGCGGACAGCCGCTGACCATCGCTGGCTGGTCGACGGAGCCGACCGGGCGCGCGCCGGACGTGATCTGGCTGCACGCCAACGGCTTCAACGCCCGCACTTATCGCCACGCGCTCGCCCCGCTCGCGGGACGGCTCGCGGTGCTCGCCATCGACCAGCGCGGCCACGGCGCAACCCCTCAGGCCAGCGCCATCGAAGACAAGCGCGACGCGCTCGACATGCGAGACGATCTTCTCGGACTTCTGAACGTGGTCTCGGTCGGCCGGCCCGTCATTTTGGCGGGACATTCGATGGGCGGATGCGTGAGCCTGTTGGCCGCCGCCGAGGCGCCGCAACGGGTGCGCGGCATCGGCCTCTTCGATCCGGTGATCCTCTCGCCCGACGTGGCCGAGCGGGCCATGGCGGCCAACGGCGCCGCCGCGTCGGAGTCAGGCCTCGTCGGCAAGGCGCGCAGTCGGCGCCGCCACTTCGGATCCTATGACGAGGTGCTGGAGACCTATCGCCGGCGCTCGATCTTCGCGACCTGGCCAGAGCCGGCGCTCCGCGACTACATCGCCGCCGGTTTCGCACCGGCGCCTGGCGGCGGGGTCGAACTTACCTGCGCGCCCGAATGGGAAGCAGCGAACTTCGCCGCCCACGGCCATGACATCTGGGCGGCGATGGCCCGCGTCGAGGCGCCGGTCCGCATCCTCCGCGCCGAGCACGGCTCGACCTGCGCCATCGCCGAAGCGGCGGCCTTCCCACGGCCCGCCGGACAGGTAGAGGTCGCGACTATCATGGGCGCGACGCACTTCCTCCCGATCGAACGGCCGGAGCTCGTGCGGGAGACGCTGTTGGCCCTCGCAGCCGCTACGCAAGCCTGACGTATTCGTAGGACGCCGGTTGGTTGTTGATCCCGCGATCCGGTGGGGCGATCCAAGACGCCATCAGGCCGGGCTCGGTCACGGGGCGCATCAGGCTGTGGACGAACGCGCGATCGGCCTCGCTCGGCAGCCAACTGGCGCGCCGCGCCTCAAAAACGTCTGGCGCGATCGGCCGCCCGTCGAGGTCGGTCGGCGCGCCCGCCCAAAATCCAATGCTGCGGCGAAAGCGTGAGCTCGGCAGCCGATATCGGAAGTCGAAGCCCGACTGCTCGATCATGTCGTTCCAGCGGTCCATGAAGATCTGGCATTCCTGCACGTAGGCCAGCCGCGTGGCCTCGTTCATCGCGTTGCGCAGGGGCGTCTCCCGCTGCTCGACGCCGCCGACGCCGTCCGGTGCGTCGAGCATGCAGGCTTGGCCGAGCGCCAGGTGATCGTCGAATCCGGCCTCGTTCGGCCGCCCCTTCAGTCCCGACGCAAAATAGAGCGCGGCGTTCGCCGACGACTCCGAGCCGAACAGGTCGAGCGCCGAGGAGAACCAGAAATTGATGTACCGCTGGATCGTCGGCAGATCGATCGCGCCGGCCCGGCGGACCGCTTCCGGATCATCGCTCTTCAGCTCGGCCATCACCTCAAGCGTTCGCCGGGTGACGCGGGCCAGGCCGGTGTGCCCGATGAACATGTGATGCGCTTCTTCGGTCAGCATGAACTGACAGGTGCGCGCCAGCGGATCGAAGGCGGACTCGGCCAACGACATCAGCTGGTACTTGCCGTCGCGGTCGGTGAAGAAGGTGAACATGAAGAAGCTCAACCAGTCCGAGATCGGCTCGTTGAACGTGCCCAGGATCCGCGGCCGCTCGGCGTCGCCGGAATGCCGCTCCAGCAGCGCCTCCGCCTCCTCCCTGCCGTCGCGGCCGAAGTGAGCGTGCAACAGATAGACCATCGCCCAGAGGTGACGGCCTTCTTCGACGTTCACCTGGAACAGGCCGCGCAGGTCGTACAGCGACGGCGCTGTCAGACCGAGCAGCCGCTGCTGCTCCACCGACGCCGGTTCGGTGTCGCCCTGCGTCACGATCAGCCGGCGAAGCGTCGAGCGGTGTTCGCCGGGCGCCTCCTGCCAAACCGGCTTGCCATACGCGTCGCCGAAGCCAATCGTCCGGTCCGCGTCGCGCTCGGCCAGAAAGATGCCCCAACGATACTCCGGCATCTTCACGTAGCCGAACGAGGCCCAGCCAGCCCGGTCCACCGAGACGGCGGTGCGGAGATAAACGTCCGCGGCCTGGAAGTCGGTCGGGCCCAGCTCGCGCCACCAGTCGAGAAAGCGCGGCTGCCAGTGCTCGAGCGCGCGCTGAAGCGCGCGGTTCGATCCGAGGTCGACGTTGTTCGGGATCCGCTCCTGGTAGTCGATGGCCATCGTCAGACACGCTCCCAATCGAACTTTGGGCGCGCGCCGCCGCCATACAGCTTTAGCGCCCCCTGCTCGCCCGTCGCGTTCGGCCGGTTGAACACCCAGTTCTGCCACGCGGAAAGGCGCCCGAAGATCTTCGTGGCCAGCGTCTCCGGACCTGGAAACCTGAGGCTCGCCTCCATCCCGGTCAGCGCGTCCGGCGACAGGCTCGCCCGCTCCTCCAGCGCCATCCGGATCTCATCCTCCCAGTCGAGTTCGTCGGAAGCGACAGTGACCAGGCCGGCCGCCAGCGCGGCCTGCGCGTCGAGGGCGCGCCCAATCAGATCGCGCGCCGCCGCCAGGGGCCGTTCGTCGCCGCAGAAACGCGTTTCGATCCGCGCCAGCCCGTTCACAGCCGGCAGCAGGTCGAAATTCAGCGCGTCCAGGGTGATCGTCGGCGCATCCTCCTCGCCGTCGAGCAGCGCGAGCATGTAGCTGCGGTCGGCAGCCAGCGCCAATTCGAGCAGCAATCCGGCGAAACAGCTGCCTTGGTCGATGACGGCGTAGAGGCTCCGCGCCGTGACATCGAGACGCGCGAACGTCCGGCGGAGCAGGCCCAGTGTCTCGCGCACCAGCCAGTGCGAGGCATGCCCCGCGAGCGTTCGTCCCACAGCGAGAACGGCGTCAGCCTGGCCCTGGGTCTTCAGCACCCAGAGCCCGAGTTCGGGTTCGTTGGTTCGCAGCATGAGAATGGCGTCGTCGAGTTCGCGGCCCATGGCCAGGGGCCACCAGGCGTCGCCAGCCGCCTCGATCGCCGCCGGCGTGTCCGCCGCGCGCCCGTCGGGCCCGCGCACTGTAATCGTTACGCACCGACCCGGACGGTCAAAGGCGGCATCGACGTACTGGTAGTGCAGCCCCTGCTCGTCCAGGCGCCGGGTGAGCGGAGTCAGTTGAATGCCGACGGCCTCGGCTGGCCTGTCCGATGTCGTCACGAGCGCATCCGCACGCCGCCGCACGAGATCGGGAAACCCGTTCGGCGTCGCCGCGTCGTCGATCAGGCCCCACGCCTTCGCCCTGTCGGCGCGGACCCCGTCGGCGCTCGTGCAGAAGAGGTCGGCCAGATCGCGCCGCACGCGCCGCTTGTCGACCAGTCGCGTGAGGCCCCCGGTGCCGGGCAACACGCCCAACAGCGGCGCCTCCGGCAGGCTCACCACCGTCGAGTGGTCGTCGACCATGACGATCTCGTCGCAGGCGAGCGCGATCTCGTAACCGCCGCCGGCGCAGGTCCCGTTGACCGCGGCCAGGAACCTCAGCCCGTCACGGCGGCTCGAGTCCTCCATCCCGTTTCGGGTCTCGTTGGTGAACTTGCAGAAGTTCACCTTCCAGCCGTGGGACGATGCGCCCAGCATGTAGATGTTGGCCCCGGCGCTGAAGGTGCGCGCCTTGCCGCTCGTGATCACCACTGCGGCCACGACCGGATGCTCGAAGCGGATGCGCTGCAGCGCGTCGTGCAGCTCGATATCGACCCCGAGATCGTAGGAGTTCAGTTTCAGTTTGTAGCCGGGGACGAGGCCAGCCTCCTCGTCGACATCCAACGTCAGTGTCGCGACGCGCCCGTCGACCGCCAGCCGCCAGTGCCGATAGTCCTCCGGACGTCGTTCGAACGTGATCAAGTCCGCCTCGCTTGCCGGGTGAAATCTCCTATACAGCTTGTCGGGCGCTGTCGCCGAGCGCGAGGAGGCATGAGCAACCCAGCGACGCCGCAAGGGCCGTACAACGCCGCCGTCGATCTGCTCGAGCGCAACCTCGGGGCGCGGGGCGACAAGGTCGCCTTCATCGATCCCGCCGGACGCCACACCTTCGCCGACGTCGCCACACGCGCCGCGCAGGCTGGGGCCGCGCTGCTCGATCTCGGCCTCGCCCCCGGCGACCGTGTCGCGCTGATCCTGCTCGACGGAATCGACTTCGTTTGCGCCTTCCTTGGCGCGATCCGCGCCGGCCTCATTCCGATCGCGCTCAACACGCTCTTCCCGGCCGACGACTACGCCTACATCCTCGTCGACAGCGGCGCGCGGGCGGTCATCGTCTCCGACCCACTTCGTCCGGTCGTCGCGGCGGCGCGCGCAGCGAGCGGCTGGTCGGGCGTGACTGTGGTCGCGCGCGGCGCCGACGACGCGTTTGCCGCACGGACGGCGCGCGCCGCGCCGAACCGCCCGCCCCACGCCAGCCTCGCCGACGACGTGGCGTTCTGGCTCTACTCGTCCGGCTCGACCGGACGGCCGAAAGGGGCGCCGCACCGGCACGCCAGCATCGCCGCCACGGCCGAACTCTTCGGCCGCCAGGTCCTCGGCCTGCGCGAAAGCGACATCGTCTTCTCCGCCGCCAAGCTCTTCTTCGCCTACGGACTCGGCAACGCGCTGACCTTCCCGATGACGGTCGGCGCGACGGCCGTGCTTTTCCCTGACCGGGTCACGCCCGACGCGGTCGCCGAGCGGCTCGTTCGCGACGGAGTCACCGTCTTCTGCGGCGCGCCCACGCTCTACGCGGCGATCCTTGCGTCGCCGCACATGCCGCGCGTGGCCGAGTCTGGCGTGCGGCTCTGCCTCTCGGCCGGCGAGTCGTTGCCGGCGGAGATCGGCAAGGCCTGGACGCGAGCCACCGGCGTCGAGATCGTCGATGGCATCGGCTCGACCGAGATGCTGCACATCTTCATCTCTAACCGGCCCGGCGCGGTGCGCTATGGGACCACCGGGCATCCCGTCCCCGGCTATGACGCCCGGCTGGTCGGCGACGACGGCGCGGAGGTCGGCGGCCGCGACATCGGCGAGCTTCTGGTCCGCGGCCCCTCGATGACAACGGGCTACTGGAACCAGCCGGAGAAGACGAGAGCGGCCTTCGTCGATGGATGGATGCACACCGGCGACAAGTTCGAGCGCGACGCCGACGGCGCCTACATCCATCGCGGCCGCGCGGACGACATGCTGAAGGTCAGCGGAATCTGGGTCTCGCCTGTCGAGGTCGAAGCCGCCCTCATCGCGCACGACGCCGTCCTGGAAGCCGCCGTGATCGGCGTGGAGGACGAGGCCGGGCTCACCAAGACCAAGGCATTCGTGACGCTGACGCCCGGCGCACCGCCCGCGAGCGACGCGCTTGCCGAGGACCTCAAGCGGTTCGTCAAGTCGAGACTCGCGCCCTACAAGTATCCGCGAATGATCGAATTCGTCGATGCGTTGCCGAAGACGGCCACGGGAAAGATTCGCCGGCACGTCCTGCGAGAGCAGGCCAGGCAGCCTTAGGCGGCCAGAAAAGCCCGGATCACCGCCTCCGCGCGCTCCGGGTCGTCGCGGTGCACGCCGTGGCCGGCGTTCTCGAACGTCACCAGCTTGGCTTGCCCGTCGGGAATCCCGGCGGCGATCTCTTCGCTGCAGGCGACCGGCGTGATCGGATCGTGGCGGCCGGCCAGCACCAGCACCGGACAGCGGACTGCGGCGAGCCCGCCGAGCATGGCCATCGTCCGCATCTCACCCAGGATGAAGTGGCTGGTGACGTCCTGCCGCAGGATGGCGCGCCGCCTCGCCTGCGCGTCGGCCGGATTGGGCTTGGGATTATAGAGCGGCATGCACACCCGCATGTAGTCGGCCTGGGCGTCAGCGTCGGGCGCCGTCCAGAAGCGCTCGGCGATGGCGCGCGCCTCCGCCCCGCCCTTGGCCTCCATCATTTCGTAGGTCACCGCCAGCCGCAGGCTGGCCGCCGTCGACGAAAGGATCAACTTCGCGGGATGCTCGGGGTGTCGGCTCGCGTAGCTCATCGCCACCATGCCGCCGAAGGAGTTGCCGTAGACCACCGGCGCGGCGATGCCGAGCGTGTCGCAGAACGCCTTTACGTCGTCGCCCCACTGGTCCAGCCGCCAGGTCTCAGGCTCGCCGGTCGAACGGCCGTTGCCGCGGTGGTCGATGTAGATCACCTGATGCGTGTCGCTGAACCGGTCGAAGTAGGGTCGGAGCGTCGAATGGTCGAACCCGGGGCCGCCGTGCATGACGATGAGCGTCGGCCGTTCCACCATCCGCTCGCCGTCGACGGCGAACTTGGCGCCGACCACGTCGAAGAAGATGCGCGCGGTCCCGATATCGACGTGCATGGCGGATTTGAGCCTCCCGGTCTCGTCCGCCTACGAAGACCGGCCGGCGCCGGTTGGCAAGACCCGGAAGGCTGCTTGCGCGATCAGGCGGCGGATGGCTGATGGGCCCGGACAACGCAAGGAGCAGCGGCGATGCAGATGGATCTGGCGGGGCGGGCAGCCCTCGTCACGGGCGGCGGGCGCGGAATCGGGCGGGCCATTGCGCTCGCGCTGGCCGAGGCCGGCGCGGACATCGCCGTCAACTACCGCCGCGACGCGGACGCCGCCGACGAAGTGGTCCACGCAGTCGAGGCGATGGGTCGAAAGGCCAGGGCCTATGGCGCCTCGGTCGAGAACTGGGATGAAGACCAGGTCATGGCGGCGGCGGTCGTCGCCGACTTTCCCAACCTCTCGATCCTCATCAACAACGCCGGCATCGCCAGCCGCGGCCAGAGCGTCGCCGACACCGACCCGGCGGAGATGGAGCGCGTGGTGCGCGTGCACGCGTTCGGCCCGCACTACCTGTGCAAGCTCCTGTTGCCGCAGCTGCGCACGCAGGGCCGCGCCGACATCGTGATGATCTCCTCGGTCGCCACGCTCGGCATGGGCGCCCGCGGCGCACCCTACAACATGGGCAAGGCGGCCATGGAGGCGCTGGCGCTGACGCTCGCCAAAGAGGAACGCGAGCACGGCGTGCGCACCAACATCGTCGCCCCCAGCCTGACGGTGACCGAGATGGGCAAGCGCCTGACCCGCGCCACGACCGGCATCGAGGACATCCACCAGCTCGACGCCCGCTCGCCCTTCGGCCGCGTTTCGACGCCGGAAGACGTGGCGGCGGTCGTGACCTTTCTCGTCTCGCCCGCCAACCCCTACGCCAACGGGCAGAAGGTCAATATCAATGGCGGCGGCTAGGCGCGCGCGAACGCCGCGCGCGGCGGGTCGCCGCGGCGCCGAAGCGAAGCCTCCTGGCCGGTGGAGTCGTCGTCTCTGTTGTCAGCGACAACAACAATAAACAACAACAATAACAACAATTTCGCGTCCAGCAGAGGGCGCAAAACCCCAAGCCGGCCAGGAAGACTGCACATCGAACGCCGCGGACAAACGGACTATGCCACAGCCGCGCGGGCGCTCAGGAAAGCGCTTAGCTCGCCGCTCTAGGCGCGGCCGGCGAGCAGCTCCTCCACCGCGTCGGTGAACGCGTCCGCGCAGTCCAGATTCACCGGATGGCCGCCGTCGAGGTCGACGATGCGCACGCCGGGGATCGCGGCGGCCGCATGGTCTCGCAGGGGCTGGAAGCGCCGCTCGCGCCGGCCGTTGACCAGCAGCGTCGGCACTTCGATCTCGCTCAGCCGCGGCGTCACGCAAAGGCCCGGCGATGTGTAGCGAAGGCCGTTGGCGACACCGGCGAGCGAGATGAGCGCCGCGTCAGCGATCAGTTCGTCTTCGACCGCGGGCGGCAAGCGGCCGGTGCGCTTGGGGTAGAAGGCCAGCGCTTCCAGCGCGGCGCGGCCTCGGTCCTCGAAGCCTGCGAGGCGCGCCAGGCGGATCTCTTCGCTGACCGGCGGATCGCCCGGCGAGAGCGCGGAGTTCGAGTTGGTGAAGACCTGGGCGATGATCCGCTCCGGCCGCGCCAGCGCATAGCGCAGGGTTAGGCCGGCGCCAAACGACTGTCCGCACGCCGCCCAGCGGTCGACCCCCAGCCGCTCGCGGAGGGCTTCGAACCGATCGATATACGCCTCGACGGCGTAGGCGGCAGGATCGGTCGGGCTCTCCGAACGCCCGTGGCCCAGCACCTCGATGACCACGGGCCTCGAAAACCGGGAAAGCGCCTCGAGGTTGGGGCGCCACTGGGCGCGGCTCGAACAGAGGCCGTGCACGAGCAGAAGGTGCGGGCCGCGCCCCTCGTGCACCTCGACATGCATCATGCAGTGCGGCTCAGCGCTGCACGAGTTGGGTCAGCACCCCGCCGGTCTCGGAGGGATGCACGAACACCTGCCCGCGCACCGGATTGCCCGGGCCTGGATCGCCCACCAGCCGCACGCCCTTCTCGCGGAGCGCCGCCAGCGTCGCGTCCAAGTCGTCGACCTTCATCGCGATCAGGTGCACGCCTTCGCCGCGCGACTCCAGTCGCTGGTGGATCGGCCCGGTCTCGCCAAGATTGGACACCAGTTCGACGTAGGAATCGCCGAAGCGGAAGAAGGCCATCTTCATGCCCGCCGCCGCGGCTTCGCTGCGGTCGCTGACCGGCGTTCCGTAGATGGCCTCGTAGCGTCCGACGGCCGCGTCCAGATCCTTCACCGCCACCACGACGTGATCGACGCCCTTGAACATTGCGCTTCCTCCTGTTCCTTCTTCCAAAACAGCTATCAGCGGCGCCACGCGACGCCTAGTCTTGGCTGACGGAGGACCGCCATGACCTACGCGCCCGCGACACGCGCCTACTACGACGCCGACAGCCACATCATGGAGTTGCCCGACTTCCTCAAGGCCTACGCCGACCCCGACCTGCGCGAGGCCATTCCGGAGGTGAGCTATTCCGCCTCCATCGTCACCGACGAGGAGGTCGCTGTCATCGTCGGCCAGGGCAACCGCCATAGCGCAGAGCATATCGCCGCCCAGGTCGCGCTCGGGGACAAGCTGATCGAGTCCTCGAAGGAGATTCAGGCGCTGGGCGCCTTTAACCGGGAAGACCGCGCCGTCGCGCTCGACCTGCTGGGCTTCAGGAAGCAACTCGTGTTCGCGACCCACTCGGTCGCCATGCCGTTTTCGCCCAGCTCGAAGCTTGAGCCCAAGCTCCGCTACGGCGCCGCCCGCGCCCACAACCGCCATATGGCCGACTTCTGCGATCGGGACGACCGGTTGATGGGCGTCGCCGTCGTGCCGCTCGACGAGCCGGAGCTCGCCCGCGCCGAGCTCGACTATGTGCTTTCCACCAAACTCAAGGCGGTCTGGGTCCCGCATCGCCCCTGCGGCGACCGCTCGCCCGGACA
>DATGKF010000125.1:0-30664 GCA_035294785.1 Caulobacteraceae bacterium | reverse complement strand
GGCTCGTCGTCGACCGACGAGATTAGCACAGGCTCGGGCTCCGCCGTGCGGGGCGCGCGCGGCGAGCGGGCGGGCTCCTCGCGCGTCTGCCGGCGCCAGAGCGCGGCGTACTCGCCGCCGTGGGCGATCAGCTCGGCGTGGTCGCCGCGCTCGACGATGCGGCCGCGGCGGACGACGAGAATCTCGTCGGCGTCGGCGATGGTCGAGAGGCGGTGGGCGATGGTCAGCGTCGTGCGGCCGGCGCGCACCTTGCGGAGCGTCGCCTGGATGGCGGCCTCGGTGCGGCCGTCGAGGGCGCTGGTCGCCTCGTCGAGGACGAGCAGGCGCGGGTTGGCCAGGAGCGCGCGCGCCAGGCCGACGCGCTGGCGCTCGCCGCCGGAGAGCTTGAGGCCCCGCTCGCCGACCAGCGTCTGCATCTTGTAGGGCAGGCCCTCGATGAACTTGGAGAGCTCGGCCGCCTCGGCCGCAGCCCAGACGTCAGCCTCGTTCGCCTCCGGGCGGGCGAAGGCGATGTTGGCGTAGAGGGTGTCGTTGAAGAGCGCGACGTCCTGCGGGACCAGCGCGACGGCGCTGCGCAGCGAGGCGAGCCTGGCGTCGCGCAGGTCGAGGCCGTCGAGCAGCACCCGGCCGGTCTGCGGGTCGAGCAGGCGGAGCGCGAGGCGCACGATGGTGGTCTTGCCGGCGCCGGACGGGCCGACCAGCGCGGCGCTCTTGCCCGGCGGAATGCGGAAGCTGACGTCGGAGAGGCCGACCGAGCGCGCCGTGTGCTGGAAGCCGACGTGCTCGAACACCAGCTCGGCGCCCTTGCCCGAGGCCGGCGGCAGGGGCCGCGCGTCCGGGGCGTCCTTGATGTCAGGCTCCACGTCGCGGAGGTTGATCATCTGCTCCATGTCGATGAACGCCTGGCGGATCATGCGGTAGTTGGAGCCGAGCGAGTTCAGCGGCGCATAGACGGCCTGCAGGATGAGGATGCAGGCGGTGATGCCGCCCGGCGTCATCTTGCCGTGGATCACCTCGTAGCCGGCCAGGAGGGTGACGAAGCCCAAGCCGGCGCTCATCACCACCGTCTGCAACGCGTTCAGCATCTGCAGCGAGGTGTTGGCCTTGACCGCGGCGGTGGCGTAGTCGGCGCGCGCCTGCTCGTAGCGGCCGACCGTGCGGCCCTCGGCGCCGAAAGTCTTGATCGTCTCGAAGTTCATCAGCGCGTCGACAGTCAGCCCCGCGGCGGCGGAGTCGGCCTCGTTCAGCGCGCGGCGGAACTGGATGCGCCAGTTGGAGATGGCGAACGTCAGGATGACGTAGACCAGGATGGTCCCGACCGTCGCCGCCGACAAAAGCCAGTTGTAGTGGGTCGTCATCACGAACGCCGCCATGGCGAGTTCGAAGGCGGTAGGCCCTAGGTCGAAGACCACGCTGCGCAGAAGCGTGTCGGTGGAGTTGGCGCCCCGGTCGATGATGCGGGCCAGCGCGCCGGTCTGCTTGCCCGAGTGGAAGTTGAGCGAGAGCGAGAGCGAGTGGCCGAAGGTTTCGACCGCCGAGCGGGCCAGCGCCTGCTGGGAGACCGGCGTGAAGATCGCGTCGCGCACCAGCGGCGTGACGTTGGAGACGAAGCGCAGCAGCACCCAGAAGGCCGCAAAGCCGCCAAACACCGCGAAGACGGTCGCCGCGGTGCTGCGCCCGTGGCTCAGCGCATCGATGGCGCGGCCGATCCAGATCGGCGAGTTCACCGCCGTCCACTTGCCGACCAGCACCAGGGCGAGCGCGGCGAAGAGGCGCACGCGCAGGCCCTTGGCCCGCGAGCGCATGACGAGGCGCGCCAGGTCGGCCATCGAACTCCAGAAGCTGAAGTCGCCCCCGGTCGGGACCACGCCGGCGGGGCCGTTCGTCCGCCGCAACGCCAAGGAACCGCGCGCCAAAGCCTCTCTTCTCTCCCGTTCAGTCCAGGATGAGCGTCGTCTGTTCGCCGCCCGCCGGCGTCAGCCAATCGATGCGCCAGCCGCCCGACTGCCGACGCCCCCGAAATGGGACGCCGGAGATCGCCTCGCCAGGACTGACTTGGATCCGCGCCTGGGCGCGGCCGTTCGCCGACTGGACGACCAGCACATGATCGCCCGGTTTCAGCGCCGCCGCCAGGGTGAAGGAAAAGCGGCCGTCGGCGTCGGCGCGCGTCTCGCCGCCCGCGCCGTTGTCGACCGTCAGCCGCACCGGCGCGCCCGGCCGCGCCAGGCCCGAGACGACCGCGCCGCCGCCGGAGTCGAAGTCGACCGCCGTCAGCGCCAGCTTGCCGGCCGGCGGGCTCAGCGCCTGCGCGCCCGCGCCGGCGCGCAGCACCGCGGCGGGGCGACCCGGCGTCGGCAGGATGGCGAGGTAGCCTTCGCCGCGCACCGGACGGCCGGCCTCGGTCTCGGAGAGGCCGAACAGGCGCACCGCCGGAGCAGCGCTGACGGCCAGGCTGAAGGCGCCGCGGCTGTCGGTGACCGCGGCGAAGACCGTCCCGTCGGGCGTGGCGAGCTGGATGTGGGCGTTCGGCTGGGCGCGGCCGACGATCTCGACCTGGCCGTCGGCGCGGCGGTCGGCGGCGGTGAAGCGCGGCGGCGAGACATAGCCGGCGGCGCTGTCGGCGGTCTTGCCGGCGCCGGCGGGCGTCCGCCAATCGCCGCCGCGGCCGCACGCTGAGGCCAGCGCGACGGCGGCGGCGATCGCCAGCCAGCGGGCCGCGCTTGCATTCCACCGCCGTTCGCCAATGATCGGCGCCGATCGCCCGCCCAGGCGCGGCGGCTTCATCTCGCGAGACCCGTTCCCATGCCAGCGCCCGGCGCGATCGGCTCGATCTGCCTCTACTGCGCCTCGTCCGACGCGGCCGACCTCGCCTTCATGGAGGCGGCCGCCGCATTCGGCGTCATCCTGGCGCGCGAGGGCGTGCGGCTGGTGTACGGCGGCGGCAAGGTGGGGCTGATGGGCGCCTGCGCGCGCGCCTGCCACGCCGCCGGCGGGCGCGTGCTGGGGGTGATGCCGGATTTTCTGAAGTCGCAAGAGATCCTCTACGAGGCGGTCGACACCATCGTCGTGCGCTCGATGCATGAGCGCAAGATGCGCATGTTCGAAGAGGCCGACGCGTTCGCGGTGCTGCCGGGCGGCGTCGGCACGCTGGAGGAGATCGTCGAGCTGCTCTCGTGGCGCAGGCTGGAGCTCCACCGCAAGCCGATCGTGTTCCTCAACCCAGGTGGGTTTTGGGATCACCTGTTCGCCTTCCTTCACCAGGCAGTCGCGCTCAACCTGGCGCCGGCGGCGCTGGAGACCACCTGGCGCACCGTCACGCGCGTCGAGGACCTCCTCCCCGCCATGCACGAAATGACGGCCGAACAACCCCCTCTCCTCCCCAAGCTGATGCCGCGGGCGACTTAGCGGCCGCTCGCGCCCCTCTTTCGGTCAAGCCTCTTGCGCGACGAAGGCGCGGGCCTGCCGCGCGGTGCGCAGGCCGTGACGGACCTTCAGCGGCGAATTCAGATAGCGGTTCACCGCCGTCGCCATCATCGGGATGGCGCCCGAGTCAGGGCTCGTCAGCCACTCGTCCTCGAGCGCCGTCAGCACTTTGAGCCGGTGGCAAGCGATGATCGGCTCCGAGATTCCGTGGTCGTACAGCGCGCCGCGCTCGTCCGCGATAAAGCGCTCGGGCTCGTCGACCCGCCAGGCGTCGATCTCGAGGGCCGCGTCCACGTAGGGCTTGTTGCGGCCGACGAAGAGCGCGAGCTGCGCCAGCGCGTTCGGCCAGAGCGCCGGCGTCTCCTCGCACAGACGGCGCGTGCCGCTCGCGAAGGTGAGCGCATGGGTGAAATCGAGCCAGCCGACATTGGCGGCGATCGGATTTTCCGTCGCGGTATCGAAGCGGAGATCGAAGTGCGCCATGTTCCACGACGCGGCGGCGACCAGCGCATCGAAGAGTTCCGCCGGCGGCCGCCTCGCCGACCGCAGCAGCCGATCCAGGCCTGCTTTCAGGGAGAGGCCGCGGAAATCTTCGGCGCCGATCGGGTCGGCGCCGCCGTCTCCCCAGCCCGCGAGCGCGGCCGCGTAGCCGCGGAACTCCGGGATGAGATCCTCGCGCCCAGCCTGCGTGAGCGAGCGCGTGAGGGCCAGCAGCACCGGTTCCTGCACCGCCTCGCCGAGCGCGTCGATGAGTTGGCCGGCCTTCAGCACGTAGATGGCGCTGTGGCCGAAGTCGTTGTAGTGCGCGAGCGCCGCCGCGGCGAACGCCGGCCGCAGCTTCGCATAGGGGATTTGCGCGCCGAGGGCGCCGCGCAGCAGTCGCGTCGCGCCGGTCTCGTCCTCGCGCTCGACGGCGTCGACGAACGCGGCTGCGTCCCAGTCCGCGAGCCCCTCGGCGTAGGGGAAGGCGCCCGCGCCCAGCGTATCGCGGGCGAGGTGGGCGATCGGTTCGAGGATGGCGGCAAGCCGGAGGTCGGGGTCCTGGGCGCGCGCCGCGAGCGACAGCCAGTCGGGCGCTGCGGCGTGAGCGTGCGTCATTCCGCCTTCCAGCCGATCGTTCTGGCGCGCGATCGCATGCGCAAGCGCCTGCCGGGCGTCATAGCCGGCGTGCTCGAGGCGAGCCGCCTCGCGGGCCATCCGCGCGCGGTCTTCGTAGTCGAGCGCGACCTCGAGCCCCGCCAGCGCGCGCGCTCGCTGCGCCTCGGCCGGCGGGTCGGTGAGATCGACCAGGATCTCCTGGCCCCGAAAGGCGACCGCGAAGGTGCGCACAGGATCGAAGCCGATCAGGGCCTCGCCGCTGGCCAGGTCGAACTTCCAATTGTGCCAGTTGCACGTGATGACGCAGCTCTGGCCGAGCGTGCCTTCGCTCAAAGGATAGCCCTCGTGCGGACAGCGGCTGGCGATGGCGAAGACCCGGCCGCCGTGGGCGATCAGCAACACCTGCTTGCCGCCCGGCCGAACGAGCTTGCGACCCAGCCGCTCCAACTCCGCCCTCGTTGTCCCGGTCGGCGTCATTGTTCGAACTCCTCGACGCACACGCTTCGCATTCGCGCTGGCGTACAACCTCAAGCTTGGTTCAGGTCAAGTGCGAGAGAGCAGCCGCCAAGCGCGGCAGGGCGTCAGCGTGGATCGAACCCGCCGATGCGGTCGCGGAAGCGGTTGACGATGGGGTAGCGGCGGTCGCGGCCGAAGGCTTTGCCGCCGATCTTCACGCCCGGCGGCGCCTGGCGGCGCTTGTATTCGGAGGAATAGAGCAGCCGCTGGATGCGCTCGACCACGTCGGGCGCGTGGCCACGGGCGACGATCTCGTCCAGCGTCGCCTCCTCCTCGACCAGGCCGTGCAGGATGCCGTCGAGGTCGGCGTACGGCGGGAGCGAATCCTGGTCGGTCTGGTTGGGCCTAAGCTCGGCGCTGGGCGGCTTGGTCAGGATGCGGTCGGGGATTGGGTGCGCGGCCGCGCCGGCGTGCGGGGTGTGGGCGTTGCGCCAGGCGGCCACGGCGAAGACGTCGGTCTTGTAGATGTCCTTCAGGACGTTGTAGCCGCCGCACATGTCGCCGTAGAGCGTGGCGTAGCCGACCGCCATCTCCGACTTGTTGCCCGTGGTGAGCACGAGCCCGCCGGTCTTGTTGGAGAGCGCCATCAGCGTCACGCCGCGCAGGCGCGCCTGGATGTTCTCCTCGGTGGTGTCGGCGTTGCGGCCGGCGAAGGCCTCGGCCAGCATCTCGTCGAGCGCGCCGACGCCGGGCTCGATGGGGATGACCCGATAGGCCGCGCCGATCGCCTTGGCGCAGCCTTCCGCGTCCTCGAAGCTCTCGCGGCTGGTGTAGCGCGACGGCAGCATGACCAGCGACACCCGCTCCGGCCCCAGAGCGTCGGCGGCGACGGCGGCGGTCAGCGCCGAGTCGATGCCTCCGGAAAGGCCAATGATCACAGAAGGAAATCCGGACTTGTTCACGTAGTCGCGGAGACCGAGCACCATGGCGCGGTAGATGGCCTCGGGCCCGTCCGGCGCCGGGTTCAACGCGCCGGGCTGGCAGCGCCAGCCGCCCGCGCCGCGCGTCCAGGTCGTCACCGTCAGCGCTTCTTCGAACATCGGCAGCCGCAAGCAGACGGCGCCGTCGGGGCCAAGCGCGAACGAGCCGCCGTCGAAGACCAGCTCGTCCTGGCCGCCCACCTGGTTCACGTAGAGCAAGCCGAGCCCGGTCTCGGCGACGCGGGCCGCCGCGATCGACAGCCGCTCGCCCTCCGCCGTGCGGCGATAGGGCGAACCGTTCGGCACCAGCAGGAGATCCGCGCCCTCGGCCGCCAACATGGCGCAGGGACCGGGACCCCAGATATCCTCGCAGATGGGAACGCCCAGGCGTACGCCCTTGAATTCGAACGGCTTCGCCCCCCGGCCGGGTTCGAACACCCGCTTCTCGTCGAAGACGCCGTAGTTGGGGAGATCGGCTTTGAAGGTGACGTCCTGGATCACCCCGTCGGCGATGAGGGCGCAGGCGTTGTGCGGCCGCTCGTCGCCGCTGGCCCACGGCAGCCCGATGAGCGCGCCGCACGACCCCTTGGTCTGCGCCGCCAGCCGCGTGAGGGCCGCATGACAGGCGGCGACAGCAGCCGGTTTGAGCGCGAGGTCCTCGGGCGGGTAGCCGATGAGGAAGAGTTCGGAAAAGAGCGCCAGGTCGGCGCCGGCGGCCGTCGCTTCGCGGATGCGCTCGGCGGCGAGTTCGGCGTTCGCCTCGACCGCGCCCACGGTCGGGTTCGCCTGCACCGCGGCGATGTTCAAACGGTCCGTCATGCGCGGCTATGTAGGAGGTTTCGGCGAGCCCGACTATTCGTCGCGGTGCACGCGCTCGCGGCGTTCGTGGCGCTCCTGCGCCTCGAGGCTGAGCGTGGCGATCGGCCGCGCGTCCAAGCGGGCCAGCCCGATCGGCTCGCCGGTCTCCTCGCAGTAGCCGTAGGCGCCTTCGTCGATGCGCCTGAGCGCCTCGTCGATCTTGGCGATCAGCTTGCGCTGGCGATCTCGCGTGCGCAGTTCCAGCGCCCGATCGGTCTCCGAGGAGGCGCGGTCGGCGATGTCCGGATGATTCTCAGTTTCCGTCTGCAGATGCGAGAGCGTTTCCCGCGACTCTCGCAGGATATCTTCTTTCCAATTGAGTAGTTTCTGACGAAAATACTCAAGCTGGCGTTCGTTCATGAAAGCTTCGTCTTCTGACGGACGATACTCTCGATCTTCTACCAAACTCGCGGTCGCCTTCATTGACGTATCACGCGCCCCTACCCACTCCCTATGCGGAGAGCGCCGCTTATACCAAATCGCACGGCCTGTAAAACAAAGCGTTTGCGAGGTCCGCGGGCGCGGCAGGCGCTACTGGTCGAGCTTGGCGAGTTCGACCGCCGCGCGGGTCTCGATCTCGTCGAGCACGCCCTCCAGCCGCTCGTCGCCGGTCAGGGCCCGCTCCTGACGTACAGCGTCCATCAGCCGCCTCAGCGTCGAGGGGGCGACGGCGCCGTCGAGGACGGCGATCTTGAGGTCGTCGAGCACATCGAGGATGACGCCGGCGCGGCGCACGGCCTTGCGCCGCCGCTCGGTCGGCCCGCCCACCTCCTGCAGCATCAGGAGCGCATCGAGCGAGCCGACGACCGACGCCGGACCGACCCGCGAGGCGGCCGTGGCCTCGGCCGCGCCGCCGAGCGCAAAGCCGGCGGCCGCGGGCGCGCCGCCGCCGCGCGGCTGCGCCGTCTGGGCCGGGCCGACCCCGCTCGAACCGCTGACCTTCATGGGCTCGACACTTCGCTCGCCCGCCTTGCCGGTTCGTTAAGACTGGGCAGATTTTGCCTTCGGCGGGACGCCGCGCCCGCACGTCTTCCAGGCGTTTGATTTCAAAGCGAAAATTTCGACGCGCGGCTGGCACGATCGTCGCATCGCCGGCGCGGGGGGCGGTCGGCCGCCAATCGGTCTGCCAGGGGTGCGCATGCGTCTTTTCCGAGTCGGGCTTCTGGTGTTGGCGGCGCTGGCCAACATGCTGGTCGCCCAGCCCAGCTTCGCGTCATCACGCATCAAGGACATCGTCCAGTTCGAGGGCGTGCGCGGCAACAAGCTGGTCGGCTACGGCCTGGTCGTCGGCCTGGCCGGCACGGGCGATTCCCTGCGCAACGCCCCGATGACGCTGCAGAGCCTGGAGTCGATGCTCGAGCGGCTGGGCGTCAACACGCGCAGCGCCGCCAACTTCGACACCAAGAACGTCGCCGCGGTGATGGTCACCGCCGAGCTGCCGGCCTTCACCGCCGCCGGCTCGCAGATCGACGTCACCGTTTCAGCCATGGGCGATGCGAAGAGTCTGCAGGGCGGCACGCTGCTGGTGACCCCGCTGCTGGGCGCCGACGGCGAGGCCTATGCGGTCGCGCAAGGCAAGATCGAGACCGGGTCGGTCTCCGCCTCCGGCGCATCGGGCTCGTCGATCAGCAAGGGCGTGCCGACCGCCGGCCGCATCGCCGAAGGGGCGAGTGTTGAGCGCGAGGTCGGCTTCAAGCTCGACTCGATGCCGCAACTGCGCCTGTCGCTGCGCAATCCGGACTTCACCACCGCAACCCGCATCGCCCAGGTGATCAACGCGCGCTATCCCGACAGCGCCACGGCCGAGAACCCGACGATCGTCACCCTCCGCGCCCCGCCCGGCCAGGACATGATGGGCTTCGTCACCGAGGTCGAGGATCTGGAGGTGCAGCCCGAGAACCCGGCCAAGGTGGTGATCAACGAGGACGCCGGCGTCATCGTCATGGGCGAGGACGTCCGCGTCTCCACCGTCGCCATCGCCCAGGGGAACCTCACCATCTCGGTGCAGGAGAGCCCGAGCGCGAGCCAGCCCGCGCCCTTCAGCCAGGGTCAGACGGTGATCGTGCCGAAGTCCGACCTGAAGGTGGACGAAGAGAAGGGCAAACGGCTGCTGGTGATCAAGGAGGGCGCCTCGCTGTCGTCCCTTGTCGCCGGGCTCAACGCACTGGGCGTTACGCCGCGGGACATGATCTCCATCCTGCAGGCGATCAAGGCCGCCGGCGCGCTGCAAGCCGACATCCAGGTGATGTGATGACGACGCCGCTGACCCTGCCGGTCGACCTGCTCCGCCCGACGCCAGGCGCGCCGACGGTGGCCGCCGGCGCCTCGAAAGCGGCGATCGCCAGCACGGCGCAGAGCTTCGAGAGCGTCTTCGTCTCCAACATGCTGGGCGAAATGTTCGCCGGCGTTTCGACCGACGGCCCCTTCGGCGGCGGCTCGGGCGAGGCGGCGTTCCGCTCCTTCCTTATGGACGCGATCGGCCAGCAGATCGTCAAGAGAGGCGGGATCGGGGTCGCCCAAGCCGTCCAACGCGAAATGCTGAAAATGCAAGGATTATCATGACCCCCGAACCCGGTCTGGCGGCGAGCGGCCGCATCGACGACCTCGTCGCGCTCACCGAGCGGCTGACGGCGCTGATCGCCGAGCAGGCGCAGGCCTTCGAGGCCGGCCGGCCGCAGGACGCCGCCCGCAACATGGAAGAAACGTCGAGGCTCGCGAACCTCTACCGCACCGAGGCGCAGAGCCTGCGCGAACGGCCCGAGCCGATCGCCGAGCTGCCGCGCAAGGAGCGCGTGAAGCTGATCCGCGCCACCGAGGCGTTCGATGCGGTGATGGCGCGCCAGGGCCGGGCGCTGAACGCGGCCAAGACGGTGACCGAGGGCCTGGTCCACGCCATCGCCGAGGAGATCGCCAACCAGCGCGGCTCCAACGCCGCCTACGGCCCGAAGGGCGCGAAGCCACCCCGCGACGCCGCCACCGCCGTGACGCTGAACCGCCGGGCCTAGGTTGCGCGCGGGGTCGCCCGCGGCGCCCCCCACGTCAGATCGGTCACTACGGCGACTTCGAGCATCCCTTCGGTCGCGAACGGGCGCATCAAGGCGTCCAGGTCGGCGTCGAAGGCGTCGAGCAAGGCCTGGCCCATCGCCGGCCGGTTCCAGCTGACCCGCGAGTGGCTGCAGGCGATGAAGCTCTCGACGGTCTGGCGATGGCGCGAGCGGAACCGCGCGTGGCCGGCGACATCGATCCAGGCCTCGTGCGGGGCGGGGCCAGGCGGCCAGTTCGTCTCGCACGGCGGCGCGGTGATCGGTGGGCGGCCCATGTGCGGCAGCCAGCGGTTCAGGAAGGCGATCCAGGCGTCAATGCCGCAGGGCGGGGCCGGATGGGGAAACACCGGCGCGTCGTTGACTGTGGCGACGAGCGGCGTCGCTTTCGCGAGCTTTGGAAAGAGCGCCGCCAGATCGAACCAGTGGATCGAGGCGCCGGCCGTGACGAGGTCGAATGCGCCGTCGACGTTCGCCTCGGCCGGCCCCTCCACCCAGACGATGTTCGGATGGCGGCCGCCGTCGTCCGCGCGACCCACCGTCAGCATGGCGGCCGATACGTCGACAGCGACGACGACGTCGAAGTGGTCTGCCAGCACGCGGGCGATCTTGCCCGGCCCGCAGCCGAGGTCGAGCGCTCGGGCGCGGCCTTCCGTCTGGGCCAGCAGCGTCGCGTAGAGCGCCTCAGGATACGGCGGACGGCCATGGTACGAGGCGGCCACATGGGGATCAGCGAAAACCGCCGCCAGCCTCACCCGTTCCTCGTCCGCCATGCCCATCGCTCGCACCGCCTCGCCGTTGACGGCCGACTGTCGCCCGCTAGGCTCGTGCGCAACACTCGCGTTTGTCATGGGGCCCCGCATGCCGGCCAAGTCCTTGTCTTTCCTACGCCGCACGCCGCAGCAGGCGCGCTCACGGGCGACGGTCGAGGCGATCGTCGAGGCGGCGGCTCAGATTCTGGAGCGGCGCGGGCCGGAAGGGTTCACCACCAGCGACGTCGCCGAACGCGCCGGGGTCAGCATCGGCACGCTCTACCAATACTTCCCGGACAAGCAGGCGATCCTCATCGCCGCGGCGCGCCGCGAACTCGCTGACGCCCCGCCGCGCCGCCGTGCGCTGCTGGCGGCGCTGATCGCGTGGATCGAACGCCTGGGCGGTCCGGCAAGCGCCGCGGCTTCCGGCTCGCGGTGTGGCGCCGCCCTGCAGCGTCGGGCCGCCGGTCTGCTGGAGCGGATCGCCGCCCCCTTCGCGCCTGCGCCGCTGCTGACGCCGATCCCGATCCGCCTCCGCGCCCGCCGCTAGAGCACGATCTCGCTGTCCACGCCGGCCGAGGCCGCGTTCGGCGTCGTCGAAGCGTCACGGGAGCGCCGAAAAAGGTTCACTTGAGCCCCCGCCTTGCGGCCCCTATCGGCGGATCGCTGGCTCAGAGGGGCGCGCCTGCGATGACTCACACCCGCCAGGCGCTGTTGCGCCATCTGATCGGCATCGGCGCCGTCGCGGGCGCGCTGCTGGCGACCGGGCCGGCGTGGGCGGCCGATCCGCCGGCGCTGGCCTTCCTCACCCCGGCGGACATCGACCCCGCCCGCCTCCTGCCGCCGCCGCCGGCGGACGGATCGCCAGAGGCGGTGGCCGAAGTCGCCGAGCTGCACCGCATCGGCGAGGCCACGACGCCCGACGGCTGGACGCAGGCGATGTGGGACAACGACCACGAGGACGGGACCATCTTCCAGACCGCCATCGCGCCGGGTTTCGACCTAGCGGCCTTGCCGGCAACGGCCCATCTGCTGGCGGAGGTGCGCCACGAGGAGGCCATCGCCGCCTCGCGCGCCAAGGACTACTTCAAGCGCACGCGCCCATGGATCGTCGACGACTCGCTGAAGACCTGCTCGCGCGACGAAAAACCCCAGACGTCCTATCCGAGCGGGCACGCGACGATGGCCTACACGATGGCGGTGGTGCTGGCGCAGGCGCTGCCCGACGAAGCGCAACAGATCATGACCCGCGCGCGGGACTATTCGGAGAACCGGCTCGTCTGCGGCATGCACTATCGCGCCGACATCGTCGGCGGCCAGGCGCTGGGGACGGCGGTGGCCAGCGACCTGCTGCGCGACCCCCGCTTCCAGCACGACCTGGCGGCGGCCGAGCAGGAACTCCGCGCCGCACACCTCATCGCCCCGACGAACTGAGGTCCGTACTCAACAACCACCCCCGATAGAAGGTGTTGCACTTCGTTTGAGAACTCACCGGACCCAGGCGCTGTTTGCTTGAGGTTGGGATGACTGCGGCAAGTCCGAATTTGAACCGCGGAGATCGCAGAGAAGGCGCGGAGATCGCAGAGAGGCAGCGTCCCTCCGCGCGCTCTGCGCCTTCTCTGCGTCCTCCGCGGTAAAAAGCCTGGGTCCCCGCTTGCGCGGGGATGAGCGGATGGGGGATACGGTAAGTATTTGATATCAGATAAGATAAGTTGAGTCTGATCCCCAAGGCAGCATGAGCTCGCGGTCGACGCCGACGGCGTCGATGAAGTCGCGGTCGTGGGTGATGAGCATCAGGGCGCCGTCGTAGGCCGCGAGGGCCGCTTCGACCGCGGCGATGGAGTCGAGGTCGAGGTGGTTGGTCGGCTCGTCGAGGATGACGATCTGGGGCGGCTTGAGGCGCAGGAGGGTGCAGGCGAGTCCGGCGCGCAGGCGCTCGCCGCCGCTCAGGTCGCCGGCCCGCTTGGTCGCCGTCACATTGCGAAAGAGGAACCGCGCCATCGCGGCGTGGGCGTCGTTGTCGACCGAGCCCGGATTGAGGCGGCGGAAGTTCTCGACCAGCGTCGCCTCGTCGTCGAGCAGGCTGACGCGCTGGTCCAGCGCCACCGCCTCGACGCCGCGGGCGATGCGGCCGCGCGTGGGCGAAAGCGCGCCGGTGGCGAGCGCGATCAGCGTCGTCTTGCCGGAGCCGTTCGGGCCGGTCACCGCCAGCCGCTCCGGCCCGACCATGCGGAACGACACGCCGTCGAAAACACGCCGCCCGTTCGGCCAGTCGAACCCGACGTCCTCGAAGGCCAGCACCTGCTTGCCGCTGGCGAGATCGGACGGCGGAAGTTCGAACGCCAGCCGCCGGAAGCGTTCGATGCGGGCGTCGGCGTCGGCCAGATCGCGCTCGGCCTCGGCGCGCAGCCGGTCCGCGAGCCGGGTCAGTTTGCCGCCGGAGTCCTCCGCCCTCTGCTTCATCGCGCCCAGGACGATGCGGGGCACACCGCCCTCGGCGCGCTTGCGCCGGCCGCGGGCGTCGCGTTTGAACTTCTGTTCGCGGGCGGTCTGGATCTCCTGCTTCACCTTGCCGAGGGCCTGCTCGGCCGCGTCCAGCGCCCGAGCGGCGGCGGCCTCCTCGGCGGCTTTCCGCTCGGCGTAGAGGTCGTAGTTGCCGCCATAGACGTTGGCGCCCAGCCCGGTCAGCTCGACGATGCGGTCCATCTGGCGGAGCAATGCCCGGTCGTGGCTGACGACGATCGCCCCGCCCTTCCAGCCGGCCATCAGCTCGACCACCGCGGCGCGGCCGCCCGAGTCCATGTTGTTGGTCGGCTCGTCGAGCAGCAGGACGTCGGGCGCCTCGATCAGCATCGCCGCCAGCGCCGCGCGCGTCGCCTCGCCGCCGCTCAGCGAGGCCGCCGGGCGCGTGAGGTCGAGGCCGGCGAGGCCGGTCGCATCGAGCGCTTCCTCGATGCGCTGCGGCAGCAGCCAGTCGGCGGTTTCGAGGTCGCCGGCAGCGCCCTCCCCGCGCTCGAGCCGCGCCAGCCGGTCCAGGCCCTCGCGCGCGCCGATGACGTCGATGATCTGCGCGCCGCCGCGCAAGAGCGGCGTCTGGCGCAGGTGGGCGATGCGGCCGGTGACGGCCACGTCCCCGTGGGTGGGCGCCAGGTCGCCCAGGATCAGGCGCAAGAGGCTCGTCTTGCCGACGCCGTTGCGGCCGACGAGGCCGCTGCGTTCGCGCCCGAAGGCGAGGCTCAGGGACTGGAGGAGATCGCGGCCGTCAGGCGCGCGATAGGTGACGGAGTCGAAGGTGACGAAGGCGGGCATGGAGGACCTTGGGCGACGATGAAACGGGGACGAGTCGGCTGTTCGTCACGCGCTGCATCGAATCCTCCATTCGCGAGAGGCCAAGAGATAGGCGATCGGCTGCGTGGGCCGCAACCGTTGCGGTTCAGCGGACTCCGCCGTGACCTTTCGCATAGGCCCGCAGCACCGCGTTCATCCGGGTTTGCCAACCGCGGCCATAGCCTCGAAACCAGGCAAGGACGTCCTGATCGATCCGGATCGATGTGGCCGCCTTTGCCGGGGGCACAATATCCGCATCACGAAACCAGGCGTCGTCCAGGGCGGGTGCGACATCGGGGTCGTCGTTGATAGCGGCTTCGATCTCGGCGTCTGTCAGCCGGTCAACACGCGCCCAGTCGCTATCCCCGCCCTTCAGGCTCTTCGCCGAACGCTTGTGTAAAGTGCCGCCGCTCATCGGTCCTCGCATGCCGCGCGGAGATCAGCCGCACGATGTCACCTCTGCTGGTCCAAACAACGGCGATCACTCGACCCTGGCATCGGCAGACGGAGACGTACCGATCCTCATCAGGATGAGGGCTCTTCCGCCTGATCGACCGCCCGGTCAGCGCCAGCGCCGCGTCTTCAAACCCGATCCCATGCTTCGCCAGGTTGGCGACCGCCTTGCTTGCGTCCCACTCGAATCTCGGCATCCCGCCACTCTCGCAAACCAGTCATATCTGTTACCGAGAGTCGCGTGAGATTCGCGCGCCGTATGTACAATCGTAGACACGTCGACGCAAGCTAAGCGGCAGCGACGAAGTAGCCGGCGCGGGGAAAGTGGACCTGGAGGCGGCCGAGGGCGGGGTCCTGGCGGGCGATCACGACGCGCTCGGGGTTGGCGGCGACCAGCAGGCCGGCGATCGGCTCGCGGCCGTAGTCGTCGGCCATCACCATCACGTCCTGGCCGGGCTTCAGCCCAAGCGGCTCGTGGGCGTCGTGGTCGGTGTAGGCCGCCGGTTCGGCCGCGCGGGCGACCTCGAGCGCCTCGGCAGGCGTCATCTCGCTGCGCTGGCCGTGGCCGATGGCCCGCACCCGCTCGCGCCAGGCCTTCACGCGGTCGAGGCCGGCGAGCAGCGCGTCCATGGTCGCCGGCACGGTCCCGCCGGTGAACCAGACGTTCATGTAGGCCGAGAGGTCGGCCACGCCGGGGTTGTCGCCACCGAGGAAGGGCGCCTTGGCCAGGGCGCGGTCGATCCAGGCGGCCTGGGCGCGCCATTGCGTCTTCATCGGCGGGCCGGCCGCCTTCATGGCGGCGGTGTCGAAGGGCCGGCCGGACAGCTTTTCGCGATCCTCGATGAAGGCCTTGGGCACGTTGTCGCCGATCTCGCCGAAGATCACGGCCACGGCGGGCTGGAAGAACAGCCGGTCGGCCCAGAAGTTGACTGCGAAGCCGCCGCCGGTTTCGAGCCCGTCGTCGCCGGTGCGCTTCAGTATCTCGGCCATGATCACCTGGGTGTCGCAGAAGACGTCGGCGCCGATCTGCATCACCGGAATGCGCCGGTAGCCGCCGGTCAGGGGTGTGAGGTCCGGCTTCGGCATGATCGTCGGCTGGATCACCGAGCGCCAGCTGAGGCCCTTGAGCCCGAACAGGAGCCGCACCTTCTCCGAGAAGGGCGAGTTGTCGTAGTGGTGGAGGATGAGTTCGTCGGCCATGCGGCGACGCTAGACCGGCGCGAGGCCTTTCGGAAAGGGCTTTCCCGCGCTTCCCCAACGTCGCGTCAGCCCCGTATAGGTGGGGCATGGCCGAAGAGATCCGCCCGCCCGAAGAGCCGATGAGCGACGCCGCGCCGAACGAGCTCGCCTACCGCGGCACGGCGCTTTCGCTGGCGATGGGGTTCGAGACCCTGACCGACCAGCGATGCGCCATGCGGGCGCCGTTTCGCGACAACCTCGTGGGCGATCCGGCCGACGGCGCGCTGGCGGGCGGGGTGATCTTCGCGCTGCTCGACCAGACCTGCGGCATGGCGGTCGGCCTGGTGATGCGCGAGCGCGCCGAGGCGGAGGGCCGCATGCCGGGTTTCGGCGGCATGGCGACGCTGGACTTTCGCCTCGATCACATCCGCCCGCCGCGGCCCGGCTGCGCGGTCACCGGCGAGGCGGAGTGCCTGCGCATCGCCGGCGACGTCGCCGTGGTGCGCGGCTGGGCCTACGAGGACGATCCTGCCGACCCGATCGCCGCCGCGCAGGCCGCCTTCATGCTCACCAGCGCGCCGTCGGCGCCGGCATGAGCGACGCGGTGGCCGCTGCGGCGCTGCTGGACGCCTGGCCCTACGCCCGTTTCCTCGACGTGCGGCTGGAGGGCGGCCTCGCCGTCCTGCCTTTCGCCGGGCGGCTGATCGGCAATCCGATCCTGCCGGCGCTGCACGGCGGCGTGGTGGCGTCGTTCCTGGAGCTGGCGGCGCTGGCGAAACTGGACGCCGAGGGACGCCGCGCCCGCACGATCGATATCACGGTCGACTACCTCCGGTCAGCCCGGCCGGTAGCGACCTACGCCGAGGCGCGCATCCTCAAGCTCGGCCGCCGCGTCGCCAACCTGGCCGTCGAAGCCTGGCAGGAGGATCGCGCGAGCCCGGTCGCGGCGCTGCGCGGCCACTTCATGATTCTCGTTTCGTCCGCGCGCTGAAGGCCGCCTCCTGACACAAGCTGGCAGGAAGTCGCCGGTGTTCGCACAATGTTCTTGCTGTCCGTTCGACTCCGCGTACTACATTAGGGGGCTTGGCCCGCGCTCCCCGCGGGCCTGGGATGCGAGCCTGAATGTCTGACCCGAACCGCTTCATCCGCGTGCGCGGCGCGCGCGAGCATAATCTGAAGGATATCAGCCTCGACATTCCGCGCGGCGCGCTGGTGGTGCTGACCGGCCTCTCCGGCTCCGGCAAGTCGTCGCTCGCGTTCGACACCATCTATGCCGAGGGCCAGCGGCGCTACGTCGAGAGCCTGTCCGCCTACGCGCGCCAGTTCCTGGAGCTGATGGGCAAGCCGGACGTGGACCTCATCGAGGGCCTCTCGCCGGCCATCTCGATCGAGCAGAAGACCACCAGCCGCAACCCGCGCTCGACCGTCGGCACGGTCACCGAGATCCACGACTACATGCGCCTGCTCTGGGCGCGGGTGGGCGTGCCTTATTCGCCCGCCACCGGCCTGCCGATCGAGAGCCAGACCGTCTCGATGATGGTCGACAAGATCACCGCGCTGCCGGAGGGCACGCGGCTGATGCTGCTGGCGCCGGTCGTGCGCGGCCGCAAGGGCGAGTACCGGCGCGAGATCGCCGAGTGGCAGCGGGCCGGATATCAACGGCTGAAAATCGACGGCGCCTTCTATCCCATCGAGGACGCGCCCACGCTCGAGAAGAACATCAAGCACGACATCGACATCGTCGTGGACCGCATCATCACCCGGCCGGATATGCAATCGCGCCTGGCGGACTCGCTGGAGACGGCGCTGCGCCTGGCCGACGGCATCGCGGTGGCCGAGTGGGCGGACGTCGAGGAAGGCGAGAGCGAGGCCCGGCGCCTGCTGTTTTCGGAGAAGTTCGCCTGCCCCGTCTCCGGCTTCACGATCTCGGAGATCGAGCCGCGGCTCTTCTCGTTCAACAATCCGTTCGGCGCCTGCCCGGTCTGCGACGGGCTTGGCCACAAGCTCGCCTTCGACGCCGAGATGATCACGCCGGACAAGGACAAGAGCCTGCACAAGGGCGCGATCGCGCCATGGGCCAAGGGCCCATCGCCGCTCTACACCCAGACGCTGCAGGCGTTGTCGCGGCACTACGGCTTTTCGATGGACGAGCCGTGGTGGCAGCTGCCGGAAGCGGCGCGCCAGGTCGTGCTCTACGGCTCGGGCGCGGACAAGATCCAGTTCGTCTACGACGACAACGCGCGCAAGTACGAGGTCAACAAGACCTTCGAGGGAGTGATCCCCAACCTGGAGCGCCGCTGGCGCGAGACGGACTCCAGCTGGGTGCGCGAGGAGCTCGGCCGCTACCAGGCGGAGACGCCGTGCGAGGCGTGCGGCGGCCTGCGCCTCAAGCCCGAGGCGCTGGCGGTAAAGATCGCGGGCAAGAACATCGCCGAGATCTCCCTGATGGCGATCAAGCCGGCGCGCGACTGGTTCGAGGGGCTGGAGCCGCAGCTGACGCCGACCCAGGTCGAAATCGCCAAGAGAATCTTGAAGGAAATCAATGATCGCCTGCGTTTTCTTGTCGACGTAGGTTTGGAGTATCTGAATCTGTCGCGCGCGTCCGGAACGCTGTCGGGCGGCGAAAGCCAGCGCATCCGCCTGGCCAGCCAGATCGGTTCGGGCCTGACCGGCGTGCTCTACGTGCTCGACGAGCCTTCCATCGGCCTGCACCAGCGCGACAACCAGCGGCTGTTGGGCTCGCTGCAGGGCCTGCGCGACCTGGGCAACTCGGTGCTGGTGGTCGAGCACGACGAGGAGGCGATCCTGACCGCCGACCACGTCATCGACATGGGCCCGCTGGCCGGCGTGCACGGCGGCGAGATCATCGCCGAGGGCAGGCCCGCCGACATCATGGCCGCGCCGCGCAGCCTGACCGGCCAGTACCTGACCGGGGCGCGCCAGATTCCCATCCCGGAAAAGCGACGGCGCGTGCCCGACACCAAGCGGCTGCGCGTGATCGGCGCGCGCGGCAACAACCTGAAGAGCGTCACCGGCGACATTCCGGTGGGCGTCTTCACCTGCATCACCGGCGTCTCCGGCGGCGGCAAGTCGACCTTTACCGTCGAGACCCTCTACAAGGCCGCGGCCCGGCGGCTGAACAACGCCTCGGACGCGCCGGCGCCGCACGAGCGCATCGAGGGGCTGGAGCATTTCGACAAGGTCATCGACATCGACCAGTCGCCGATCGGGCGCACGCCGCGCTCAAACCCCGCCACCTACACCGGCGCCTTCCAGCCGATCCGCGACTGGTTCGCTGGCCTGCCGGAGTCGAAAGCGCGCGGCTATGGGCCGGGACGCTTCTCCTTCAACGTGAAGGGCGGCCGCTGCGAGGCTTGCCAGGGCGACGGGCTGATCAAGATCGAGATGCACTTCCTGCCCGACGTCTTCGTCACCTGCGACGTCTGCAAGGGCAAGCGCTACAACCGCGAGACCCAGGAGATCCTGTTCAAGGGCAAGTCGATCTCCGACGTCCTCGACATGACGGTCGACGAGGCGGCGGAGTTTTTCAAGGCGGTGCCGGTGCTGCGCGAGAAGATGGAGACGCTGAAGCGCGTTGGCCTGGGCTACATCCAGGTGGGCCAGCCCTCGACGACCATCTCCGGCGGCGAGGCGCAGCGGGTGAAGCTGTCGAAGGAGCTGTCGCGCCGGGCCACGGGGCGCACCCTCTACATTCTCGACGAGCCGACCACCGGCCTGCATTTCGAAGATACGCGCAAGCTGTTGGAAGTGCTGCATGAACTGGTCGATCATGGCAACACCGTCGTGGTGATCGAGCACAATCTGGACGTGGTCAAGACCGCCGACTGGATCGTCGACTTCGGCCCCGAGGGCGGCGATGGCGGCGGCCGCATCCTGATCCAGGGCACGCCGGAAGAGGTGGCCGCCGACCGCGCGAGCTGGACCGGCCGCTACCTGGCGCAGACGCTGCAACGCCACGAAGAACGCCGGCAAGCCAACAAGCCGAAGCCCGCGCGCGCCAAGGCGATGGCGGCGAGCTAACCAGGCGCCCGCCACGGTAACGCTTGTTGGCGGGCGCCAGCGGGCGTTCGGCGGTCTTCCCGGCGCCATCGAGCGTCTAAGCGACCGACATTGCAAAAAAAGTTCATGGTTGACGGGCCGGCCTTTGACTGCTCGCCCCCCAGGCGAATCAGTGTTTTCGGCCGCGCGATTCACCGCTCTCTTACAGTGTTACGCGGGCCGCGGCGGCGCCAGCCGCTACAACCACAAGCTCTGTGGTCCGCAGTCGCTGCGACAAAATGGATCATTGCCCAGCACATTCTGTGGATAACTTGTTAGTATCAAAGGTTACTACTTTCTTAATTCGAGTACATCTTCATCGTTAACCATAATATATCCAAGATATATTTGCGCGCGTCATTTGTGACGATTCGATCAATATCGGACGAATCTGACCGACCTCTTGTTCTAATCTGAAACACGTGTTTACGTGGCCCGGCTCTTGCTCGCATCGTCTTCGACCAAGGGTTAATAGTGGGGCTTGGGGTGCTTTTCGTTCGACTGACAGCGGCCGCTGCGGCCGCGACTGCAATTTCGGCATGCCTCGTCGCGCCGGCCTGGGCCATGAGCCACGACGATGCGACGCCGGTGCAGAAGCTGACGGTGGACGTGAAGGCGCGCATCGCCGCCCGCTGCGGTTTCCGCGGGGACCAGGACGACCACACGGGCGCGCAAGACCTCACGGTCGCTCATACCCTCGTCATTCCGTTCCAGCTGGACTGCAACACGCCCTTCGTCATCGGCGTGAAATCCCAGCACGGCGCCTTCGCCGCCGACCGGACGCCCGACGGCTCGGGCTTCGCTTTCACCAAGGCATACCGGCTTTCGCTGGACATCGGCACGAACGGGCAGGCCCTGACGCCGGCCGCCTGTGACTCGACCGCGCTGACGGCGCCTGGCGCGCCCGGGGCGGCCTGCGCCTTCTACGGCGCGAAGCCCGGACAGGGCCTCTCTTCGGGAAAGCTGATCTCGATCGATCGGCCGAGCTCGATGTCGCTGAGCTGGGACGGCCAGGGCGCCGGGCCGCGCAACGTCGCCGGGCGCTACAGCGACACTATCACCATCACCGTATCGGCGCGGACATGAGAATGTACGCTCAACCTATTGCGGAAGCAGCGGAAACTCCGAGCATCCGCCTTCGCAAGTCGGCGGCGGGATCAGCCCGCCGTCGCATGGCCGCCAGGGCCCAACCTGGCTCAATACCCACCACTTTGGGAGACTGACATGAAGCGTACCCTGATGGCGGCCGCCGCCTTCGCCATGGTCGCTGGCGCGGCCAGCGTCCACGCCGAAGACGCGCACCGCGACTTTCACATCAACGGCTGGGTCGCCGCCGAGTGCCACATCCACTCGAACGGCAACACCGCCAATATCGGCCTGATCGCCAACGAGGAAACGGCGCAGGTTCACCAACACCTGGCCGGCCAGGTCGCCGAGGCGCTCAACGACCTCGACGTCACCGCCTGGTGCAATGGCAACCACAACGGGGTGAACCTGACCCGCAGCGCGCTGGTCAATCACAGCAACCACAACGGCGACGGTCTGCCCGACAGCAACGGGTTTAACGACGCCGCGCTGTACGACTTGGAGATCACGATCGACGGCGCCAAGCGCGCTGATACGGGCGCCAGCCCGCTGGAAGACACGTGCGACGGGCCTTTCGGGCCCGGCTACCCCGCAAAGGGCGGCAGCTCAGTCTCCGACTTCGGTTCGAGCGGCGCCGGCGCCGCCGTGCACTTCCATCACGCGACGCTCGGCGGCTGCACCGACGGTGAAGCGGTCACGTCGTTCACGAGCGGCAAGTCCGAGCGGGGCCCGGACAGTGATTTCGGCCACAATACCAACCGTTTGGCGGCTGGCCACTATCACGGCCTCGTCCTCCTGCTGCTGGTGCCGCGGGTCTAAACTAACCCAACCTTCGCCAAGCTTCGGCGCGGCGGAAAAGCTTGGGATGGCGGGCGACGGTCTTCGTCGCCCGCTATTTCTTTGTCCAACGACCGTCCCGGCCCTCCGCTGGCACGAAACGTGCTCAAGAACCCGTTTACCAGTCGCCGGTTATCAAGGGCGTACGCAGTAAGCCTTGTCGCTCTTGGGGGGCGCACGCTTGAAACCGATCCGTCGGCTAGTCGCATCGCTCGCCTTCGTCGCGGCGACCGTGACGGGCGTGCTCGCCGTCACGACGCCGCGCGCACACGCAGTGACGGTCGTTCCAGTGATCCTGGAGCTGCGGAACGGCGGATCGCAGTCCTCGGCGGTGTTCACGGTCGACGACAGCTTCGCCACACCCCTGCCCGTTGAGCTGACCATCACGAAGGCAAAGCCAAGCGATGGCGGCCTGGACGACACGGGCGTCTCTAGTGACGACCTGCTGGTCTTCCCGCCCCAGGCCATCATCCAGCCGGGCAAGACGCAGGCCTTCCGCGTCCAGTGGGTCGGCGACCCGGCCATCAAGCAGAGCCAGCACTACTACGTCACGATCAGCCAAGTGCCGGTGCAGCTTCCCGAGGACAAGGACATGGTCCAGGTCCTCTACGACTTCCAGGTGATTGTGAACGTCGGGCTCGTCGGCGCCAGGCCACGCCTCAGCGTGGCGAATACGGAAATCCAGAAGGACGACAAGGGCGTCTTCCACCCGGTCGTCTCCATCGTGAACACCAGCAACACCTACGGCTATCTCGAGAACGGCACGCTGAAGGTCACGGTGACGGACTCGGCTGGCAAGCAGATCGCCTCGAAGACCTACACGCCCGACGACGTCCACGAGTTCATCGGCCCCGGTTTGGTGGCCGCGGGGCAGACCCGTCCCTTCACGATCCCGATGGTCCTTCCGAATGGGGAGGGTAAGGTTGCTGTGTCGTTCAGGCCATCGGAAAACTAGGCCCGGCTGGCGCCTCGCAGCGATCTCGCTCGTCGCGGGCCTGCTCGCCGCTCCGGTCTTTGCCGCCGCGCCCAACGGCGCGGCCGACGATCTGCTGCGCTCCGAGGCGGCGGCGATTTCCGTGCATACCCCGTCGAGCGACCGCATCGGCGATCTGCTGGCGACCCTAGACCTCGGCGCCGGCGCACTGACGACGCCTTCGACCACGGCGCCGGCCCTGAGCGCGCCGGCGAGGACCGTCAGCGCGACCCCTGTGTCGGCGGCCTATTCGCCGCCTGTCGCCAACTCGACGTCGCAGGCGCGAACGGAGGCCGCGCTCAACGCCGCCGACGACACACCGATCGCCACGGCGCGCTACGGGGCGTCGGGGAGGCCAGCCGCCGCGGGAGTCGAGGCGGCGGGAGTCGCGGTGCAGGCTCGCTCGAGCGATCGCATCGGCGACTTGCTGGACAGCCTGGATCTCGGCTCTGGCGGCGCTCCCACGCCGGGCCCCCCGGCGGCGGGTGTTAGCGCCCCGGCGCTGACGGCCGCCAGCACAACCACTGCGCCATACCTGAGCACCCAGGCAATGGGCAGCGCCGGGACGGAGCTCGCGCTCAACACGATCACCAACAGGCTGAACCCGACGGGCCGCGACGTCCCGCTCACCGGGCCGATACAGAGCGGCGGTGTGAACCTGGGCGAAATCAGCTTCGTGCTGACCGCAGACGACCGGCTTCACATCGACGCTCAAGCCCTGCTCCGTCTGTTGGCGCCGATCCTGAATCGCAAACGGTTTCAGGAACTTTCGGCGATGATCGGAAGTCGTGCGACGGTAACGGCGGAAGAGCTGAAATCGCTCGGCTACACGCTCACCTACGTCCCCGAGACAATCAGCCTGACGTTCGAAATGCCTGCGGACGCCCGCGCCACGCGGGTCGTGGACCTGGGCGACCGACTGGCCGCGAACGGACAGACCACGTTCGTCAAGCCGGCGGGGTTCAGCGCCTACGTCACCGCGCTGGCCACCTATTCGTACTTCTGGACCGGCCAGAACAGGGGCGGGCAGCAGCCGCTGATCCTGCTGGACGCAGCAGCCCGCTACGACAACATCGTCCTGGAGAGCGAGCAAAGCATCGAGGCCGACGCCAAGGACGTCTTCCAGCGCCAGGGGACGCGCTTCGTCTACGACGACCTGAAGGACGACATCCGTTGGACGCTTGGCGACCTCCAGCCCACGTCGCGCGGCTTCTCAGGTACGACGCAGCTGGCGGGAATCTCGGCCTTCCGCTCGTATCAACTGCTGGATCCCACGCGCAACGTACAGCCGCTGGGAAACCAGACTTTCACGCTAGCGCAACCCTCGACGGTGCAGGCCTACATCAACGGGCTACTTATCCGTCAGATCAGGCTGGACCCGGGCGTCTATAATTTGCGCGACTTTCCGTTCGCCCAGGGCGCCAACAACGTCAGCTTGGTGATCACGAACCCCGCCGGGCAGACCGAGACCGTGAGATTCTCGCTCTTCTTCGACGCCAACCTGCTGGCGCCGGGCCTGTCTGAGTTCGGGTTCTACGCCGGCTTCCTCGCGCCCTTTGCCGGCTCGGGGCCCGACTACCACTTCGACCAGCCGGGAGCATCCGGCTACTACCGCCGCGGCATCACGCAGAATCTGACCCTCGGCGCGAACTTCCAGATTCAGAAGACCGGCGGCGTTGGCGGCGTTGAAGCGACCTGGGCGACCCCGTTCGGCACCGTCGAGGCGAATCTCGCAGGGTCCTACAACCGATACATTGGTTCAGGTTATGCCGCTGGATTCCAGTATACAAACACCTTTAACCGCCAGAGCCCCTACAGCCGCAGCATCGCTTTCACGGTGCAGACGCAGAGCGTCGACTTCGCGACGCCACAGGCGCTGGTCGGGAACGTGCCGGTCACGGCGGCCACCGCCGCGCTCCAAAGCACCTATTACTACCAGGTCGAAGCCGACCTTTCCCAATCGCTGCCACACGAACAGTACTTGGCGTTCAACGCTTCCTACTCGGCGGGCCGTGCGCCCAACCCGTCTGAGAGCGAATACGCGCTGGAGTACGGCAAGCAGCTGACCCGTCAAATCGATATCGTCGTCGCGGCGGAATACCTGGACGAGGTCGGCGTGCGTGGAGCCGGCGTCCGCGCGACAATCAACTACATCCCGAACGATCGGACCTCCGTCACTGCCGACGTCGATACCGTCCAGCAGTCGGCCGACGTCATCTATTCCACCTCTTCGCAGCGGACCGGCGTGAACTCCTGGAACGCGACGGCCCAGGTCTTCCGGCAGCAAGGCACCACGGGAATCGACGCCAACTTCGACATGAGGGGCAACCGCGCCGAGTGGGGGATCGATCAGGAGTCGGACCTGAACGCAGTCGGCGGCGGCACGCCGAACCAGATTACAACCGTGCATATCGGAACCTCGATCGCCTTTGCGGACGGCCACTTCGCGCTGTCGCAGCCGATTTACGACGCCTTTGCGATCGTGACGCCGCACAGCTCGCTCGGTCATGCGCCGATCCTGCTCGACCGCGATGGAGACAACTACCTTGCGGCGTCCGGGCCGCTTGGCCCAGCCGTCGACCCCGGCATGGGCTCCTATGCGCCGCGAACGGACACCTACGACGTTCCGAAGGCGCCGGTCGGCTACGACCTCGGCCCTGGCACGTTCAGCGTGATGCCGCCGTATCGCGCCGGGTACGTGATCGTCGTCGGGTCAGACTACTCCGTCACCGGCGTCGGGCGGCTGCTCAGTCGTTACGGCGAGCCTGTGTCGCTCCTCGCCGGCCAGGCGACCGAGGTCGACAATCCGCAGCACCCCGCGATCGAGGTGTTCACGAACCGTGACGGACGCTTCGGCGTCCTCGGCATGCGGCCCGGCAAGTGGCGGATCACGATGCCGACCGACCCGGCGTCGGTCTACCTGATCACCATCCCAGAGGGCGCCAAGGGCATGGTCGCGCTCGGCGACCAGCATCCGGAGAGATGAGATGACGCGCGCCTCCTCCATGGTGGCGGCGGCCGCCGTCCTCATCGCAACCGCAGCGCTCGCAGGCCGCGCCGAGGCGGCCGGGTCGTGCGCAACGTTCCAGGTGATCGGCAACGAACTCAACCTCGACTACAACCCTTTCAGCCCTCAGCCAGTGAACCGGCCATTTCAGCTGACGGTCACGCGTCTCGACCCGTCGGTGACCGGCGTCCGCTTCATCTTGGTGGATCACACGCCGTCGAATGGCGGCTCGCGCATCGGCCCCGGGGGCCCGCGCGACTACGACATCACCTGGCTGGGCAATACGGGCCAGCCCGTCTTCTTCGCTTCACCGCAAGCGGTGAACGGCGCCATCGGCGCAACGGCGTCGTTTGGCTCCGGACCGCACGCCGTCGTCTCCGTGCCTTTCATCCTGCACATCCCGCAGGGCCAGCCCGTCGCCGCCAGCCGTCAGGACGAGACCATCGAAATCCGCTTTCAATGCTCAGCCGGTCCCGAGCCGCAGACGCAGGAGTTGCAGTACGACAACCGGGTGAGCATCCACCTCACCATCCCCCGCTACTTCGGCGCCTACGTCGGCAGCCTGGGCCACAGTCACGGCGAGATCGATTTCGGCACGCTTCGAGGCGATCCGGGTTCGAGCGATCGATATGTCTCGGTCACGGCCGTCAGCACGGTCCCCTATTCCATCAACATCGACACCGACAACGGATCGATGCTGCGGCGGTCGCATGAGGATGATGACGGCATACCCTACTCGATGACGTTCGACAGCATCCCGGTGCGCGACCACGCCAAGCTTCGCTGTCCGGCGACACAGTCATCGTTGGGATCGAGCGCGCCCCTCGCGGTGAGGCTCGACGATACGCATGCCCACGACCTTCCGGCTGGGGCCTACCGAGACACGATCAGGCTGACCTTCACGCCGACCGACGGGGTGCAGCGTGGGCGCGACTGCGAAGCCGAATAGCTAGAAGATCTCGCCCTTTGGCGAGGTCGTGAAGCTGACATGCGTGATCACCGGGGATCCCACCGCGAGTTCCAGCTTCAGATTCCGATGGCGAAAGGCGTCGGTGTCTGAGTCGACGATCATTGTGTGTCCGTTCGCGGCGATCGGAATGGGCGGCGCATCGTCGATGACGACCTGCCCGCCAGAGCCTGCCGGCGTGTTGAGCACGACCCTGTAGCCCTTCCCGTCGTTGCAGAGCTCCGTCATCGACCCCAGATCGACGGTGTGACCCGACACGACGGCCGTTGACGAGAGTTGCACGCGGCAAACGGTCGGCACGACGCCATCGACGCCGAAGCTCGCGCCTGCATCGGCGGCGAGCGCGCGAGAGACCGGTGCGCCGAGAGCGCAGATTGCAACCGCAAGCGCGATCCGAGCCCGTCCAACGGACATACGCGCAGCCTCCCCTGCTCGTGCTTGAGCTTCCGGGACGGTCGGGCGAAACGGCTAAGATTTGCTTACACTTTGCGACCGCGAGCCCGTCACACAGCAGCTCTGATTTGAGGACGCTGGTGTGATTCTGTGGCGCGATTGCGTTGCAGATCGTCGCAGCGGCGTGTTCAGTCGGCGCGACGGAGGATCGATCTCATGAAGCTTTACGGCGCGCCGAAGCCGGCGCCGAATCCGCGGCGGGTGCGGATGTTTCTGGCCGAGAAGGGCATCGACCTGGCCGAAACGCCGGTCGACCTGATGACGCGCGAGCACAAGAGCCCCGAGTACCGGGCGAAGAACTCGCTGGGGCAGGTGCCGACGCTGGAGTTGGATGACGGCACGACCATTTCGGAGACCGTCGCCATCTGCCGTTATTTCGAGGAGCTGCAGCCGGAGCCGTCGCTGTTCGGCCGCACGCCGGTGGAAAAGGCGCAGATCGACATGTGGGTGCGCCGGGTCGAGTTCCAGCTGATGGCGCCAGTGGGCAACTTCTGGCGGCACGCGCATGAACGAACGGCCGGACTTCTGAAACAATACAAAGACTTTGGCGAATCTAATCGCGCGGCCTATTCGAACGCCCAGCGCTGGCTGGACGACGATCTGGCGGACGGGCGGCCATTCATCGCCGGCGAGACGGTCAGCATGGCCGACATCTGTGCGCTTTCCACCGTCGACTTCGCGCACTGGATCGGGCTCGACCTCGATGAGGAGCGCGCGCACCTGCGCGCCTGGCACGAGCGGGTCCGCGCGCGGCCGAGCGCGCAGGTTTAGGCGAACGTTCCGGCGACGTCGGGGTGGGCGAGCGCCTTGTAGGCTTGCGCCGCCGGGGCCTTCCAGACGACGTAGAAGCAGGTGAGCATGGCCGCCTGGACGGCCTCGAGCACCAGGCTCGTCGCCAGGAAGACCGGGCCCTTGCCGGCCTCGGCCGCCTGCTCGAGCGGCAGTCCGAGGGCCGCCAGCGCCGCCAGCAAAGCGAAGACGATGAGCAGCATCAGCCCGAAGGCGAACCCGCCGAGGAGCATCGCCAGCGCGTAAGTCCAGAACAGCCGCAGCCCGATGCCGCGCGTCAGCCGCCAGGAGTCGAAGACGACCAGCCGGCGCTCGGCGAACGTCATCGGTCCGGCGAGCGAGAGCCTGAGCAGCACGATCACGCCGGCCCAGAAGGCCGCGATGGTGACGAGGTCGCCGACCAGCACCACGAGCGAGGGCGCGCCCGCCGCCGCAGCGCCCGCCAGCGCCGCCACCATGCCCACCGCGAACAGCGTCGCCGCCAGGATGAGCGCGAAGATGACGTTGAGCGCGGCCATGCGCAGCTCGTCGACGCCGAGGCGCAGGTAGCCGCGCGCCGACTCCGTCGGCCGCAGCACCGCGCGATAGACCGCGCAGGTGAAGATCGACTGGAAGGCGAGATTGAACGGCAACCCGATGAGGAAGAACGGCGCAAGCTTGGCGGCGGCGGGCCAGAAGAGGTTGGGATCGGACGCGGACTTCAGGAAGTCCTGCACCAGCGCCTCGCGGTTTGGCCCAAGCGTCAGCCAGGCGATCAGGTCGACCGCATAGGCGAAGCCCAGCGAACACGCCGCCCACATGACGACGGAGCGCGGGTGCTCACGCGTGAGGCGAAAGCCCTCGAGCGCCGCGTCGGTGGGAGAAAAGCTGGCCATGCGCCCCTGGGTTTCACGGCGCGATTCGTCGGCGCCACGCGGTCAAGCTCGGTATTCGATAGGGCTTTGTAAAGCGTGGCCCAAGCGGTTTCAGGCGAAGGTCGAGGAAACGTCGGTTCCTTGCAGCGACCGGTAGATGTGGGCGAGCGGCGCGCGCATCACCGCGGTCACCGGCCCCTGAGTAAGCGCCGCCAGCACCACCCACTCGATCAGCGCCGGAGCGAACACGCCGATCAGGGCGGACGGGTTGGCGGCGAACGCCTGGGGCCCGGCCTGCAGGGCGGCCATCGCGCCAGGCGTCAACACCAGCCCGCCGATGCCGAGCGCGAGCGCGACCAGCTCGATCGCGCCGGCGATAAGGACGATGAGGACGCCGACCATGAAGAGCTTCAGCACGTGGCCCCGCGTGGCGCCCCAGGACTCGAACAGGCGGAACTGCCGGTCGGCGAAGGTCATCGGCGTCCCCAAGCAGAGCCTGAGCCAGACATAGAGCGTAACCGCCTCGCGCACCGCGAGCAGCGCGAGGTTCAGCACTGCCGCCGTCCCGCGGTCGCCGCCGGCGCTGGCCGCCAGAACGATGATCGACGAGGGGATCGACAGCACGATGCCGACGCCAGCGAGCACCAGCCCCTGCACGAAGGCCACGAGCATGAGCCAAAGCTCGGCCGCGCCGAAGCGGACGTAGAAGAAGGACGATTGCTCGGGCTGCAGCACGGCGCGGTAGGCGGCCGCCGTGATCACGGCGCGAAGCACCCAGCTGCTCAGTCCAACCAGCAGGCCGAACAGCAAAAGGCCGCCCATAGAGGCGAACAGAGCCCGCAGCGCCGCCGGATCCGGCTGTTCGCCCGCCGAGCGCGAGAGCTGGACGATCTGGACGATCATGGCCACGAGCACGCCGCCAAAGAGCAGAAGGAGCGGCAGGAACACCACGAGCGGCAGGATGCCCCAGGCCAGCACGGCCAGCGGGTGGCGACGGATCAGCCCGGGCCCGACCGCTACCGCCTCGCCAATGGAGAAATCGGCCATCGCCCTGCCCTCCGCTTCGTCAGCCGTCGTCGACCATAGCGCCGCGCCGAGCCGCGGTCACACGAACGTCGCCGCGACGTCGGGCGGCTTCAGGTCGCGGTAGGCCCGCGCCCACGGCGCGCTCATCAGCGTGGAAAGGCAGCCGATGAACGGCACCCAGATGATGGCGAAGATCACCAAGAGCGGCGCGAGCCGGACCAGCGCGCCCGGCTGCTGGAGGAAGGGCGCGATGTTCTGGAAGCCGCCGGCCAGCGCGGCGAGCCCGCCGAGGCCGATGGCGACGAGCACGAGCCCGATGACGATCTCGGCGGCCAGCGCGATCAGCGCCAGCACCAGGCCGATCAGAAACAGCGACAGGACATGTCCACGAGTGAGCCGCCAAGCATCGCCAAGGTGGAACTTTCCGTCTTCGACGATCATCGGCCCGATCAGCGCAAAGCGGAGCAGCAGATAGAACAAGGCGACCATCATCGCGATGACGGCCAGCACGCCGATGACGATTGCTGCGGCGACCTGGTGCACGGCGATGAGGACGCCGATCACGATGGCGAAGACGAGGACGACGGCGAAAGCGCCGCTGGCCACCACGACGTAGCCGCCGACGAAGAGCGCGCCGAAGAAGAGCTCGGCCATGCCCAGCCTGAGGTAGGCGAACTGGCTCTGCTCGGGATGCAGGACGGCCCGGAAGACCGCGCAGTAGACCACCGAGTAGAGGACCACCTGCAGCGCATCGATCAAGAGGCTGAAGCCCTGGAGCGACTGCGCCCGGCCACTGAAGGCCTGGATGGCCGCCGGGTCGGCGGCCCCCGAACGGGCGGCGTCGAACATCGCCATGTAGACCGGCGACAAGATCGTGAACACCGCCGCCGCGAAGGCCACCTGGACGAAGCCCCAGAGGAGCACCGGAACGGGCGCGCGCCCGATGAGGCGAAATCCCTCGTTGATCGCGTCGCCAACCGAAACCCGCCCCATCGCGTCCGCCCCCGCCGACCTTGTTCGCCGGGTCAGGATAGGACGCCGAGCGC
>DATGKF010000124.1:0-39371 GCA_035294785.1 Caulobacteraceae bacterium | reverse complement strand
AGCACGGTCGAACCGATCGTCGCCCGGGATTCCAGCGCCTCGTGCGCCCGGCGCGCGTCGCTCAGCGCAAAGGTCTGGCCGATCTCGACCCTGACCACCCCAGAAGCCAGCACGGCGAACAAGGCGCCCGCGCTCTCGTCGAGGTCCTCGCGCGCGGCCGTGTAGTCGGCCATCGTCGGGCGGGTGAAGAACAGCGAGCCGGCGCGCATCAGGCGGATCGGCTCGACCGCCGGCGCCGGTCCCGAGGCGTTGCCAAAGCTCACGAACACCCCGCGCCGGGCGAGGCTGGCGAGCGTCCCCTCGAAGGTGTCCTTGCCGACCGAGTCGTAGGCGACTGGCACGCCTTTGCCGTCGGTGATCTCGCGAACGCGGGCGGCGACGTCCTCGTCGCGGTAGAGGATGACGTGGTCGCAGCCGTAGCCCCGGACGAGTTCCGCCTTCGCCTCGGAGCCGACGGTCCCGATGACGACGGCGCCGATCGCCTTCGCCCACTGCACCAGGATCGCACCCACGCCGCCGGCCGCGGCGTGCACCAGGATCGTCTCACCGGACCGAACTTGGTAGCACCGCCGCAGCAGGAACTCCGCTGTCATGCCCTTGAGCATCCCGGCCGCCGCGACCTCGAATGAGACGCTGTCGGGCAGGCGAATCGCCCGTGCGGCGGGCGCCACGGTGAATTCGGCGTAGGCGCCCGCCTGTCCGGCGTAGACGCGGTCGCCGACCGCCCAGCCCATGACGCCGTCGCCGATGGCGTCGACGACGCCGGCCCCCTCCTGGCCGAGCACCGTCGGCATGCGCGCCGGGTAGAGGCCGGAGCGGAAGTAGGTGTCGATGAAGTTGAGCCCGATGGCGTGGTGACGGATGCGCAGCCGGCCCGGGCCGGGCTCCGGGACGGGCAGGTCGACGGCTTCGAGCACCTCTGGCCCGCCTGTGCGGGCGGCGCGAATGGCAAGCATGGCGTCTAACCTAGGTTTTTCTTGAAGAAATCGAGCGTGCGGCGTGCGGCGGTCGCTGCGTCCGCCGCGTTGTAGTGCTCGCCGCCTGGCCGGGCGAAGGCGTGGTCGCGGCCAGGGTAGGTGTGGAGCGTCACGCACGGGTGGTTCTTCAGCGCGCCGTTGATGAGCTCTTGCGCCGGCTTGGGTGTGAACTGGTCTTCCTCGGCGATGTGCAGCATCAGCGGATTGACCAGCTTCTCCGCCTCGCCGGTATAGCGTTCGATGCCGACGCCGTAATAGCCGACGCTTGCGTCCGCGTCGGTGCGGACCCCGGTGAGGTAGGCGAGCAGGCCGCCGAGGCAGAAGCCGACCACGCCGACCTTGCCGTTGCAGCGCGCGTCGCCGCGAACGGTGTCGATCGTGGCGGCGATGTCACGAACGCCGGCCTCCACATCGAAGGCGTTGAAGAGCTCGAAAGCGCGCTTCCACTCGGCTTCCGACTGGTCTGTGATGTCGATGCCCGGCTCGATCCGCCAGAAAAGATCAGGGGAAACAGCGAGATAGCCCTGGCTGGCGTAGGTGTCGGCGATGCCGCGCATGACGGCGTTCACGCCGAAGATCTCCTGGATGACGACGATGGCCGGCGCCGGCGTTGAAGCGGGCGGCGCGACATAGGCGTCGAATGCGCCATCGGGTGTCTTGATCTGCAAGGGCGCTGGCATTTCGGTCTCCGTGGGCGGCCTCGGCGTTTGCTACTATGCCCGCCGGTCGCGGATGGCCCATAACAAAGTCGTGGGCGCGCTTCGAGGCTCCAAGGAGGACCGGCGATGAAGGTGACGATCGAGGTGGATTGCACGCCGCAGGAGGCGCGGGCGGCGCTCGGCCTGCCCGACCTCACCGCGCTGAACGAGAGTCTCGTGACCGAGATGCAGGCGCGCATGAGCGCCAATATGGCGGCGCTGCAGCCGGAAGAGTTGATGAAGGGGTGGCTGGCCTTCGGCGGCGCCGCCCAGGAGCAGTTCGCCAAGCTGATGGCCGCGGCGGCGGGGACCAAACGCTAGGCCGGCCATGGCCGACACCATCTTTGCCTTGGCGAGCGCGCCGGGGCGTGCGGCCGTCGCGGTCGTGCGCCTCTCCGGGCCAGCCGCGCGCCAGGCGCTGGCGGCGCTCACCGGCGAGGCGGCGGCAGCCGGGCGCGGCATGCGGGTCAGGCTGCTGCGGCGGCCCGAGGACGGAGCGGTGCTCGACGAGGCGCTGGTGCTCGCGTTCCCAGGGCCGGGCAGCTACACGGGCGAAGACGTGGTGGAGCTTCAGCTGCACGGCGGGCCGGCGGTCGTCGACGGGGTGACCGAAGCGCTGCTCGCGCTGGGTCTGCGGCTGGCGGCGCCAGGGGAATTCACGCGGCGGGCGTTCGAGAACGGCCGCCTGGACCTCAGCCAGGCGGAGGCGATCGGCGACCTGGTGGACGCGGAGACGGCCGCCCAGCGCCGGCAGGCGCTGGCGCAGCTGGACGGGGAGCTCGCGCGTCGACACGCCGGCTGGCGCGAGGCGTTGGTCGAGGCGCTGGTCGTGCTGGAGGCGGCGGTCGACTTTCCGGACGAGGATCTGCCGGCCGATGTCGCCGGCGCGGCGGCGCCGCTGGTGGCGAGCGTCGGCGCCGAAATCGCCGGCGCCTTGGCCGACGGCGCGCGCGGGGAGCGGGTGCGGGAGGGGTTCCGCGTTGCACTGATCGGCGCGCCGAATGCCGGTAAATCTAGCATCTTCAATAAGTTGGCGGCTCGTGATGCGGCCATCGTGACGCCGACCCCGGGGACGACGCGCGATGTGATCGAGGTGGCGGTCAATCTGGCGGGCTATCGGGTGGTGGTGGCCGATACGGCGGGCCTGCGCGAAGCGCGCTCGGCCGTGGAGGCGGAGGGCGTGCGCCGGGCCGAGGCCTGGTCGGCGGACGCGGACCTCAGGCTGCTCGTGGTCGATGCGACGGATCGCGGCGATCGCTGGCGGGGCGCGGCCCGCCTCGCGCGACCGGGAGACATCTGCCTGATCAACAAGCGTGACCTCGCGCCTGCGCCCGCCGCCAGCGAGCCGGTTGCCTGGGCCGGTGCGCACGGGCTGACGGCTCTGGACGTCGCGGCGACGGCGGGGCTCGGACTGGAGCGGCTGCGCGCGGAGATCACCGCGGTCGTGGTCGGAGCGCTGGGGGGCGGGGAGTTTCCGGCGGCGACCCACGAGCGGCATCGGCGGGATCTCGGCGCGGCCCTCGGTCATCTGCGGCGCGCGGAAGCCGCGCTCTCCGCGCCGGTGGAGGTCGAACTGGCCGCCGAAGACGTCCGGTTGGCGGCGCGATGCCTGGCGCGCGTGAGCGGCCGGGTCGACCCCGAGGACGTGCTCGATCGCGTCTTTGCGCGCTTCTGCATCGGCAAATAGCGTTTCACGTGAAACATCGTCGGACGACACGCCGCTGTTTCACGTGAAACGCACCGCCTCGCTCGACGGCGAGGCGCCCGGGGGCTAAACAGCGACGATGCCTCGTTCAACCTGGGACGTGATCGTTATCGGCGGCGGCCATGCTGGCTGCGAGGCGGCCGCGGCCGCCGCACGCGTCGGCGCCCGCACGCTGCTGCTCACCCACAAGGTCGAAACCATCGGCGAGATGTCGTGCAATCCGGCCATCGGCGGGTTGGGCAAGGGCCACCTCGTGCGGGAAATCGACGCCCTCGACGGTCTGATGGGCCGATTGGCCGATGAGGCGGGCATTCAGTTCCGGCTGCTGAACCGTTCGAAAGGACCGGCGGTGCGCGGGCCCCGCGCTCAGATCGATCGTGCACGCTATCGCGCGGCGATGCAGGCGGCGCTTTTGGCGCAGCCGGGCCTGACCATCGAGGCCGCCGCGGTCGAAGATCTCTTGGTCGAGGGCGGTCGGGCGGTCGGCGTGGTCGGCGCCGACGGACGCGCGTGGCGGGCGGCGGCCGTCGTCCTGACGACAGGCACGTTCCTCAAGGGCGTCATCCTCCGCGGCGAGACGCGGACGCCGGCGGGCCGGGTTGGCGACGCGCCGGCGATCGGCCTCGCCGACCGGCTCTACGGACTCGGCCTCAAGATGGGCCGGCTGAAGACCGGCACGCCGCCGCGCCTGGATGGGCGGACAATCGCCTGGGACCGGCTGGAGATGCAGACGGGCGATGCAAGCCCGGTCCCGTTCTCATTCCTCAGCGGTCCGATCGAGCGCGAGCAGGTCGCCTGCGGGGTCACATGGACCACGCCGGCGACGCACGCGATCATCACAGAAAACCTGGAAGAGTCCGCGGTTTACGGTGGCCGTACGACGGGCCGCGGCCCGCGCTATTGCCCGTCGATCGAGGACAAGGTGGTTCGCTTCGCCGACAAGGCGGCCCACCAGATCTTCCTCGAGCCCGAAGGCCGAGACGACGACACGGTCTACCCGAACGGGATTTCGACCTCGGTGGCGGAGGCGACGCAAGACCGCTTCATCCGCACCATCCCGGGCCTGGAGGCAGCTGCGGTCCGCCGCTACGGCTATGCGATCGAATACGATTACGTCGATCCGCGCGAGCTCGCGCCGACGCTCGAGGTGAAGCGCCTCGCCGGCCTCTACCTGGCCGGCCAGATCAACGGCACGACCGGTTACGAGGAGGCCGCGGGCCAGGGGCTGCTGGCTGGGTTGAACGCCGCCCGCGCCGCCGGCGGGCGGGAGGGCGCCGTCATCGCCCGCGACGAGGCCTATCTGGGCGTCATGATCGACGACCTGGTCACGCGCGGCGTCAGCGAGCCCTATCGAATGTTCACCAGCCGCGCCGAGTTCCGCTTGACGTTGCGCGCCGACAACGCCGATCAACGCCTGACCGCCAAAGGCGTTGCGCTGGGCTGCGTCGGGGCCGAGCGTGCGGCCGCCTTCGCGGCGAAGGCCGAAACGCTCGCGGCCGTGCGGGCCCGCGCTGCGGCGCTGACCCTCACGCCGACGCAGGCGCGGCGCGCTGGGCTGCCCGTCAAGGCCGACGGCCAGCGCCGCGATCTGGTTCGTCTGCTGGCTTATCCTGGCGTTGGCCTGCGCGACCTCGCCAACATCTGGCCGGAAGTGGCCGCTTGGCCCGCGTTCGCCGCCGAGCAGGTCGAGATCGACGCCGCCTACGCCGGCTACCTCGACCGCCAGGCCGCCGACGTGATCGCCTTTCGCCGCGACGAGAACCTGGGGCTGCCCGACGGGCTCGACTACGCGGCCATCGGCGGCCTTTCGGCCGAGGCGCGCGAGAAACTGGCCGCCGTTCGCCCGCGCACGCTGGGCCAGGCCTCGCGCATCGAGGGCGTGACGCCGGGCGCCCTCACCGCCCTGCTGGCCCATGTCCGCCGTCCCCGCGCTGCGTGACGCCGACGCGCCGGCGCCCTTCGGCGCCGTCGCGTTCGCCGACGCCATGGCGGCGACGCCGGCGCAACTGGCCGACCTGGAACGCTTCCGCGCGCTGCTCGTCGAGTGGAACGAGCGCATGAACCTGGTCGGCCCCTCGGCCATCGCCGACTTCTGGCGGCGGCACGCCTTCGACAGCGCCCAGCTGATCGACTACGCGCCGTCCGCGCTGCGCTGGGCCGACCTTGGCCCGGGCGCCGGGTTTCCCGGCGTCGTGCTGGCCATCCTGCTGAAGGGGCGCCCCGGCGCGGTCGTCCATCTGATCGAGAGCATGGCCAAGCGCTGCGGCTTCCTGCGCGCCGTTGTGGCCGAGCTGGCGCTGCCGGCTGAAGTGCACAACGCCCGCGCCGAGACGCTGGCGCTCGCGCCGGTCGACGTGGTCTGCGCGCGGGCCTGCGCGCCGTTGACGAAGGTCCTCGGCTACGCGCTCCCGTACCTGAAGACGGGGGCGATCGGCCTCTTTCCGAAAGGCCAGGATGTCGCCGCCGAACTGGCCGAGGCCAGACGATCCTGGCGGTTCAAGGCGCGCCTGATCGGCAGCCGCAGCGGCGACGGCAGCATCGTCAGGGTGGAGGGGCTGAAGCATGTCTGAGTTGCGCGTCCTGTCCGTCTCCAATCAGAAGGGGGGCGTCGGCAAGACCACAACGGCGATCAACCTGGGCACGGCGCTGGCCGCCGTCGGCGAGCGGGTGCTGCTCATCGACCTCGACCCGCAGGGCAACGCCTCGACCGGCCTTGGGATGTCGCGGGCCGGCGCCCGGGCGACCGTGTATGACGTGATCGCCGCCGGGTTTCCGATCGCAGAGGCCGCGCGGCCTACGGCGCTGCCGGGCCTGGACCTGCTCTGCTCCGACCCGGATCTCTCCGGCATCGAGATCGAACTCGCCGGCGTGGCGGGCCGCAATTTCCGACTCCGTGACGCGCTGCGAGCGGTGCGGGAGCAGAGCGGTGACACAGCCTATAGTTACGTCCTGATCGACTGCCCGCCGTCGCTGAATCTGCTCACCGTCAACGCCATGGCGGCTGCCGACGCGGTTCTGGTGCCGTTGCAGTGCGAGTTCTTCGCGCTGGAGGGGCTGACGCAGCTGATGCGCACGATCGAACTCGTGCGCGGCGGTCTCAATCCGCGGCTCGAGATTCAAGGGCTGGTGCTGACCATGTACGATCGGCGCAACAGCCTTTCGGCGCAGGTCGCCGCCGACGTGCGCGCCCATTTTGGCGACAAGGTGTATCAGTCGGTCATCCCACGAAACGTGCGCGTCTCCGAGGCGCCATCGTTCGGCAAACCGGTGCTGGTCTACGACCTGAAGTGCGCGGGCAGCCGCGCCTACCTCGATCTGGCGCGCGAACTGGTGGGGCGCGAGCGCGCGCGCCGGACGGAGGCCGCCTGATGAGCGAGCCAAGACGCGGTCTCGGGCGGGGCCTTTCCGCCCTCATGGACGAGGCGAGCGCGGCCGGAGAGGGCGCTCCGGCGGGAACGCGCGAAATCCCGATCGAGCAGATTCACCGCAATCCGGCTCAGCCGCGCGTCGATTTCGACGGCGAGGCGGCGGAGCGGCTGGCGGCGTCGGTGCGCGACAAGGGCGTGCTGCAGCCCATCCTCGTGCGCCCGTCGCCCGACCGGCCGGGGGACTATCAGATCGTCGCCGGCGAGCGCCGCTGGCGCGCCGCGCAGGCCGCGGGCCTGGCCAGCTTGCCTGTGGTGCTGCGGGAATTCGACGACCAGGAGGCGCTGGAGATCGCCATCGTCGAGAACGTCCAGCGGGCCGACCTCAACCCGGTCGAGGAGGCGGCAGGCTACGCCGCGCTGATCGAGCGCTTCGGGCGCACACAGGAGGAGGTGGCCGAAAGCGTCGGCAAGAGCCGCAGCCACGTGGCCAACGCCGTTCGTCTGCTGGACCTGCCCGCGCCGATCGTGGCCATGCTGAAGGGCGGCCAACTCACGGCCGGCCATGCGCGAGCCATCGCCACGGCGCCGAACCCGGTCGCGCTCGCCCATGAGGTGGCGCGCAAGGGCCTGAGCGTGCGGGCGGCCGAGCGCCTTGGCCGCCGCGCCATCGCCGAGGTGCGCGGAACCGCCGGCAAGGGTGGGCCAACGAAGGACGCCGATACCCGCGCGCTGGAGGCCGATCTTGGGCGGGCGCTTGGCTTGAGCGTCGATATCGCCCACCGCGCCGGCCGCGGGGCGGTCACCATCCGCTACGAGACGCTGGAGCAGCTCGACGAACTCTGCCGCCGCCTTGGCCGCGGCTAGCCGGCGGCGAGCAGGCCGCTCAACCCGAGCGCGGCGGCGGCGATCAGGCACCAGAGCTGGTTCACCCTGGTGAAGTAGGCGACGCCGGCGCTGGCCGCGGTGACGATCGCGAGCCGCCAGTTCGCGTCGGCCGCGCGCACCAGGACGTATGCGCTGGAGAAGATCAGGCCAACGGTCACCGGGGCGACGCCGGCGGCGATCGCCGTCCGCCAGCGCGTGTGCCGGTAGCGATCCCAGGCCTTGGCCACCCAGTAGGTGAGCAAGCAAGAGGGTCCGCACATGGCCGCGGTGGCGACCAGCGCGCCGGGGATGCCGGCCGCCTTCCAGCCGACCAGGGTGGAGACCAGAAAGTTTGGTCCCGGCGCGGCCTGGGCGACGGCGAAGAGGGCGGCGAAATCCTTGTCGGTCATCCAGCCGTGCACGGCGACCGCCTGACGGTGGATCTCCGGCAGGACGGCGTTAGCGCCGCCAAAGGCCAGCAGCGACAAAAGGCTGAACTGTACAGCCAGCGTCTGCAGCGTCGACCAGGCGACCTTCACGCCGGCCGCCTCCAGGCCAGCGCAATGCTGAACGGCGCGAGACCCAGGATCACCAGCCCCAACGGCAGGCGCAGCACGCCGACAGCGACGAAGGCGGCGGCGATGAACGGCGCGGCGGCGAGCGCGCGGCGCCTGAGCAGCGGCTCGGCCATGCGTGCGGCGGTGGCGATCACCAGCCCGGCCGCGCCGGCCGCGACCCCGGTGATGGCCCGTCGCGCCTCCGCAAGCGCGCCGAAGCGCCCCCAGAGCATCCCGAGCGCGATCACGATGACGATGGGCGCGCCAATCAACCCGCTGAGCGCTGCGAGAGACCCGCGCCAGCCGCAGGCGCGACTGCCGACCACGATGGAGAGGTTGACCACGTTCGGCCCGGGCAAGCCCTGGCAAAGCGATAGCGTTTCGGTGAAGTCCTCGGCGGTCAGCCAGCCGCGCTGGTCCACCAGCATCCGTCGCGCGAACGGCAGCACGCCGCCGAAACCCGAGAGCGCTATCGAGAGAAAAGCGAGGAAGAGCGCTCTTGGCCGCGCTGCGTGCAGCGCGTCTGTGATGTGCACAGGCTTGGGCGGCGGCGGCGCGGCGTCGGTCATGGCCCGCGCGCCTTCGCACGATTTGGCCCGCGCCGGCCAGCGGTCAGCCGGCGCTTCAGCTTTGCGCCCCCGCGCCGCGCGACAAGGCGTAAGGTAGGCGTCGCGGCGGGAGTGGGAGGGGGAGATGAACAGGCGCGAATTGTTGGGCCGCACGACTGCGGCCGCCCTGCTGGCGCCGGCCCTTGGGGCCGCCTCACGCCGAGCCACAAGGCGCGTGCGGCCCACGGACGCGGCCTGGCCCTCGGAATCCGCTTGGGAGGGATTGAAGACCCGCGTCGGCGGCAGGCTCGTCCAGCCGAAGGCGCTGTTCGCCCCTTGCGCCGATCCGGCGGAGGCGGACGCGTGCCGTGCGCTGCTCAAGAAGAGCGCCAACCCCTTCTTTCTCGGCGAACAGGTCTCCGGCACGCAAGTGTCGGGGTGGTTCAAGGCCTGGACGCCCGAGCCGAGCGCCTACGCCGTCGTCGCCCAACGCCCGGAGGATGTGTCCGAGGGCGTCAACTTTGCCCGCGAGCACAATTTGCGGCTGGTCGTCAAAGGGCCGGGGCACAGCTACCTGGGGTGTTCCAATGCGCCGGACTCGCTGCTGATCTGGACGCGGTCGATGAGCGACGTGATCGTCCACGACGCCTTCGCGCCGCACGGCTGCGAGGCTGTTTGCGAAGCGGTCCCCGCCGTCAGCGCCGGCGGCGGGTCGGTCTGGATCGACGTCTACAACGCCGCGGCCGTCCAGCGCGGCCGCTACGCTCAAGGGGGCGGCTGCACCGACGTTGGCGTCGCCGGCCTAGTGCAAGGCGGCGGCTTCGGCTCGTTCTCGAAGGGTTTCGGCTCGGCGGGCGCGAGCCTGATCGAGGCCGAGGTGGTCACCGCCGACGGTCGCATCCGGACCGTCAACGCCCGGCGCGATCCGGACCTGTTCTGGGCGCTGAAGGGCGGCGGCGGGGGCAACTTCGCGGTGATCACCCGCGCGACGCTGAAGACCCACCCGCTGCCATCGGCCTTCGGCGCGGTCGGGGGCGCGTTCAAGGCCTCGTCTGACGCGGCTTTCCGGGCCCTGCTCGACCGGTTCTTCACGGTCTACGCCGCCAACCTCCTGAACCCCCATTGGGGCGAGCAGGCGCATCTCGAGCCGGGCAACGTGCTGCGCATCACCATGCTCTCGCAGGGCCTCGACGAGGCGCAGATGCGCGCCGCCTGGCGGCCGCTGCTGGAATGGGTCGGCGATGCGAAGAACGGCGTGCAGGCGATTGAGCCGTTCTACGCCGTCGCCATTCCGCCGCGCCTTTTCTGGGACATGGAAAAACACAAGGCGTTGGGCATCCACGATGCGACCTTCGACGATCGGCCCGGTGCGCCGGCCTGGCACGCGTGGTGGAACGGGGACCAGGGGCAGGTCGGCGCCTATCTGTACGGCTACGACTCCACCTGGCTGCCGCGCCGGTTGCTCGAACCGGCCCAGCGGCCGAGCCTAGTCGACGCCTTCTTTGAGGCGAGCCGGGCGTACAAGATCGACCTGCACTTCAACAAGGGGCTCGCCGGCGCGCCGCCCGAGGCGATTGCGGCCTCGCGCGACACGCCGATGAACGCGGCGGCGCTCGACGCCTTCGTGCTCGTCATCGTCGCCGATGGCGGCCTGCCCGCCTACAAGGGCAGCCCGTTTCCGCCGGTCGCGGCCGCAGCGGCGCAGAGAACCGCCGACGCGATCGACAGGGCCATGTTGCCGCTCCGCCGACTGGCGCCGCACGCCGGCTCCTACGTGGCGGAGAGCAATTTCTTCAATCCAAACTGGCGCGAGGAGTACTGGGGCGAACACTACGCCAGGCTCCGCCGCATCAAGGCGCGCTACGATCCCGACGGGCTCTTTATTACCCACCACGGGGTCGGCAGCGAGGATTGGAGCCCGGACGGCTTCGAGCCCGTCGCGTAGGGCGCCATCAGAGGCCGAGCCGCCTCGCGCGGCCGGCGATGGCCAGCGCCAGTCGCTCGGCGATCAGCCGGTCGGGCGAGCCGGTCTGCTTGCAGGCGCGGTCGGCGTCGAGGAGTTCGGCGGCCAGCCGATCGAGTTCGGCGAAACTCCAGGCGCGGGCCTGCCTCAGCATCTCCTTTTCGTTGCGCCAGAAGACGCCGCTCTGCTTGGCGGCCTCCTGTGCGCTCGACCCGCCGGCCATTAGCGCCTGCATGCGCCTGAGGCGCGCGGCGTGGCTGCTCATGGCGCGCACCGCGGCCGGCCCGCCCTCGCCTTCCGCGGCGGCGCGGCGAAGGCCGGCCTGGGCGGCCGCCAGCTTGCCGCCGAAGGCGTCCTGCGCGGCCTCCGCCAGCGATGCTTCCGGCTCGACGCCGAGGAAGTCGGTCAGCATCTCGGCGCTGGCGGTGACGCCGGCGCCTGGGCCGAGATAGAGGGCCAGCCGCTCGATCTCGCGGCGCGCCACGCCGCGTTCGTGCGGCAGGCGCGAGACGACCAGCTCCAGCGCATCCGGCGTCAGCCCGAGCTTGTCGGTGGCCAGGGCCTCGCGGATCATCCGCGCCACGTCGCCCGGTTCGTCCTCGTAGCAGGCGATGGCGACCGCGCCGTCGGCCCGCTCGGCCGCCCGCCGTAGCGCGGAGCTGCGGTCGAGGGCGCCGGCCTCGACGAGGAAGAAGGCGTCCGGGTTGAAACCGCCGCCCGCATGCAGGCTCAGCGCTTCCGCCGCCATCCGCTCCGCGGCGGCGCGCCCTTCGCCCAAGCGAAGCCTCACCAGCCGCCGCCCCCCCATCAGCGACTGGGCGGAGAGCTCGCCGTCGAGCAGCGCCGGGTCGCGGTCGAGGTCGCCGTCGGTCAGCCGCGCGGCGTCGAAAGGGTCGTCCGGGTTCGCGGTCGCAGTGGCGGCGAGCTTGTCGGCCCGTTCCCGCACCTGTCCGCGGTCGCGGCCATGGATCAGCACCGCGCGCACGCCGGGCGTCGGCTGGTCGATGAAGCGGTCGATGTCTGGGCGGCGGCTGAGGATCACGTCAGACGCCCGCGGCGGATCATTCCCGCGCCAGGCTGGCGAAATAGATGCCGAGCTGGGTGCGAATGCGTTGCGCCGCTTCGTCGGCCGCCCGCTTCTGCGCATCCTGTTGGGCGGCGATGCCGGCGTAGGGGATGTTGGTCGCCGCGTAGGTGACCTCGATCGGAGCCGAGCCGGTTTTCAGGACCCGCCCGGTGGCGATGTCGACGAGCTTGTAGTCGACCGTCACATGGTCCTCGTAGTAGGCGGCGGTCTCGTCGAGGTTCAGGCCGCGGGCGAATGAGCGGCTGGAGACGGTCACGTCCAGCCGGTAGGCGGCCGGCTGGCTGCGGTCGCGCGCAAGGTCGTCGTTCAGCGACTCGCCGAGCAGGTAGGCCAGGCGGCCGTGCGGGACCTGCACCTCGATCGCCGCCAGGCCCGCGCCGAGGCCTTGCGTCCCGTAGAGGGGTGTGAAACCGCAGGCGGCGAGCGCCAGCGCGCTGGTCGCGATCAGCCCGGCGGCGAGGCGTCGGCCGCTCATGCGGGCGAGGCGACGATGTTGATGATGCGGTCGGGCACGACGATCACCTTGCGCACGGAAAGGCCGACAAGGTGGCGCTTTACCGCGTCGTCTTCCAGCGCCAATTCGCGCGCCGCCGCCTCCCCGGCGCCGGGCGCGAGGCGGACCTCGCCGCGGCGCTTGCCATTGATCTGCACGGGCAGGACCAGCGCGTCCTCGGCGGCCAGCGCCGGATCGTAGGTCGGCCAGGGCGCTTCGGCGACCAGGCCCACTGCGCCGAGGCTGGCCCAGGCCTCCTCGGCCAGGTGCGGCATGAAGGGGGCGATCAGCCGCGCCAGGGCCGACAGCGCTTCCGCCCGCGCCGCCAGCAGCGACGGCGAGGCGCTCCTCGCTGGGGACGCCTCCAGCTCGCTGACGAAGGCGTAGACGCGGGCGATGCCGCTGTTGAAGCGGAAGCCCTCGATCGCGTCGGTGAGGGCCTTGATCAGCCGGTGCGTCGAGCGGCTGAGCGCGACGGCGGCCGCATCGTCGCCGGGCGCCACGCCGGTTCCGGGCGGCTGGGCGTCGAACTGGTCCCAGATCCGGTTGGCCAGGCGCCACGCGCCCTTGATGCCCCCGGTCGTCCACTGCACGTCGCGTTCCGGCGGCGAGTCGGACATGACGAACAGCCGCGCGGCATCGACGCCGTAGGCGTCGGCGATCGCCTCCGGCGAAACGACGTTGCGCTTCGACTTCGACATCTTCTCGGCATCGCCGACGATCACCGCCTCACCGGTATCGATCAACCGTGCGCGGCGTGTTTCGCCCTCTTGCTCGATGTCGACCTCGGCGGGCTCGACCCAATCGCCATTCTGCCGCCGGTAGCTCTCGTGAGTGACCATGCCCTGGGTGAAGAGGCCGGCGAATGGTTCGCGCACGGACAGAACGCCGTCGTCGGCCAGCGCTCGGGTGACGAAGCGGGCGTAGAGCAGGTGCAGCACCGCGTGCTCGACCCCGCCGATATACTGGTCCACCGGCAGCCAGTAGTCCGCCGCCGCTCCGTTGATCGGCGCCGCGGCGAACGGGTCGGCGAAGCGGGCGAAGTACCAGGCGGAATCGACGAACGTGTCGAGCGTGTCGGTTTCCCGCACGGCCTTGCCGCCGCAGGCGGGGCAGGTCGTGTGGCGGAAGGTGGGGTGGCGCAGCAGCGGATTGCCGGGCTTGTCGAAGGCGACGTCATCGGGCAGCACGACCGGCAGCTGGTCCACCGGAACGGGCTGGGCTCCGCAGGCCTCGCAATAGACGATCGGGATCGGGCAGCCCCAGTAGCGTTGCCGTGAAACGCCCCAGTCGCGCAGCCGGTAGACCGTGACGCCGGCGCCGATGCCGTCCGTCTCCGCCCTGGCGATCGCGGCGGCCTTGGCCGCGTCGACCGCGAGCCCGTCCAGGAAGCGGGAGTTGAACGCCACGCCCGGCCCGACGTAGGCCTCGTCGCCCACGGCGAAGGTCGCCGCATCAGCGTCCGGCGGCAGCACCACGGGCGTCACCGGCAGGCCGTACTTGCGGGCGAAGTCCAGGTCGCGCTGGTCGTGCGCTGGGCAGCCGAAGATGGCGCCGGTCCCGTAGTCCATGAGGATGAAGTTCGCGATCCACACCGGCAACCGCCAGCTCGGATCGAACGGATGCTCGACCGCGAGCCCGGTGCGATACCCCTTCTTTTCGCCAGCTTCGATCTCGGCCTCGGAGGTTCCGCCGCGTCGGCATTCGGCGACGAAGGCCGCCGCCGCCGGATCGGCGGCGGCGATCTCGTCCGCCAGCGGATGATCTGGCGCGATGGCGACGAAGCTCGCGCCGAAGAGGGTGTCGGGGCGGGTGGTGTAGACCTCGACGCCACCGGTTCGCGCCTCGTCCGCGAACGGAAACGTCACCTTCAATCCGCTCGAGCGGCCGATCCAGTTCTCCTGCATCAGGCGGACCTTGTCCGGCCAGCGCTCGAGCGTCTTCAGCCCGTCGATGAGATCGTCGGCGTAGTCGGTGATGCGCAGGAACCACTGGGTCAGCCGGCGCTTTTCCACAGGCGCGCCCGAGCGCCAGCCCAGCCCGTCGACCACCTGTTCGTTGGCCAGGACCGTCATGTCGACGGGATCCCAGTTGACCACGCCCTCTTTCCGGTAGGCGAGGCCGCGTTTGTAAAGCTCGAGGAACAGCGCCTGCTGGCGGCCGTAGTAAGCCGGATCGCAAGTGGCGAACTCGCGCGACCAGTCGATGGAGACGCCCAGCAGCTTCAGCTGCTCGCGCATCACCGCGATGTTGTCGTAGGTCCACGTCTTCGGGTGGACGCCGCGCTCCATCGCCGCGTTCTCGGCGGCGAGACCAAAGGCGTCCCAGCCCATCGGATGCAGGACGTTGAAGCCGCGCGCGCGCTTGAAGCGGGCGATGACGTCGCCCATGGCGTAGTTGCGCACGTGGCCGACGTGCAGCCGCCCGGATGGATAGGGGAACATCTCGAGCGCGTAGTACTTCGCCCGCCCGCCCTCGCCGGCGTCAGGCGTGCGGAAGGTCTCGCGCTCGTCCCAGATGGCGCGCCACTTCGCTTCGACGTCTTTCGGGTTGTAGCGGGCCATTCAAGCCGCGCTTATCCGTTGTTCGAGAGCCTGATCTGCCGCGCGCGGGTAAGGATCGCGTTTTCGATGTCGATCGCGGTCTGGTCGCTGGTCGGCGCGTCCACCCAGGCGCCGGTGGCGTCCCTGACCTGCTTGAACACCGTGACGTTCAACCCATCGGCGCGCAGGCGCGTGTCGAGGATGTAGACCGTGCACTTGAAGCGCTCGTCGGTCTTCTCGGGGTTCACGTACCAGTCGGTAAGGATCACGCCGCCGTAGGGGTCGGCCGACGCCAGCGGCATGAACGCCAGCGTATCCAGCGAAGCGCGCCACAGGTAGCCGTTCACGCCGATGGCCGCGACCGGGCCGGGCTTGGGCCGTCCGAGGCCGAACAGGTGGAAACCGCCGGTCCTGTACGGCGCCGGCCCGCTGTCGCCCCGATGCAGGCAGCCGGCGAGCGAAAGGGCCAGCAGGGCCAGAACAGCCACGGAGGCCTTGCGCTTCAACACCATCGCTCGTTGCTCCACATCGACTGGCGCGCGTCTCGTCGCGCACGCCTTTGCCGTCGCCCCTTGGGCTCTATACCATGCGGTTTCGCCGGCCCAACAGGCTATTCGCGTTGCGGATCAGCCACAGCGCCGAAGCTCTCTGGCCGCCGCAGCGGCTCTCGCATTGACCGGACCGCGGGTAAGGCTTTAATCCGCCGCTAAGAGGCGAAGTGTATGACGTGTGGTCTTGCGCTTCGTCTGGGGCAACCGAGGCTGTGCGGCTTATGACCGGGGCTCGCCTGATCACCGCAGTGACTGCCAGCGCCGTCCTTCTGGGCGCCGCGGCCGTCGCGCATGCCGACTCCACCCGCGGCCAGCCATTGCCGACCACCGACAACCTGGCCGGCGTCACGCTCGATCGCGGCCAGTGGGGCCCGCAGCCCGTCCGCCACAGCCTGCAGTGGAACAAGAAGGGCTGGACCCTCCGCCTCGACATGAGCGAGCCGGTCGGTCGCAGCATGCAGGGCGCGGACGTTCAGGCCGGCGCCTACTATCACGTCACGCCCTCGCTCAGGGTCGGCGGCGCCTTTTCGTTCGGCGACGCGCCGCCAACGCCGGACCGCTCGAACCTGCCGCAGTCGCAGGCGCCGCGGGTGCGGCTGGAAACCAACTTCAAGTTCTAACCGCCCGACAAGCCGCCGATCGCCGCCAGTCCGGCCGCGTGGGTGCGCGCGAGCCGCCGCGCCGTCGCCGCTTCGACACCGCCCAGCGCAATCACCGGAAGCCTCGCCGAGCGCACAAGCGCGGCGAAGCGCACGACGCCCATCAGCCGACGCGCCGAAGGGCTCGCCGACGCGAAAACGGTGGAGACCAGCACCGCGTCCAGTCCGAGCCGCGCCGCCCGCGCCACAGCGCCGGGGCCGTGCGCCGCGGCCGTGATCAGCCAGTCAGGCCGCCGCGCGCGAACGCGGCGCGCGCGAGCCATGAGCCGCTCCGGCAGGTGCAGCCCGTCGGCGCCGAGCCGCGCGGCCAGCCGCTCGTCCGCTCCCACCAGGAAAACGACCCGCCGCGCTCGAGCAAGCGCCCGCAACGGCCGCGCCGCCGCCTCGGCGTCCGTTGCGCCAAACGCGCGATAGATTACCCCCGCGCCGGCCGGCAACGCGGCGATGACCGACGCCGGGTCCGGCGTCCGGATCGGGTCGGTGAGGAAGAAGAGGGACGGGACCGTCCGTCCGCGGGGGTTTCGCGCCCGCGCGGCCCGGCCTAGCCTCGCCGCCGTTTTCGCAAGGTCGCCGGCTCGCCCCAATGTCAGATCCCCGCCTGCAAGCGATTGAAGCGCGCATGGCCGCCGCCGCCCGCGCCGCCGGCCGCGACCCGGCCGACGTGGCGCTGGTCGCCGTCAGCAAGCAGCAGCCCTGGGAGAGGATAGAGCCGATCCTCGCCGCGGGCCAAAGGCGCTTCGGCGAGAACCGGGTGCAGGAGGCCGAGCGCCGCTGGTCCGGCCGGCGCGAAGGGCTCGAACTGCGGCTGATCGGCCCGTTGCAGACGAACAAGGTCAAGGACGCGCTCGCCCTGTTCGACGTCATCGAGACGCTCGACCGGCCGCGGCTGGCGCGGGCGCTGGCCGACGCCGTCCAGGCGCGGGGAGCGGCGGCGCGCCTCTACGTCGAGGTCAACACTGGCGAGGAAGCGCAAAAGGCCGGGGTTGCGCCGCCCGACGCCGACGGCTTCATCGCCGCCTGCCGCGGCGAATACGGCCTCAGCATCGAGGGGCTCATGTGTATCCCGCCGTTCGACGAGGAGCCGGCGATGCACTTCGCGCTCCTCGCCAGGATCGCTGCGCGGAACGGGCTCGATCGCCTTTCGATGGGGATGAGCGCCGACTTCGAGACGGCGATCCGCTTCGGCGCCACCTCCGTGCGCGTCGGGCAGGCGCTGTTCGGCGAACGCGGGGCCTGACGCGCGCCTTCCGGCTTTACGCCCGCCGCCCGCGGGCCCATCTTCCGCCGCGATGGCCCAGCGCAAGACGATTCTGGTTGTCGACGACGAACCCGATCTGCGCGAGGACCTGGTCGAGCAGCTGACCGCCGGTGACGAGTTCATCGCCGCGCAGGCCGCCACGGGCGCCGAGGGGCTGAGCCTGGCCCAGACCGCCAAGCCGGACCTGATCGTGCTGGACGTGAACCTGCCCGATCTCGACGGGCGCGAGGTCTGCCGCCAGCTGAAGGCGGCCGGCGTGCGCGCGCCAGTGATCATGCTCACCGGCCAGACCAGCGACGCCGACACCATCGAGGGCCTCGACGCCGGGGCCAACGCCTATGTCTCCAAGCCTTTCCGCTTCAGCGTGCTGCTCGCCCACATCCGCGCCCAACTGCGCAGCCACGAGCAGTCGGAGGACGCCGTCTTCCACATCGGCCCCTACGAATTCCGCCCCTCCGCCAAGCTGCTCGTCGACGAGCGACAGCGGAAGATCAGGCTGACCGAGAAAGAGACCAGCATCCTGAAGTACCTCTACCGCGCCGGCGACAAGGCGGTGTCGCGCGAGGAGCTCTTGGCCGAGGTCTGGGGCTACAACGCCGGCGTCACCACCCACACGCTGGAGACGCACGTCTACCGCCTGCGGCAGAAGATCGAGCCCGACGCCCAGAGCGCCCGGCTGTTGCTCACGGAAACCGGCGGCTACCGTCTCGCCCCCTAGGTCGGCGCTCGACCGTTGCGCCACATGGGCCAAAGCGTCGGGCCGCCCGGCAGCCGAATTTCACCGGTCACCGCAAAGCCGAAGCTCTGGTAGATGGGGATGTTGGATTCCTTGCTGGATTCCAGGTAGCAGGGCGCGCCGGCGGCGTCGGCTTTCGCAAGACCCCGGCGGATCACCACCCCGCCAAAGCCCTTTCCCTGTCTGGCCGTGTCCGTGCCGATGGCCTGGAGGTACCAGTGGGGCGTGTGCGGGTGCTGTTTCTCGATGATGTCCATGGCCCAGGTGACGCGCCGCGCGCGGCCCAGCCCGAAGATGCCGAGAAACTCGACCCCGTTGGTGACGTACTGCCACCAGGGGATCTCCCACGCGTTCGGCGGTCGCCACAGGGCCGCGGCCTCGTAGCCCTCGGTCACGTCGCAGGCGCCGTGCGGCAGGCCGAGCTTGAACAGGAGCTTGAACAACCGGGGCATCCGCTCCGCGCGCGTCGCCTCGTCGCCGAGGATGAAACAGATCAGCGGATCGTCGTGGAAGGCGCGCGCCATCGTCGCCGCCAGCGCGTCGGCGTCCGCCCAGGTCGCTGGGCGCGCGGTGGTTGGGGCGGTGCGAGGCTCGTCCATGGGCGCGGTCTTCCCTTTCGAAGTTGACGGCCGCGTCAGCTTTGTCCGGGTTCGCCGTCGGCGCAAGCGTTCGCGCCGACTCCGTCGCTACGCGATTACGCCGAGGCGGGCGAAGACGGTGTCGACGTAGGCTTCGAGCGAGTGAGCGCGCCGCCACGCCGGAGCCTGTCCCGCGACCGTGGCGCGCAGCTCGTCTCGTCGCGACAGCGCGCGGATGACCGCGTCCGCCACCGGCCCTGCGGCTGGCGCGTCGAACAGCTCGCCCGCGCCCCAGCCCTCGGCCATGCGGTCGGAAATCCAGGTTCTGGCGGGGGCCGCGACCGGCGTCCCGCAGACCACGGCGTCGGCGAAGATGCCGGACGGCATCAAGGCGTAGGCACGGTCGATGTAGGGCATGAGGATAAGGTCGCTGGCCAAGACGCGGCGGAAATAGTCCTCGGTCGGGAGCGCGCCGGGCTGGATCGTCACCCGCGCCGGCCGGCCGGCCGCATGCAGGTGTCCGGACAGCGCCTCCCCGGCCTCGCGACTGGAGACCTGCACGAAGAAGCTCGCATCGGTCGCCGCGCACACCGCCCCCATGACGTCGGGCAACAGGTCCCACCCCTTCTCGCGCGGCCGGTCGGCGCCGAGGGCCGAGACGATAGGGGCAGCCGCCGGTCCGGCCGGCCGCAGCGCTTCGATCGCCTCGGGCGTCGGGTAGAACTTGTGCAGCGGCCCCGGCCGGCAATCGACGTCGCCTACCTTGGCCACGAGGCGGGCCAGCCGCGGCTCGACGGCGGTGAGGGCGACCCGGGCCGGATCGACGAGGGCTCTCAACCGCCGGCAGGCGAAGCGCATCCAGCTGAAGTCGCCGCTCACCTCCACGTTCGCCGCGTCGATCACCCAGCCCGGCTCGGGCTGGACGACGTTGAACACCAGCCGTGGTCGTTGTTCGGGCGCGAGCTCGACGAGCCAGTCGGCGACCCCGTTGAGGAGCGCGGCGTTCGTCCATGGGAAGATCACGAGATCGGGCTCGTGCGCCAGCCCCCAGGCGTCGCGACATCCGCTCGCGACTTCGAAGCTGGTGAGCATGAACGCCTGCAGGCGCGCGACATCGGCGGGCGTCGGGGCGGCAATGGCGTCCGCGGCGAGGAAGCGCCCCAGGTCCGCCTCGGTGAGGCCGAACACCGGCCGGGCCCCGGTTTCGGCCAGGACGGCGGGGTCCGCCCAGCGCGAGGCGAACAGGCTGAGGTCATGGCCGCGCGTATCGCAGAGCCGCCGCCAGCCGAGGCTTTCGGTGTAGGCGTGGCCGGTCGGGCCGACGAGCTGGTTGTGCACGACCATCAGGCGAAGCGCGGACACTTCGGTGCGTCCTACCCGCGCGCCGGCCGGCGGGTGATGCCGCCGCCGCGCCCATCGCCGAGCCGGCGAACATCGAAACCAACAGTGGGCTGGAAACCGCCGGTCATGTCGAAGACGATCGCCCCCGCCCTCAGCTCGTCTGCCAGCCCTTGACCCAGCGCCGGGTGGTCGTTGGCCAGCACGACGATCGCCGCGCCGTCGAGCGCCGCCCGACGCGCCGCATGGCCGTCGCTGACCGGATCCCAGGCGCGCACCTCGAGGTCGGGGTGCGCCGCTTGCAGCCGCTCGATGAGCGCTCCCGCGAAGGCGCCGCGTCGATCGCTGGTCGGCGGCTCGCCCTTGAACGCGAGGCCAAGAACCGCGACGGCGCGCGCGGCCTCGCCGCGCGCTGTGATCTCGACGCCGATCGCCCGAGCGACGTGTTCGGGAAGCTCGCCGTTCAGCCGCCGGGCGGCGGCGAGGAGTTCGACCCCGGCGCGCACGACGCCCTGCGAGGCGAGCAGCAGCTCCAGGTCCTTGCTCAGGCAAGGCCCGCCCACCGGCCCCGCGCGGGCGAGCGACAGGCGCGGGAAACCCGCCGCTCCCAACACGCGGACGGCCTCGAAGTCGACGCCGGTCGCCTCGCAGACCAAGGCGAACTGGTTGGCCAGGGCGAAGGTGGCGTCGCGCGCGGCGTTGGCGAACAGCTTGATCGCTTCGGCGGTCTCGGGATCGGCTGTGCGCACGACGGGGCCGAGGCGCGCGAACAGGGCTTCGGCCGCCTCGCCGGCCGCTCCGTCGAGGCCGCCGACGAGGTGCGGGATCTCAAACTGCTCGCGGTAGGCTCGCCCGGCGACGGACCGATCGGGTGTGGCAGCGAAGGCAAGGCCCGGCCAGGCGGCGGCGAGCGTGCGGGTGGTCCCGATCGGCACGGTCGATCGGACGCAGACCAAGGCGCCAGGGCCTGCATCGCGGGCGATCGCCGCCATCGCCTGCCCGAGCGGCTCTGCGTCGAGGCCGCCTCCGGCCGCTGCGGGTGTGGGCACGGCGATGACGTAGACACGCGATCGATCTGTTGGCGGCGGCCCGGCGGCGAACGCGATCCGACCGCCGGCCAGCCCCTCCTGCAGCGCGACGGCCAGGTCGGGCTCACCGGAGAGATCGTCGCCAGCGGCCAGGCGCTCCAGCCTCGCCGGGTCTGTGTCGAGACCCAGCACAGCCGCCCCGGCGCTGGCGAAGGCGACGGCGAGCGGCAGGCCGATCGCCCCGCAGCCAACCACCACGACCTCCGCGCTTGCGCCGGCCGCGGTCTTCCCCCCTTCCAACACGCCGCACTCTCCCAATCTCCGGCGAACGTCGAACGGTCGAACCGGTCCAGTCAAGGCGGGCTTTGACGGCGTACGCCTAAAGGATGATGTCGGCGCTCACCGGGGCGTGGTCGCTCGGGCGCGGCCAGGCGCGGACGTCGTCATGCACGCGCGCGGCGGCGCAACCCTGGCGGAAGGCGGCTTCGCGCAGGCCGGGGCTAACCCAAACGTGGTCGAGCCGCAGGCCGCGGTTCGAGGCGCGGAAGTCGAGCGCGCGGTAACTCCACCAGGAGGCCAGCTTCTCGGGCTCCGGAAAAGCCTCTCGCACGAGGTCGACGAAGCGGCCGGCGGCGGTGAGGCGCGCCATCGCCTCGGTTTCGGCGGGCGTATGGCTCACCACGCGTAGCATGAATTTGTGGTTCCAGACGTCGAACTCGCCGGGCGCGACGTTCAGATCTCCGGTCAGCACCAGCGGCGCGTTCGGATCGCGCGCGGCCGCGAGCGCCGTCAGCCGTTCGATGAAGTCGAGCTTGTGATCGAACTTCGCGTTCTCCGTCCGATCGGCCACGTCGCCGCCGGCCGGAACATAGAGGCTCATCACTTCGACGCCCGCGACGACGGCCGAGATGGCGCGCGCATGGCCTTCGCGGCAGAGGTCGAGCGGCGAGCCCGGGGCGAGCGGCAGGCTCGAGGCGATGGCCACGCCGTGCCAGCCCTTCTGGCCAGCGACCATCAGGTGCGGCAGACCCATCTCGGCGAAGGCTTCGCGCGGGAACTCGCCCTCGCGGCACTTGATCTCCTGCAGGCAGAGGACGTCCGGAGCCTGCTCGCGCACGAAGCGCGCCACTTGCTCAACGCGCGGGCGGACAGAATTGATATTCCAGGTTGCGAATCGGATGCGCATGGTGGGCGATGGACGCTTGCGACAAGAAAACGCCCAGGACCAGCCTGGGCGTTGAAGTCGTCTCTCATGCCGTCGCCGGGAGGGGATTGGGTCCGGCGGGGCTCAGGCGCCGAACGGAGTGTCCCGCGCCTCATAGTGCTAAAATTGCCACTGCCAGTGAAAAGTCAAGAGTGATCGCAGTTCAGCCCTTGATTGTGACGGAAATGTCTCATTGCGGCGGCGGCGGAACATTCGGCCGCGTGTCGTAGTAGGTCGGCGCGACGAAGAGGGACGCCGGAAGGCCCGATGTGGCCTCGAGAGCGGTGAGGCGGATGCGGGTCGTCCGACCCTGAGCGTCGACCATCGTCCAGGCGGCGAGGCGCAAGGGGTGGTCGGTGAACGCCAGGGTCACCTGGCCGGCGTGCGGGTGGGCGGCGTCGCGTGCGGTGAGGGTGAAGCCCTCCGCGTCGTGGCTGACGCTGATGACCTCGACGCCGCGATCGAGCCGCACGTGCTTGGCGAGGATCAGCGCGAGCGGCGTCGCCCCCAAGGGATAGCGGTCAAACGTCCTCAGGCGGGGGTCGGTGATCGAGACCGTGTGGCCATCAGCCACGACCAGCACGTTCGACGGCGGATCATAGACGAAGCGCGCGTACCCGGGCCGCTTCAGATAGAGCACGCCGCCCGTGGTCTGGCCGCGCGGGTCGGTCTGCAGGAAGCGGCCCTTGAGTTCGCCGAACCCGTCCAGATAGCTGGCGGCCTGGGAGACCAGGGCCCGATCGTCGGACGAGAGGGCCGGCGCGGCGCGCGCTCCGGCGGTTGCGGCGGCTGCGACCAGCGCGGCGGCGATGGCGGCAAGGCGGAGGCTTGGCATGGCGCGTCCTTTCGCCCGCCAAGGTGGCGAGTCTTTGGCCGTTCCTAGCCCGGGGGCGGGCCGGCGAGAATATCGCGCTTGCCGGCGTGGTTGGCCGGGCCGACGACGCCCTCGTCCTCCATCCGCTCCATGAGCGAGGCGGCGCGGTTGTAGCCGATCTGCAGCCGGCGCTGGATGTAGCTGGTCGAGGCCTTGCGGTCGCGGGTGACGACGGCCACCGCCCGGTCGTAGAGGTCGTCGCCCGAGCCGTCGCCGCCGAAGTCGCCGCCGCCGTCATCGTCGAGGTCGGGCGAGGCGGTCACGTCCTCCAGGTACTGCGGCTCGCCCTGGCCGCGCAGGAAGCGGGCCACCGCCTCCACCTCGCCGTCTGAGACGAAGGGGCCGTGCAGGCGAGTGATGCGGCCGCCGCCGGCCATGTAGAGCAGGTCGCCCTGGCCGAGCAGCTGTTCGGCGCCCTGCTCCCCGAGGATGGTGCGGCTGTCGATCTTGGAGGTGACCTGGAAGCTGATGCGCGTCGGGAAGTTGGCTTTGATGGTGCCGGTGATCACGTCGACCGACGGCCGCTGGGTGGCCATGACCAGATGGATGCCGGCGGCGCGCGCCATCTGCGCCAGGCGCTGGACCGCGCCCTCGATGTCTTTGCCGGCGACCAGCATCAGGTCGGCCATCTCGTCGATGACGACGACCAGGTAAGGCATGGGCTCGGGACGAAGCTTCTCCTCCTCGTAGATGGGACGGTTCTGTTCGTCGAAGCCGGTCTGCACCGTGCGCACGAAGTGCTCGCCACGCTTCAGCGCTTCGACGGCGCGCTCGTTGTAGCCGGCGACGTTGCGCACGCCGATCTTCGACATGCGGCGGTAGCGGTCCTCCATCTCCCTGACCGTCCATTTCAGCGCCACGACGGCCTTCTTCGGATCGGTGACCACCGGCGCCAGTAGGTGCGGGATCCCGTCGTAGACGCTGAGCTCCAGCATCTTCGGGTCGATCATGATGAAGCGGCACTGGCTGGGCGGCAGGCGATAGAGGATCGACAGGATCATGGCGTTGACGCCCACCGACTTGCCCGAGCCGGTGGTCCCGGCGATGAGCAGGTGCGGCATCTTCGTCAGGTCGGCGACGTAGGGCTCGCCGCCGATCGTCTCTCCCAGCGCCAGCGGCAGGATCTGGGTCTTCTTCTCGTATTCGGCTGAGGCCAGAAGGTCGCGCAGATAGACCGTCTCGCGATGCGCGTTCGGCAGCTCGATGCCGATGGCGTTGCGGCCGGGGACAACCGCGACACGGCAGGCGGCGACGCTCATCGACCGGGCGATGTCGTCGGAGAGCGCCACGACCCTGGCCGACTTCACCCCCGGGGCCGGCGAGAGTTCGTAGAGGGTGACGACCGGGCCGGGCCGGATCTGGTCGACAGTTCCGCGCACGCCGAATTCCGCCAGCACGCTTTCGAGCACCCGTGCGTTCTGCCTGAGCGCCGCCTCGTCGAACGCGTTGGAGCGCGGCTTCGGCTTGGCCAGCATGGCCAGCTCCGGCAGACGGAAACCGGTCGGTTGGGCGAAGTCGAAAGCGCCCTGGTTCTCCCGCGCTTCGCGCGGCGACAGCGGTGGCGGCGCGCGCGGCGGCTTCACCGCCAGCGCCATCGGCGCTTCAATCGCCTCGCCCTGCTCGCCGCGAACCGCGGCGGGGGACGCGCGCCGCTGACGGATGGCCGGAGCGGCCGCGGGGGCCTCGGCGGCGTTACGGGCGAAGAGGTTGGCCGCCCAGGACCGATCGAGCTTGTGCAGGCCGAGCGCGAGGGCAAGGCCGGTCAGGCCGACGAGACCCAGCAGCGCGGCGGCGATCGGCTCGGCGGCCGGCAGGTGGGCCTGGGCCAGCAGATGGGCGAGGCGGTCGAGCACCAGTTGGCCGAGCACGCCGCCGAGCCCGCCGGCCATCGGCCAGCTCGCCGGCGCCGGTGGGGCGGCCAGCATGCCGGCCAGCGTGAGCGCGCCGACCACCCCGCAGAAGGCCCGCCAGCGCAGCCGGCCACGCGACTTCGACGGATCGCGCGCGATCACCCGCGTCGCTCCCGCGACGATCATCAGGCCGGCCAGCAGCCATGCGGTCAGACCGAGCGTCTGCAGGCCGAGGTCGGCCGCGTCGGCGCCCAGCCCGCCAAGCAGGTTGCGTGGGCGCGCGCCCGAGGCGACGTCCAGGCTCGGATCGGTGACGCTGTAGGTGGCGAACGCCGCGATCAGCGCGACCCCCATCGCGGCGACCGTCGCGCCGCGCAGCCGGGCGACCACGGGATTGGTCCAGCCGGCGTGGGCGCTTCGCGCCGCGATCGCGACAGCCGACCTGCGCGCCATTCTGGCCATCGCGATCCTCTGGTGGGAAAAATCTCTCCGCCCACTAATCGCGATGAAGGTTAAGGGCCGTTTACTTCGACGCGCGAAATTGCAGGCGCCGATTTGCGTCTTACCGGCGCCGGCGACCCGCGCTAGAGGAGGCGCGCCATGGAAGAGGAACGTTTCATCGGCGGCTGGACGCGCTCGAAGCTCGCCGCCCGCAGCCCCCAGGAACGCTACGCCATCTGGAAGCGCGCGCGGAGCCTAAAGACCGCGGACGGCAACCAGCTCGCGCGCGAGATCGAACGCCTGGGGCTTCCCTACGACGACCCCGGCCGGCTGCCCGAAGGCGATCCGGTGCTGGCCACCATGCGCGAAATCGCCGCCTCGCGCGAAGCGCGCTCGGCCTGCATCGAGGCGACCCTCGATGGCCTGCCGGCTGTGGCCGGAGTCGACGTCCTTTTCCACCAGGCGCTGGGGCTGGACTACCGGCGCAACGACGCGGCGCTGGCGACCGCACACGCGCTGACCGCCGAGTTGATGAGCGGCCTGGGCTATGTCGAAGCCGGGCGCAAGGAGCTGCCCAACCGCTACGTCCTGCGCGAAGGGGCGTTCTGGAAGAAGGCCTGAAGCAGCGGCCTACTCGGCCAGCACGTCTTCGCGCCTCGCCTCGTTCACCAGCGGCTGACCGGTCAGGTAGCGATCCAAATTGTCGAGGAAGAGGGCGTCGCCCCGCCCCGCGAGGCCAGAGCCGATGGCGGACGCGTGACCGGTCAGGCTGACGCGCGGGTGTTTCCAGAACGGGCTGTCCTTCGGCAACGGCTCGGTGCGGAAAACATCGAGCACGGCGTGCTCTGGCTTGCCCGTATCGAGCGCCGCCAGTAGCGCGGCCTCGTCGATCAGCCCGCCACGCCCGACGTTGACCAGCACCGAATGCGCCTTCATCGCCGCCAGGAAGCGCGCGTCGACCATCGAGGCGGTCTCCAAACTGAGCGGCGCGGCCAACACCACGACGTCGGCTTCGGGGAGCAGCGCGGCGAGCTTGTCCGGCGTCGCCACGGCGTCGGCGGCCGGGTGAGGCTGGGCGCTGCGTCTGACGCCGGTGACGTGGGCGCCGAAGGCGTGCGCCCGAACGGCGACCGCCTGGCCGATCGCGCCAAAGCCGACGATCAGCCAGCGTGATCCGGCGACATCGCGGTAACGGAGCCTCGCCCACTCGCCAGCGCTTTGCGCCGCGCGCCGCTCGGGCCCGCGCTGGAAGTGGTCCAGCACGCCCCAGAGAACGTACTCGGCCATGCTCACCGCCTGGGCGTTGTTGGTGGTCAGCCGCGCGCCCTTGGCCACAAGCCGCTTGAACGCCGGATCGTCGAAGCCGGCCGCCGCGCTCTGCACCCAGGCGAGCGTCTCGGCCTTCAGCAGCGCCGAGAACCACTCGCGCGCCGCCGGGTTTCCGAACATCTCGACGCTCATCCAGCCGGCGTCCGGCGCCGCCTCGTCGCTGGTCAGCTCGCGTTCGCCTTCGTGAATCTTGCCGGCCGAGTCGAGGATCAGGAAGGTCGCCTTGGCCGCGCTCTTCGGCAGGCGATGCTCGACGCGGCGAAAGGCGGTCTCATAGACGAGGATGCGGGTCACGGGCGGGCCGACTCCTGGGCAAGAAAAGGGCCCCTTCTCCGGCCTGGAAAAGGGGCCCCGGAAAGGCGTGGCCGTCTTAGCGCCTACTCGGCGGGCTCGGCCACCTGTTCCTTCTTCGAAAGGTCCTCGCCGGTGGTCTGATCGACCACCTTCATCGAGAGCCGGACCTTGCCGCGGTCGTCGAAGCCCAGCAGCTTCACCTTGACCATCTGGCCTTCCTGCAGCACGTCCGATGGCTTGGAGACGCGCTCGTTGGCGATCTGGCTCACGTGCACCAGTCCGTCCTTGGCGCCGAAGAAGTTCACGAACGCGCCGAAGTCGACCAGTTTGACCACCTTGCCGTCGTAGACCTGACCCACCTCCGGCTCGGAGGTGATCGACTTGATCCAGTCGACCGCCGCCTTGATCTTCGCCTGGTCGGAAGCCGCGACCTTGACCACGCCGTCGTCGTTGATGTCGACCTTGGCGCCGGTGGTGGCGACGATCTCGCGGATCACCTTGCCGCCGGTGCCGATCACTTCGCGGATCTTGTCGGTGGGGATGGTCAGCGTCTCGATCTTGGGCGCGTAGACGGAGAGCTCCTCGCGGGCGCCGGAGATGGCCTTGGCCATTTCGCCCAGGATGTGGATGCGGCCATCGTGCGCCTGGGCCAGCGCCTTCTGCATGATCTCCTCGGTGATGCCGGGGATCTTGATGTCCATCTGCAGCGAGGTGATGCCCTCTGCGGTGCCGGCGACCTTGAAGTCCATGTCGCCCAGATGGTCCTCGTCGCCGAGGATGTCGGAGAGGACGACGTAGCCGTCCGGCTCCAGGATCAGGCCCATGGCGATGCCCGAGACGGGCTTGGCCATCGGCACCGAGGCGTCCATCAGCGCCAGCGACGAGCCGCAAACCGTGGCCATCGACGACGACCCGTTCGACTCGGTGATCTCGGAGACCAGGCGGATCGTGTAGGGGAACGCTTCCTTCGACGGCAGCATCGGCCGCACCGCCCGCCAGGCGAGCTTGCCGTGGCCGACTTCGCGACGGCCGGGCGCGCCCATACGTCCGGTCTCGCCCACGCTGTAGGGCGGGAAGTTGTAGTGCAGCAGGAAGGCCTCCTTGTAGGTGCCTTCCAGGGCGTCGATGAACTGCTCGTCGTCGCCCGTGCCCAGCGTGGCGACGACCAGCGCCTGGGTTTCGCCGCGGGTGAACAGCGCCGAGCCGTGGGCGCGGGGCAGGACGCCCACTTCCGCCACGATCGGACGCACGGTCGAGACATCGCGGCCGTCGATGCGCTTGCCGGTCTTCAGGACGTCGCGGCGCAGAACCACCGCTTCGCTCTCCTTGAAGGCCGCGCCGAACTTGGACGAGTCATGCCCGTCCGGGTTGGCGTCGGACTTGACCAGCAGCGCCGACGCTTTCGCCTTGGCGGCGGAGAGGGCCGCGTGGCGCTCTTCCTTGCCGGGCAGCTTGTAGGCGGCCTTCAGGTCGTCGCCGACGGCGTCGTTGATCTGGGCGATCAGGTGGCTGATGTCCTCGGGCTCGAAGTCCCAGGGGTCTTTCGCCGCGTGCTCGGCCAGTTCGATGATCGCGTCGATCACCGGCTGGAAGCCGCGATGGGCGTACATGACGCCGCCCAGCACCTGCTCCTCGGTGAGCTCCTGGATCTCGGATTCCACCATCATCACCGCGTCCTGGGTCCCGGCCACGACCAGGTCCATGCGGTTGCCCTCGCCCAGCTGGTCGAGGGTGGGGTTCAGCACGTATTCGCCGTCGATGAAGCCGACGCGGGCCGCGCCGATCGGACCCATGAAGGGCACGCCGGAGATGGTCAGGGCGGCCGAGGCCGCGACCATGGCGACGATATCCGGATCGTTCTCCAGATCGTGCGCCAGCACGGTCACGACCACCTGGGTCTCATGCTTGAAGCCCTTGACGAACAAAGGGCGGATCGGACGGTCGATCAGGCGGGAGACCAGCGTCTCCTTCTCCGAGGGGCGTCCCTCGCGCTTGAAGAAGCCGCCGGGAATCTTGCCCGCGGCGAACGTCTTCTCCTGGTAGTTCACGGTCAGCGGGAAGAAGTCGAGGCCGGGCCTCGGCGCCTTCTCGGCCACCACGGTGGCCAGCACCACGGTCTCGCCATAGGTGGCTAGCACCGCCCCATCGGCCTGCCGCGCGATGCGGCCGGTTTCGAGCGTCAGCTTGCGCCCGCCCCATTCGATGGATTTGCGTTTGATATCGAACATTGTGGTTGGTTCTTTCTCTAAGAGCGCCGAGGACCCATTTCCTCGGGCTTCACGGACAGGGGGCGGAACGGCTTTCTCTTCGCGGATCCGAAGTCCTCATCCAAATGACGGGCGGAAATGAGGACCTTCCTTTTTGGCCCTCGGGCGTAACGCGGAGGCTTTGCCCCGCTCCATCTCGCCGCCGGCCCGTCTCGGCCGCGAACGAATCTATTGACGTCCAGTATCGGCCCATTCCGGCCGGGCGAAAACTATCGGCGCAGGCCGAGCGTCTCGATAAGCGCCTGATAGCGGCCGGCGTCCGAGACGCGCAGGTGATCCAACAGGCTGCGGCGCTGAGACACCAGCTTGAGGAGGCCGCGGCGCGAGTGGTTGTCCTTCTTGTGCGTCTTGAAGTGCTCGGTCAGGTTGGCGATGCGCTCGGAGAGGATCGCGACCTGCACTTCCGCCGACCCGGTATCGTGGTCGCCGCGCGCGTGGGTCTTGATGAGCTCGGCCTTGCGGTCGGTGGTGATCGACATCGGGGTCTCCGTCTCTCTAAAGGTTGAACACGCGCACCGGGCGAAGCTGCCCGGCCCGCATCTCGCAGATCGCCGCCGGTCCGCTGGACCCCATCGCCAAAACGGTGCGTGACGCGAAGCCCTCCCCATCTGGGGAAAGGAGCCGCGCCTTCAGCGTTTCGACCTGTCTGGGAAGCAGAACGATCGGTCGCCCTTGCGAGAGCCTGAAGGCGTCCTCGTTGGTCACGGCCAGCGCCGGGATGTCGTCCAGCGCGGTCTCGACCGGAGTGAGGACCTCCAAGCCGGCGCCCCTATCGCACAAATCCTCCAACGTTTCCAGGGCGACGGCGTTCTGCGCGACGAAGGGCCCGACGCGCGTGCGCCGCAGCGCCGTGACATGGCCGCAGGCGCCAAGCGCCAGGGCGAGGTCGCGGGCGAGGCTGCGCACGTAAACGCCCTTGCCGCAGGCGATCTCGATCTCGACGTGATCGGCGTCGGGCGATCCGATCACCCCGGCGGAGTGGATGACCACCCCGCGCGGCGCGAGCTCCACCGCGATGCCGGCGCGGGCCAGATCGTAAGCCCGCTCGCCATCCACCTTCACGGCGGAGAAGGCTGGCGGGACCTGGAGAATCTCGCCGACGAAAGCGCTCAGCGCCACGGTGACCGCCTCGGCCGGCGGGCGGACGTCCGAGGTCGCCGTCACCGCCCCGTCGCGGTCGAAGCTGGCCGTGCTGGTCCCCCAGGCGAGGGTGAAGCGATAGGCCTTGTCGGCGTCCATGAGGAAGGAGACGGTCTTGGTCGCCTCGCCCAGCGCGATCGGCAAGACGCCGGTGGCGAGCGGATCGAGCGTGCCGGCATGGCCCGCCTTCTGGGCGTCGAACGCGCGGCGCACACGACCGACGGCCTGCGTCGAGCCGAACCCCTCCGGCTTGTCCAGCGCCACCCAGCCGGAGACCGGCCGGCCCTTACGTCGGCGCGCCATCGTCTGGGTCGAGGTCCTGCGCCACCTTCGGGTCGTGCAACAGCCGCTCGATGCGCTCGGCCTCGGCGAAGCTCTCGTCGTGCACGAACTTTAGCGCCGGTGTGAAGCGAAGATCGACCGCATGTCCCAGCCGCCCGCGCAGGAAACGCGCCGCGCGGTTCATGGCGGCGGTCACCTCCGGCGCGTGCGCGCCGCCCAGTGGTTCGACAAAGCAAAGCGCATGCTTCAGGTCCGGCGACATGCGCACCTCGCTCAGGGTCACCGAGACGCCGGACAGCGCGGGATCAGCCAGCGGTTCGTCACGCAGAATCTCGACCAGGGCGTGGCGCACCAGTTCCCCGGCGCGCAACTGCCGCTGGCTCGGGCCTTGCGGCTTGCGGATTGCGCCCAGACGGGCGTCGGATGGAAAGGGGCGGGCCATGGCGAGAAGGGCAGGCTCACTATCCGCGCCGGTCGCGCAAGTCCAGCGGCGCCTCTCGCCAACCGCAGCCGCAGCTAGCGGCGTCGCTGACGCACGAGCTGGCCGAGGTCGCCGTCGAAGGCGGTCAGCCGCCAGACGCCGCCCTCGTCGGCGAAGGTGAAGAGGCAGGGCCCGTCGCGCTTGGTGATCACACAGACGTGCGTCCCGTCGATCGGCTTCAGCGCCTGTGCGATGCCGACGACGCCGGGGATCGGCTTGTCGGGCGAATAGCCCAGCTGCTCGGCGACGGCGCGAAACACCTCAGGCCGCACCAGGTTGTCGACGCCTATGTCGACGATCGTCGGTCCAAGGACCGCCGCGAGCGCCGCCGCCGTGTCGCCGTGTCTGGCCGCCTCCGCCGTCAGCCGCCCGGCAAGCTGCGCCTTCAGCGCCGAGCGGTCGACGTGGGCGTCGAAGGTCGCGCGATCGGCGTCGCGGATCGAGATGAGGAAGGCGTGGACGTCGCTGGCCGCCGTCAGCTGTTGCGGGCTGACGCAAGCCGCCAGCACGGCCAGGGCGGCGAGCGCGAGCCAGCCGCCGGCGCGGCGGGCGCGGTCAGTAGCGCCGGTTGGTCGGGGCATCGTTGAAGCGATCGCTGCGGTCGGGCTGCGGCAGCGGCGGCGGAGCGAGCGCCCATTGGCCGTGGAAATTGTAGTCGAGCGTTACGCACAGGCGGCTCCGCCCGGTCGTCGGATCGCGCCCCAGCGCGTGGATGCGCAACGGCTCGTCGGGCCGGAGCGGCCCAAACGCCAGCCAGACGCGGTCGGCCCCAGGACACAAGGCGCCGATCAGGGCGCGGCCGTCGCCTCGCGGCAGGATCTCGTAGAGGTCGCGCTCGCGCGCGCCGCCGATCAGGGCGCCGAGCCCGCCGGGCCCGAGGTCGGACTGGCTGGCCGGCCGCACATCGGCCTGGCCGATGTCGTTGGTCTCCAGCACCCGCTCGACGCGCGTCGACAGCAGCGATTTCTGGAAGATGAAGGTGAGGCCCTGCTCGGTCATGTCCTCGGTGGTCTTGTTGGCCGAGTCGTAGGAGTAGATGCGCGTCGCCGCGTCGGCGCCAGGAGCCGTCGCCAGCATCGCCAGGAGGGCGGCCGCCGCCGCCGGCGCCAGAAAAGGTCGCATCGATCGCTGTTTTCTTGCGGCCTCGCCGCCGTTGCAGGCGCACCTTAGCGTGCCGATATCGACTTTCTAAGGGCAAAGGGGCGAGGGTTCGATGCCAGAGCGCAACGCCAGCGTCGCCGTGGTCGGCGCCGGAGACTACATCGGCTCTGCGATCGCGGAGCGGTTCGCGGCGGAAGGCTACCTCGTCTTCGCCGGCCGGCGGAACGGGGACCAGCTCGCGCCGCTGAAGGCCAAGATCGAGGCCGCCGGCGGCCGCTGCGAGGCGCGCACGCTCGACGCGCGCTCGGAGGAGGCGGTCACCGCCTTTCTCGCCGAGGCCGACGCCACGGCGCCGCTCGAGGTCTGCGTTTTCAACGTGGGCGCCAACGTCAACTTCCCGATCACCGAGACGACAGAGCGGGTGTTCCGCAAAGTCTGGGAGATGGCCTGCTACGGCGGCTTCCTCACCGGCCGCGAGGCGGCGAAGATCATGCTGAAGCATGGGCAAGGCTCGATCTTCTTCACCGGCGCCACGGCCTCCATGCGCGGCGGCAAAGGCTATGCGGCCTTCGCCTCGGCCAAGTTCGGCCTGCGGGCGCTCGCCCAATCCATGGCCCGCGAACTCGGACCGCAGAACATCCACGTCGCCCACCTCGTCATCGACTCCGGCGTCGACACCGCCTTCGTGCGCGGCCGCATCGCCGCAGCGCGCGGACCGGAGGCGGCCGACAACATCGAGCCAGGACGGCTGATGGAACCCGCCTCCATCGCCGAGGCCTACTGGACGCTGCACCAGCAGACGCGCGATGGCTGGACGCAGGAACTCGACCTTCGGCCCTATGGGGAGACCTGGTGATGGCGGATGTCCGCTTCCTCTTCGATTTCGGCAGCCCGAACGCCTACCTCAGCCACAAGGTGATCCCCGGGATCGAGGCGCGCACCGGCGCGCGGTTCGAATATGTGCCGGTGCTGCTCGGCGGCCTCTTCAAGCTTACCGGCAACCGCTCGCCGGCCGAGGCTTTCGCCGACATCAAGAACAAGCTCGCCTACGAGGGGCTGGAGACGCGCCGCTTCGTCGAGCGCCACGGCCTGACCGACTACAGGAGCAACCCGTTTTTCCCGGTCAACACGCTGAAGATCATGCGCGGCGCCGTGGGCGCGCAGCGGCTAGGCGTGTTCGCCCCCTACGTCGACGCCGTCTACCACCACATGTGGGAGGCGCCGAAGAAGATGGACGATCCGGAGGTGATCGCGGCCGCGCTCACGGAGTCCGGCCTCGACGCCGAGGCGCTGATGGCGGCGACCGAAGATCCCGAGGTCAAGCAGGCGCTGCTCGACAACACCAACGCGGCCTTTGAGGCCGGCGCGTTCGGCAGCCCGAGCTTCCTGGTCGGCGATGAGCTCTACTTCGGCAAGGATCGTCTGCGCGACGTCGAAGAGGCGATCACCACGGCGGCGTAGGCGCGCGCGTTCGCCGCCAGTCGCGCAGCGGCGACTGGCGCACGGGCAAGAATGGCCGCGGCTTGGTGGGCAGGAGCAGGAAGCAGCAGTAGGGACCGCGGCCATCCTTGCCGGTGCGCCAGGGCTTTCGCCTTTTGGGAGACCGGCGGGGCGTCAGGTGGGGCGCTGTCCCACCCAAGCTTCGCCGGCCGTTCGCTCCGACGTTGGACTGACGATGCGGGCCGTCAGCGCTAACGACCCGATCGCTGATGAGGATCATACCCCCGCCGCGACGCCGCTCAGGGCGGCCCTTAGCGGCTGGCGCCTCAGGGGCCTGGCGCGGTTGCGGGCGGCACGGCCTTGGCGGCGGCGAGGCCGCACGGGACCACCGCCTTGAACGCCTTGCCGATCCCCAGCACCGAGGCGGAGAAGCGGCCGTTCGGCAGGGTCCAGGTCAGGCTGGTGGCGTTGAGCACGGCGCTCTTCAGGTCGTCGTCGATCACCACCAGCACGATGTTGCCGACCGGGCTGGCGGTCAGCGCGTGAGGTGCGCCGCCGTTGATGCGCAGCTGCGCGCTGACGTCACCGGCGCTGAAGTTCCAGTCCGGCCGGCCGACGGCGAGCACGGGTTTGGCGTCGCGGTTCACCATCAGCATGCTGTCGACCTGGTTTCCCGCCAGCCGCGCGAAGCAGCCGCCGTTCGTCACGGTGGTGAGGGTCCAGTCCCCGGCGCCTGGGATCAGGTGCGACGGGCCCTGGGCGGACGCCGCCTGGGGCAGGCCCGCCAGGGCCAGGGCGAGAACGCCGGCGGCTAGAGCGCGCGTTGTATCTCTTCGACGGTGAAGCACTCGATGACGTCGCCTTCCTTGATGTCCTGGAAGTTGGCGAAGGCCATGCCGCATTCCTGTCCGGACTGGACTTCGTTCACCTCGTCCTTGAACCGCTTCAGGGTTTGCAGCGTGCCCATCTCCTGGATCACCACGCCGTCGCGGATGGTGCGGATGCGCGCGCCCTTGCGCACGACGCCGTCGGTGACGCGGCAGCCGGCCACCCGGCCCACCTTCGAGATGTCGAACACCTGCAGCACCTGGGCGTTGCCCAGCATGGTCTCGCGCTGGATCGGCGCCAGCATGCCCGAGAGCACGCCTTTGATGTCGTCGATCAGGTCGTAGATGATCGCGTAGTAGCGGATCTCGACGCCCTCGCGCTCGGCCAGGTCGCGGGCCTGCTTCGAGGCGCGGACGTTGAAGCCGAGGATCGGCGCGCCCACCCCTTTGGCCAGCATCACGTCGCTCTCGTTGATCGCGCCGGCGCCCGAATGGACGATGCGGGCGCGCACCTCGTCGGTCGAGATGTTGTCGAGCGAGCCGACGATCGCTTCGGCCGAGCCTTGCACATCGGCCTTGATGATCAGCGGCAGCTCGGAGACGCGCTTGTCTTGAAGCTTGGCCATCATGTCGGCCAGCGACGCGCCGGGAGCGGCGCCGGCGGGGGCGATGGTCTTCTCGCGCTTCTGGCGGATGCGGTAGTCGGTGAGCTCGCGCGCACGGGCCTCGTCCTCGACCACGGCGAAGGGCTCGCCCGGGTCGGGCGTGTCGTCGAGCCCGAGGATTTCGACCGGCTCGGAGGGGCCGGCGCTGGCCACCTGCTCGTCGCGCTCGTTGATCAGCGCCCGCACGCGCCCCCAGCTCGAGCCGGCGACGACGATGTCGCCGCGCTTCAGCGTGCCGCGCTTGACCAGCACGCTGGCCACGACGCCGCGGCCGCGGTCGAGCTTGGCCTCGATGACCACCCCGTCGGCCGAGCGATCGGGGTTGGCCTTCAGGTCCATGAGTTCGGCCTGCAGCTGGATCGCTTCAAGCAGATGATCGAGGCCCGTCTTCTGGGTCGCCGAGACCTCGATGGCCTGGGTGTCGCCGCCCAGGCTCTCGACCACGATCTCATGCTGCAGGAGTTCGTTGATCACCCGGTTGGGGTCGGCCTCGGGTTTGTCGATCTTGTTGATGGCGACGATGATCGGCGCTTCGGCCGCGCGGGCGTGATTGATGGCCTCGATCGTCTGCGGCATCACCCCGTCGTCCGCGGCGACGACCAGCACGACGATGTCGGTCACGTGCGCGCCTCTGGCCCGCATGGCCGAGAAGGCCGCGTGGCCGGGCGTGTCGAGGAAGGTGATCTTCGATCCGTCCTCCAGCCGCACCTGATAGGCGCCTATGTGTTGGGTGATCCCGCCGTGCTCGCCGGCCACGACGTCGGTCGACCGCAGGGCGTCCAGCAGGCTCGTCTTGCCATGGTCGACGTGTCCCATGACGGTCACCACCGGCGAGCGCGAGACGAGATGATCGTCGACGTCCTCCGCGCCGATGAAGCCCTCCTCGACGTCGGCCTCCGAGACGCGCTTGACCGTGTGGCCGAACTCCGTCGCCACCAGCTCGGCGGTGTCGGAATCAATGACGTCGTTAATCTTCAGCATCAGTCCCTGGCGCATCAGGAACTTGATGATCTCGACCCCGCGCGTGGCCATGCGTCCGGCCAGCTCCTGCACGGTGATCACGTCAGGAATGACCACCTCGCGGGCGATCTTCGCCTGCTCCTGGCCGCCGCCTTTGCGCCGCTCGCGCTCGCGCTCGCGGGCGCGGCGCACGGACGCGAGGCTGCGCATGCGTTCGACCGCCTCGTCGTCGTTGCCGGCCACGGCCTGGATGGTCAGCCGGCCCTCGCGCCGTTGCGGCGCGCCTTTGACGCGGCTGGTCGCCTTGCCCGCGGCGCCCTTGCGCCCGGCCTGGCCTTCCTCGTCGTCATCCGGTCGCCGATCGGGCAGCGAGCCGGTGGGGCGCGGCGCCTGGCGGGTCGCGCGCTGGATCTCGGGGCCGGCGGGGGCGGGCTCGGGCCGGCCAGCGCCGGGCGGACGCGGGCCGCGAGGCGCCGCGCCGTCGCGCGCCGGCGCCGGACGCGGGGCGAGCGCCGAATAGCGCACGGTCTCGCCGGTCCGCGGTGGTCGGTCGCCGAACGTCCGTCCTTCCGGTCGCGCCTCGCGCGGTCCGCGGTCCGGACGCGCTTCGCCTTCGACGCGGCGGCCGTAGGCGGGGCTGGCCGGCCGATCCGGCCGATAGGTGGTGGTCGAGGCGCGATCGTCGCGCCGGGGCGCCGGGGCTTCGGGGCGCGGCTCGGCGCGGGCGGCCGGCGCGGCGGCGCGGACGGGTTCGGGTGCGCGCTCGACCACTGGAGGCGGCGTCGCCGCTTCCGCGACAGGTTGCGGCGCCCTTGCGGCTTCGGCCTCGCGGCGTTTGGCCTCCTCTTCGGCGCGGCGCGCGGCCTCGCGGCTGCGCTCGGCGTCGCGGCGCTCCTGGTCCACGCGGGCCGCCTCGACCACGCGCTGGCGGGCCTGCAGCTCCTCGGCCGAGAGATTGAGGTTGGGCGCGCCAGGCGTGCGCGGGGCCGCGGGCTCGCGCGGGCGCGTGTCGAGCGTGGCGCGCTTTTCCGCTGCGGACGGTCCGCCCAGAGGTTGGCCGCCGGCGGGGTGCCCCTCGATGCGGCGACGCTTGGTCTCGACGACGACGGTTTTCGAGCGGCCGTGGCTGAAGCTCTGCTTGACGGTGCCGGCGCTGACGGCCGCGCCGGGCCGGGGCTTCAGCGACAGAGGCGTGCGGACGCCGCCCGGCCGGTTCGGATTGTCGTCGTTCGTATCGCTCATTCGCTCGCTTTACTTAAACTCGAACACCAGGGCCGCCCGACGGTGATCGGGAAGCCCCCTTCCTCGCACAGCCATGGGCAAACGCGAGGCCGGGCGGGTGTCGGACCGCCTGGCCCCACGTTCATGGCTCCTCGCGCCAACTCTCGGGAAGGAGCGGACGAAAGCCCGAAAGACGCTCGACATCGACTGTCCAGCGCTCGGCGCCTCGCCCCGCAAGGAAGGCGACATGTATCACATTTTCACCCCCCAAGGCCAAACCCAATTCGCCCGACGAAAGCGCGCCGAACAGCTTGGGCGGATGGGGCTGGTTGCGCGCTAGCGCCATGAGCTTGCGCCGCCCGTCGGCCGCGCCGTCGGCGGCTTCGATCAGCCACGCCGCTTTGGCCGCGGCGATCGCGGCCCGCGCCTGGTCGAACCCAAGCACAAGCGCGCCCGCGCGGCGCGCCAGGCCGAGGCCGTCGAGCAGCCGGCGGATCAGCAGGCGTTCGACCAGGTCGGCGAGATCGGGCGGGGCGGTCAACGGCGCCTTGGCGGCGCGGGAAAAGCCGCCTTTGGCTGCGGCGGCCCGGACGGCTTCGCGCGAGGCGGCCACCCAGAGGCCGCGCCCGGGCAGCTTGCGGGCCAGGTCTGGCGCGACGACGCCGCCGGGCCCGGCGACGAAGCGGATCAGCCGCGCCTCGTCCATGACCTCGCCCGAAACGAGGTCGCGCCGCTCACGCTCGCGCATCGGCTCGGCCGCGGTCAGATCTCCTCGTCGGCGGCGGCCATGGCGGCGTCGCCTTCGTCGTATTCGGCCTCGATCTCTTCCTCGACGACCTCGGGCTCGGGCTCGATCCAGCCCATGGCGACGCGGGCGCGCATGATCAGCCCCTCGGCCGCCTCTGCGGAAAGTCCGAAGGCTTCAAGGACGCCCGGCTCGCGCACGCGCTCGCCGTCCTTCGATTCGAACCAGCCGCGCAGGTCGTCCGGCACTAGACCGGCGAGGTCCTCGACCGTCTTCACCTCGCCCTCGCCCAGCGCCACGCTGATCGGCAGGCTCACGCCCTCGATGTCCAGGAGGGCGTCCTCGACGCCCAGCTCGCGGCGCTTTGCGTCGTACTCGGCCGCTTCCTTCTCGAGAAAGTCGCGGGCGCGGGCCTGCAGCTCCTCGGCGGTGTCTTCGCCGAAGCCCTCGATGGCGGCGATCTCCTCGGGATCGACGTAGGCCACGTCCTCGACGGTGGCGAAGCCTTCGGTGACCAGCAGCTGGGCGATGACCTCGTCGACGTCCAGCGCTTCCTGGAACAGCTGCGTACGTTCGGCGAACTCGCGCTGGCGGCGCTCGGAGTCCTGCGCCTCGGTGATGATGTCGATCTGCCAGCCGGTCAGCTGGCTCGCCAGGCGGACATTCTGGCCGCGGCGCCCGATGGCCAGCGACAGCTGCTCGTCCGGCACCACCACCTCGACCCGCTCGTCCTCCTCGTCCATGACCACCTTGGTCACTTCCGCCGGCGCGAGCGCGTTCACCAAGAAGGCCGCCTCGTCCGGCGACCAGGGGATGATGTCGATCTTCTCGCCCTGCAGCTCAGCGACCACCGCCTGCACCCGCGAACCGCGCATGCCGACGCAGGCGCCGACCGGGTCGATGGACGAGTCGTTCGACACCACAGCCATCTTCGCGCGGCTGCCGGGATCGCGGGCGATGGCGCGGATCTCGATCACGCCGTCGTAGACCTCGGGGACCTCTTGCGCGAACAGCTTGGCCATGAACCCGCCGTGGGCGCGGGAGAGCATGATCTGCGGGCCCTTCGTCTCGCGGCGGACGTCATAGATGTAGCTGCGGATGCGGTCGCCGACCTGGAAGTTCTCGCGCGGGATCGCCTGGTCGCGGCGCACGACGCCCTCGCCGCGGCCGAGGTCGACGACGATGTTGCCGTACTCGACCCGCTTCACCACGCCGTTCACGATCTCGCCGACCCGGTCCTTGAACTCCTCGAACTGGCGCTCGCGCTCGGCGTCGCGCACCTTTCCGGTCACCACCTGG